>NZ_JAOWGU010000010.1:0-266 GCF_030332975.1 Citrobacter sp. Cpo032
CCCCCCGTAGATGTGCAACATGCGAAAAAAAAGCCCGTACTTTCGTACGAGCTCTTCTTAAAATATGGCGGTGAGGGGGGATTGACTCGCTTTGCTCGCCCCTTCGGGGCAGCCCGTTCGCGATGCTCCCGGTCTGTCCAGCTGGCTGCACCAGCAGTCGAACCCCGGTCGGGGCTTCTCATCCCCCCGCTGGTATGCAACATGCGAAAAAAAAGCCCGTACTTTCGTACGAGCTCTTCTTAAAATATGGCGGTGAGGCGGGGATT
>NZ_JAOWGU010000011.1:0-498 GCF_030332975.1 Citrobacter sp. Cpo032
AGGATTGCGGATAATATTCCACTGGTGAAAGGAAAAGAAGTCATTGAGACCAGTTATATCTTTGATTTTGGAGATTATGGTCTCAGTGACGGCTATGGGACAGGGAGGGCAAAAGAGGTCAGTGGTGATCTTGATTTAAAAACTGATTTTTTCCCTATGGTGGCAAACCATATTGATAACACAACGAGTTTGAAATTATTTGGTGGAAATACCGGCCCCGAAAAATGGCGAAGGCGTTTTCGGCTTAGGAATACTCAAACCATTCTTATTGAGCCAGTCATTCATTTCGATAAAGTTGTTACTTTGACACCTCCAGATGCTCCAGGCAAACTTACGGCAATTTATCCTGATGGCAGTAGTGAAAAGATCCCGCATATTTATCCCAGCTATGAAAAATTGCTGTCGATTCGCAGCTGTAACGGAGGAAAGCGTTGAATTATTTTAATAGAATTAACGTCATTGTGTTAACTATCGCACTACTTTGTGGGTGCAGAGATA
>NZ_JAOWGU010000012.1:0-242 GCF_030332975.1 Citrobacter sp. Cpo032
TGGACCCGGATGCACTGCGATATGGATGCAGGGAAATAATCTGCAATGGGATATGCCAAAACCGCTTAATGTTTAAGGATAAATTATGAATAAGGGAAGTGCGTTAAAAATAATAATCGGAACTATTTCGCTATGTGCTATCACTGCCTGTACAAAAAAAATACCCTCACAGGTAATTTACCGGTTTGATGATAATCGCTACCTGGAGTTGATCGGTTATGATTGTGAAGGATATGTTGTTT
>NZ_JAOWGU010000013.1:0-293 GCF_030332975.1 Citrobacter sp. Cpo032
GTAGAAGTGACAGTGACCGGGGTGGATACGGCAGGCAACACCGCGGTGGCGGTGCAGCACACCACGGTGGTACTGGACACTAAAGCACATAACACCGTCAATATTCATGATGTCACTGCCGACAACACCCTGAACTTTACTGAGCTGTCGGCGGCGAAGCAGGTGATTACCGGAAACGTGCGCGGGGAAGACGCGAAAGCGGGCGACCCGGTGCTGGTGGAGATTAACGGCCACCAGTATCACGGCCAGGTGATTGATACCGGGAAAAATACCCTCGGTTATCGCATCGAGGT
>NZ_JAOWGU010000014.1:0-126730 GCF_030332975.1 Citrobacter sp. Cpo032
GTTCCGTGTCAGTGGAGGCGCATTATAGGGAGTTATTTCAGGCTGACAAGGGGAAATTTAAAATAATCTTCCGAGTGCGTATTTTTTCATCAAAACCACTTAAACTGACAGTTTTTCGAGCGTTTTAAAGCCATAGCGCTGTAGCACAGGCAATAATTGTTCAGCTTCTGTCGTCATTGCCATACAAAATGCGACGTTCTCATCGGTTGATTTCGCATCTGGCGCTTCATGCTCTAACAACCAGGCCGTGCGGCGCGCTATCGCGGCACCAGAATCCACCAGTCTCGTCCCCTCGGGCAGGACCTGTAAAAGCTCTTCCTGTAATAGAGGGAAATGAGTGCAACCGAGCACTACTGTGTCAGGTGGTTCAGACATCCGCAGCCATGGACGCAGAATACGCCGCAGTTCTTCCAGAGAAACTGTTTCACCGTGCAGCTTCGCTTCCGCCAGTTCCACCAGCTCAGCAGAACCCAACATTGCAATTTGGCATTCGTTAGCGAATCGCGCAATCAGCTCATGGGTATACGAGCGCTTCACCGTTGCACGTGTAGCCAGTAGCCCCACAACACCGTTCGCCGTGAGTCGCGCTGCCGGTTTAATCGCAGGCACCACGCCCACAACCGGGAAAGCAAATTTCTCACGTAACGCAGGGAGCGACACCGTGCTTGCTGTATTACACGCGATGACCGCAAGAGAGAGGGGATAGCGCTGCTGGACCGCAGTCACTATCTCAACAACACGCTCGACGATAAACTCCTCGCTCTTCTCTCCATAAGGAAAGGCGACGTTGTCGAAAGCGTAGATATAGTGGAGATCCGGCAGAAGACGCCGGATCTCGTCATAGACCGACAACCCACCGACGCCGGAATCAAACACCAGCACGGTGGGACGGGGATCAGAAGGTGTAGCTGCCAGACAAGGTGTATTCCCGTCCTGCAGTTGCGTAGCCATAAACTGTCTCGTAATCTTTATCGAACAGGTTGGCGATTTTACCACGAACTGTCAGCTGTGAGGTGATTGGATATGACACTCCGATATCCCACAAGCTGACGCCGCCCAATTTAACATCACGATTATTGTCATAATCATTATCGTAACGTTCACCTATATATTGATAAGCAACGTTCCACCCCAAGTCCTGAACCTGCCCAGTTAACTCATACTTAACCTGCTGTTTTGCTCGGCGATAGAGTACCTTATTCGTATCATCATCCCGCGGGTCAACATACTGTAGCGTCAGGTGATGATCTACTGGGCCAGTCGTAACATTCCCAGTCCATTCCAGCCCTTTAATCGTGGCTGACTTAACGTTGATATACTGGTTATTCTTGTAATCGATCAGGTTTTGAATTTCATAATGATATGCAGAAAGACGCCAATCAAGCGGCCCTGTCAATCCATCAATCCCTGCTTCCCACTGTTTAGATTCTTCCGGTTTCAAATTCGGGTTGGCTGCAATACCCGGCCCATAGGAAGAGGCAAAACGCGTAGCCCCGTATTGCTGACCAAGTGAAGGAGCCAGGAAACCTGTGCCATAAGAGAGCGTTGCACGGTAGCCATCAACAAACTCCCAGCCTGCAGCAGTCTGCCAGGTGCCATGCCAGCCGAATTGTTCATCATGATCTTCACGGCCTGAGGCTTCCAGCGTGACGCTATCAATTTGTTGTTGCCCAGTTAGATAAAGTCCGGTCGTATCACGTTTATAAGCGTCCGATTTCGTGGTACTACTGGAAGTCAGCTTTTCTTGTTTCCAGTCGACACCACCGCTAATCGCTCCATGCCCAACCTCAACGTTATTTCCCCACTGAATATAGCGCTGTTCCATATTATCCAGCGTAGCATCCCCCGCATAACGACCGAGTTGATTGCTATAGTTGTAATCTTTGAGATGCTGGTAGTTAGCAATCAGTTGGGCGGAATAGATACCTGAGCTGTAACGAAGGCCGGAATCCCAGGACTGAGTGTAACTCTGAGCTTCGTCATTACCGCCAGCATAGCCATAAGAGCCCTGATCGTAATCGCTATTCGCCGTGTAGCCGTAACCACGGAAGAAACCGGAGAAGTTATCGTTAAACTTGTGCTGCAAGCCGCCCCAGAACAGTTTGTTGCGATAACCATCGCGATCGCTGTCACCGCTGTAAGGGGAATCAGGTTGAATGTTAAAACCTTTGGTCGTCTGGTAAGCGCCAGCCGCCGTCACCATCGTGTCACCAAATCGTTTATTTATCGTGCCGTCGTAGGTCTGATAACCATCAGTCCCCATACCTGCGTTGATCTGTGATTTCTCTTCATTACTCATCGTAATGATGTTCATCACACCACCGATCGCACCAGATCCGTACACAGCTGAACGCGGCCCGCGAATATATTCAACACGTTGCACCAACGATACCGGAATCTGACCAATATCAATCGCATTACCGATGCCCGCACGCGCCATCGGCACGCCATCAATCAATACCAGGACATGCCGGGACTCAGTACCGCGAACATACAGCGAGGAGCTTTTCCCCATACCGCCGCTTTGCGAAATATCTACGCCCGGCAATCGGCGCATGACATCATTGAGATCTTTTGACTGCCAGCGCTGAATATCTTCACGCGTCACCACATCAGTGGGAGCAAGGACAGTATTAACAGGCTGCTGAAAACGGTTGGCAGTAACAACGAGAGTATCTGGGCTAGTATCCTGTGCCCAACCAGAAAATGCCGTGACGGAAAGTGCCGTGCACAGCAACGATTTTTTAATCATTGTAAAGCATCCACAATATAAGAAGGATGCCGCAGGTCCCACCGATAGTACGCGATGATGAAAGCCAGATGCGACGTTAGCCGGCAGGTCTTCGGGCTTGGAGGCAACTTAAAGAGACGATGACTTCCCACGGCATGCCGCAGTGTCTGCACCAGGTGCGCTCATCCCCTACCTTCCTTACCGCTGCGCGTCAGCTCCAGATTCACACTGGATTCCCTTTTAACTCACAGGACCGGAAAACGGATGCTACAGTTTGTTACAACCCACTGTCCAGACTGCGTATCACAATATCGGAAATCATCAATGACTGGACATCTGATGAGCAATCCCTACAATCCCCGCGTACTTTTATTTTTCAGGACGCATCATGACCCCCGAACACCTTCCGACAGAACAGTACGACGCACAGTTAGCTGAAAAAGTGGTGCGTCTGCAGAGCTTAATGACGCCATTTTATGCACAGGCTCCGGAAGTGTTTCGCTCACCGGTCAGCCACTACCGTATGCGCGCGGAATTCCGTTTGTGGCATGACGGTGATGATCTGTACCACATCATGTTCGACAGTCAGACTAAAAACCGTATCCGTGTCGACAGCTTCCCGGCAGCCAGTGAGCTTATCAACACGCTGATGACGGCAATGATCGAAGGCGTTCGCAACAACCACGTCCTGCGTCACAAACTGTTTCAGATTGATTACCTAACTACCCTGAGCGATCAAGCGGTGGTCTCGATGCTGTACCATAAAAAGCTGGATGACGAATGGCGTCAGGAAGCTGAAGCGCTGCGGGATGCGCTGCGAGCGAAAAACCTGAATGTGCATCTGATTGGCCGGGCAACCAAAACCAAAATCGAGCTGGATCAGGACTACATTGACGAACGCTTGCCGGTTGCGGGTAAAGAGATTATCTATCGCCAGGTTGAGAACAGCTTCACCCAGCCGAACGCCGCCATGAATATTCAGATGTTGGAGTGGGCGATTGATGTCACCAGGGGCTCAAAAGGCGATCTGCTGGAGCTGTATTGCGGCAATGGCAATTTCTCGTTAGCCCTGGCACAAAACTTCAACCGCGTACTGGCAACGGAAATCGCCAAGCCGTCCGTTGCTGCTGCACAGTACAACATTGCGGCTAACCAGATTGAAAACGTACAAATAATCCGCATGGCGGCCGAAGAGTTTACTCAGGCGATGAACGGCGTTCGCGAGTTCAACCGTTTGCAGGGAATCGATCTGAAGAGTTACCAGTGTGAAACTATCTTCGTTGACCCACCGCGCAGCGGTCTGGACAGCGAAACGGAGAAAATGGTGCAGGCGTATCCGCGCATTCTGTACATCTCCTGCAATCCGGAGACGCTGTGTAAAAACCTGGAAACGTTAAGCCAGACGCACAATGTTTCACGTCTGGCGCTATTCGATCAGTTCCCGTATACGCACCATATGGAGTGCGGCGTACTGTTAACCAAGAAGTAAAACTGAACGTAGGCCGGCCGCTTCAGATTGCCGGATGGCGGCTTTGCCTTATCCGGCCTACAGTTACAACTGTTACTCTGCTATTTCCTGCTTACGGTTACGCACTTTAAAGCCGATCCAGAACACCAGAATCACCGACAGTACCGCCGGGAAGAAGTTAGAGCCGATATCCGGATATTCAGCGCGTACTACGGTGCTGTACAACAGAACGCCGAGGATAAAGCAGGCGGCAGCCAGGCCCGGCAATCCCACAGGCATGGTGCGGTTCTGATAGCGTTGATGCAGACAATAAACCGTCAGCACCAGCGAAATGATCGGGAATACTGAGAATGGCACAATGGAGCTAAACAGCGCCGCAAATGTACCATTGATCGATAAGCCAGCAACCAGCGCCAGCAGCAGCGTACCTTTATCTTGACCTGACTGTTTCATTGCTTGTCCTTCTCGTTACTCGGAGTGGTGCGTCATCTTCTCTTGTTCACGGCGGTACCAATAAAATGCGCCTTTCGCGATCATGCGTAGTTGCAATACCAGCCGCTCTTCCAGCTGTCGGCGCTGCTCAGCGCCAACATCCAGTGCTTCTGCCCCGGCGCTGAACACAATGGTTACCATGGCTTCGGCTTGTGCTTCAGTAAACGCACGAGGCATATGGTTTTCGAGTTCCAGATAGTCCGCAAGTTCCGCAATGAAGTGCTGAATTTCACGAGCGACCGCTGCACGAAACGCTGCGGATGTCCCCGAACGCTCGCGCAATAATAAACGGAAGGCGTTGGGATTGTTGCCGATGAACTCCATAAATGTTGAGACCGAGGTGCGGATCACACTCCCGCCCTTCGCGATACGCTGGCGCGCCTGGCGCATCAACTGACGCAGCATCAGACCGCTCTCGTCCACCATCGTCAGGCCGAGTTCATCCACATCGCGGAAATGGCGATAAAACGAGGTTGGCGCAATGCCCGCTTCACGAGCGACTTCGCGTAAACTGAGGCTGGCAAAACTACGCTCAGCGCTGAGTTGACTAAATGCGGCTTCTACCAGCGAACGCCGGGTTTTCTCTTTTTGTTGCGCTCTAACGCCCATCACGATGTCTGAATCCTTCCACATACCTTGCTGGCACTATACCAGAGATTAGGCGGTTGGCATGGCTTTGTGAATGATTGTTTACGCGCAGTTTGTGCTTCGACTTCGCAAAAAAGCACAACGATAATTGGGTTATCTCAACAACGATGTTACTATTCTGTTGCTTTTATGTATAAGAACAGGTAAGCCTGACCATGTCACATTCTTACGATTACGATGCAATAGTAATAGGTTCCGGTCCCGGCGGCGAAGGCGCGGCAATGGGTCTGGTTAAGCAAGGAGCGCGCGTCGCGGTGATTGAGCGCTATCATAATGTCGGCGGAGGTTGTACCCACTGGGGCACCATCCCGTCGAAAGCTCTCCGCCACGCCGTCAGCCGCATTATTGAATTCAATCAGAACCCACTGTACAGCGACCACTCCCGACTCCTTCGTTCTTCTTTCGCCGATATTCTCAACCACGCTGATAACGTTATTAATCAGCAAACGCGTATGCGGCAAGGATTTTACGAGCGCAACCACTGCGAAATTTTGCAGGGAAATGCCCGTTTTGTTGATGAACACACGATCGCCCTGGAATGTCACGACGGTACGGTGGAAACGCTGACTGCGGATAAGTTTGTTATTGCCTGCGGTTCGCGTCCTTATCGCCCTGTTGATGTCGACTTTTCGCATCCCCGGGTTTACGACAGTGACTCTATCCTGAGCCTGCACCACGAACCCCGTCATGTGCTGATTTATGGCGCAGGGGTCATTGGCTGTGAATATGCGTCGATCTTCCGTGGAATGGACGTCAAAGTTGATTTAATCAACACCCGCGATCGTCTGCTGGCATTCCTCGATCAGGAGATGTCCGACTCGCTCTCTTACCACTTCTGGAACAGCGGTGTGGTCATTCGCCACAACGAAGAGTATGAGAAGATTGAAGGTTGCGATGACGGGGTCATCATGCACCTGAAGTCCGGTAAGAAACTGAAGGCCGACTGCCTGCTGTACGCCAATGGCCGTACCGGTAATACCGATTCGCTGGCGCTGGAAAACATTGGTCTGAAAACCGACAGCCGCGGGCAGCTCAAAGTGAATAGTATGTACCAGACGGCGCTGCCGCATGTGTACGCCGTAGGGGATGTGATTGGTTATCCGAGCCTGGCATCGGCGGCCTACGACCAGGGACGCATTGCCGCCCAGGCACTGGTAAAAGGCGAGGCCACCGCGCATCTGATCGAAGATATCCCAACCGGGATTTATACCATTCCGGAAATCAGCTCCGTTGGTAAAACAGAACAGCAGCTCACGGCAATGAAAGTTCCCTACGAAGTTGGCCGCGCCCAGTTTAAACATCTGGCACGTGCACAAATCGTGGGTATGAGTGTCGGAACGCTGAAGATCCTGTTCCATCGCGAAACCAAGGAGATTTTGGGGATCCACTGCTTTGGGGAGCGCGCGGCCGAAATTATTCACATCGGACAAGCGATAATGGAGCAAAAAGGTGGTGGTAACACTATCGAGTACTTCGTTAACACCACCTTTAACTACCCAACCATGGCAGAAGCCTATCGGGTAGCGGCGCTAAATGGCTTAAACCGCCTGTTTTAACGCACTGTCGAAATGGCCATCCATTGATCCACGGATGGCCTCTGCCAGCTGTTCATAACGGCTGCGCAGCGGCGAACCAGGACGGTACACCAGACCAATCGTACGACGCGGTTCGGGTTTAATGCATGGCAGATAAACGACACCATCACGCTTACGCTCCGGCGGAACGGCCAGCGCAGGCAGTAAGGTAATACCACTGCCTGCCGCCACCATGTTACGCAGCGTTTCCAGACTGGTTGCCCGAAAATGGGTATCTTCATCAGCACCCGCTTCAAAGCAGAAACCCATCGCCTGATCGCGCAGACAGTGGCCATCTTCCAGCATCAGCAGTTTTTCACCCGCCAGATCGGACATCGGTACACAGTCACGGTTTGCCCATGGGTGATCTTCATAGATCGCCAGCATCATAGGCTCATCAAATAACGGTACTTCGATGAACGCCTCACTCTCTTTGACCAGCGCCAGAATGACGCAGTCGAGCTTGCCGCTATCCAGTTGCGCCAACAGCTGATGTGTCTGCGCTTCATGGAGATACATCTCCAGTTTTGGGAAGGTCTGGTGCAACATCGGAATAATATGCGGCAGCAGGTATGGCCCCACCGTTGGGATCAAACCAATATGCAGCGGGCCAGACATTGTCTCGCCTTGTTGGCTTGCCATCTCCTTGAGCACTTTGACCTCGCGCAGCACGGTGCGCGCCTGATCCACCAGCAGCAAACCGGCCTGGGTGAACAGCACCTTGCGACTCGTACGCTCCAGCAACATGACGCCAAGCTCATCTTCCAGCTTGCGGATCTGCCCGCTCAGCGTGGGTTGGCTAACGTGACAGGAGTCTGCCGCTCGTCGGAAGTGACGATGTTCGGCTAGCGCCACCAGGTATTCAAGATCACGAATATTCATTATTCATCCTCCATCGCCACGATAGTTCGTAGCGATAGGTAGCATAGCAACGAACGATTATCCCTATCAAGCTTTCTGTTTAATAATGCACCACAGAAACGGAACGGTACCCCTTTAACCCTTGAAGCTACTGTCCGTTTTGAGAGTTTCTCTCATACTCGAAATAACTAAAGCCAACGTGAACTTTTGCGGACCTTGCGTCCGCATTTTTTTTGCATAAAAAAGCCCGGCGTCGCAAAGCTCGGCCGGGTTATGGTTTGGTAGGCCTGATAAGCGTAGCGCCATCAGGCAGAACGGCGCACAGTGCCGGATGGCGGCTTTGCCTTATCGGACCTACAGACGTGCCTTCGCGTAGTCGATCGCCTGCGCAACCTGCTGCGGCGACACGCCACCTTTCGCTGCACGTTTATCCAGACACGATTGCAACGAGAGGATCGGGTAAACGTCATCACCAATCACCTGGCTAAACTTTTGTAAGTCGACAAGCGACAGCGCTTCCAGCGGTTTGCCCTGACGAATCGCCTCGACCACCGTTTCCCCCACAATATGGTGCGCTTCGCGGAACGGGACGCCTTTCGCCACCAGATAATCCGCCAGCTCAGTGGCGTTAGCATAACCCTGCTGCGCCGCTTCCTGACAACGCGGACGTTTCACCTGAATGCCATCCAGCACCAGCGCGGCCATATGCAGGCAGTCCAGCCAGGTGTCGAGCGCGTCGAACAGCCCTTCTTTGTCTTCCTGCATATCTTTGTTGTATGCCAGTGGAAGGCCTTTTAACGTCATCATCATGCCGGTCAGCGCACCCTGCACGCGACCGCATTTGCCACGGATCAGCTCCAGCGCATCCGGGTTTTTCTTCTGCGGCATCAGAGATGAACCGGAAGTCACACGGTCGGAGAGTTCAACAAAGCCCGCTTCGCCGGTGTTAAAGAAAATCAGATCTTCAGCAAAACGCGACAGGTGTACCATGCCGATAGAGGCATCGGAGAGTAACTCCAGCACGTGGTCACGGTCAGAAACGCTGTCCAGGCTGTTGCGCGTTGCCGAGGCAAAGCCCAACCAACCCGCCAACTGCTCGCGATCGATTTCATACGCCGTACCCGCCAGCGCGCCGCAGCCTAACGGACTGACGTCCAGGCGTTTGAGCGCATCCTGCAAACGGCTCTCGTCACGCGCCAACATTTCAACATAGGCCAGACACCAGTGAGCAAACGTCACCGGCTGCGCACGTTGCAGGTGGGTGTAACCCGGCATGACGGCGTCCTGGTTATTCTCCGCCGTCACCACCAGCGCAGTTTGCAACTGACGATTGGCCGACAGTAATTCGATAACCGTGTCTTTGCACCACAGCTTGAGATCGGTCGCGACCTGGTCATTACGGCTACGCCCGGTATGCAGTTTTTTACCAAGCTGGCCGACTTTATCAATCAGCTTACCTTCCACCCAACTGTGAATATCTTCGGCATCGCTTTGCAAAATCTGCTGAGGATTCGCGCGAACCTCTTCCAGCAGGTTATTCAGCGCCTCTTCCAACTGCAGCTGTTCATCGGCAGTCAGTACACCGACCGTTACCAACGCTTTGGACCAGGCCACAGAGCCAACAATATCCTGTTCTGCCAGGCGGTAGTCAAAACGCAACGAGTCGTTGAACTGTTTGAACCGCTGATCTGCTGCCTGTGTAAAACGCCCACCCCAAAGTGCCATAACGAATTTCCTTAATATGATATTTTTGCCCGGTGGCGCTGCGCTTACCGGGCCTACAAAACCCACGTAGGCCGGATAAGGCGAAGCCACCATCCGGCACATTAATAGTTAAGCCAGAATACGCGTACCAATTGGCGTGCCGTTAAACAGCGCCGGAAGTTGCTCTGCATGACGCCAGGAGGCGATATCCACCGGACGGCCCAGCGTACGCGCGGCATCCAGTGCCGCATTCACCTTCACGATCATGCCATCGGTAATAATGCCCTGTTCAATCAGCTGTTCCGCTTTCGCTGCGGTCATTTCGGCAATGCGCTGGCCTTTGCCATCCAGAATACCGCTCACATCAGAGAGCAGGATCAGATCCGCACCCAGCGTTCCCGCCAGCGCCGTTGCAGCCTGATCGGCATTCACGTTCATCAGCAGACCATCATCAGTGACACCAATAGAGCTCACTACCGGCAGAAAACCGCTTTCCAGCAGCGTGTTAATCAGCTTAGGCGAACCCGGCTGCGCCAGTCCAACATGACCCAGTTCTTTATCGAGCGGCGTCACTTTTACGCTGTCGCCATCGCCAAGATACAGACCCACAGACGCGATGTGATGCTTTTTCGCCCAGGCCAGCAAGGTTTTATTCGCCGTTCCCGCCAGGGCACCGGTAATAATGTCAATTTGATCGGCAGGCGTGACGCGCAGACCATTTTTCTTTTTCACCGGCAGATTCAGCTGCTTCATCAGCTCGTCGACCACGCAGCCGCCACCGTGCACAATGACCAGCGGACGCTGGTGCGACTCACGATAATTCACCAGTGCGGTAAACAAGCGCTCCAGCGCCTCTTCACTATCCAGTAAAACGCCGCCCAGCTTGATAATTAATGGATTCATTGTTGCACCCTTAAATAAGAGACTGCGTTTGGGCAAAGCCAAAACGAATATTTGCGCACTGCATCGCCTGTGCCGCCGCGCCTTTCAATAAGTTGTCTTCCGTCGCCACAACGATCAGATGCTCACCCTGCACAGCAAACCCGATATCGCAGAATGGTAATCCAACCACATTCTTCAGCGCTGGAACCCCTTTGTCATACAGACGCACCAGCGGTTTATCGCCATACGCCTGTTGCAGCGTCTGAGCCACCTGAGCATGAGTTACGCCCGCTTTAAGGCGGCAAGTGATAGTTTCCAGAATTCCGCGCGGGAAGTTGCCCAGATGCGGGGTGAAAATCACTTCAGCCCCCAGATGAGTAGCGATTTCCGGCTGATGACGATGGGTAAACACGCCATACGGTTGCAGGCTTACTTCGCAAAAACTATTAGAGATAGCCGCTTTACGGCCCGCGCCGCTCACACCGCTGGTCGCATTAATTACCGGCCACTGGCTGAGATCCAACAACCCGGCGTCAATCAGTGGTTTCAGCGAAAGCTGCGCCGCCGTCGGGTAACAACCCGGCACAGCAATCAGATTCGCTTCTTTCAGTTGGTCTTCTTTCCATTCCGCCAGCCCGTAAACTGCCTGCTCCAGCAGGTCGGGATGCTGATGGGTAAAACCATAATATTTTTCATAGAACGCGCCGTCATTTACGCGAAACGCACCAGAGAGGTCAAACACCACGCAACCGGCCTGCAAAAACTGCGGAGCCAGGTCATGACTTACCTCATGAGCCGTTGCGAGGAACACAACATCCACCCCTGCGCTAAACTCGCTGATATCTGACATTGGCTGCAACGGTAAATCGACAATGCCTTTCAACTGCGGATGCAAATCGGAGATTAATTTTCCTGCATCATTGCTTTGCGCTGAGACGGTCAAAGCGGTTATGGTCATATCAGGATGGCGATTTACATAGGTCACAAGCTCTGCGCCGGCATAGCCACTGGCGCCCACAATCAGCGTATTCAACATCGGGGCTGCTCACCTTCTTAGATTCTGTTGCCAGGTATAAGCCTTTATCACCTCACCTTACACTTGGTGGGTTTTATTACGCTCAACGTTAATGTATTTTTATTCATAAATTCTGCATGAATATTGATACTATCATGACCCGAGGTGTGTCAACAATGAAAAACAATTTACCGCCATTTATCGAGATTTACCGCGCTCTGATTGCCACGCCATCGATTAGCGCTACCGAAGAAGCGCTCGATCAAAGCAATGCAGGTTTAATCACTCTGTTGGCGGGCTGGTTTAAAGATTTAGGCTTCAATGTGGAGGTCCAGCCGGTTCCCGATACGCGGAATAAATTCAATATGCTGGCGAGCATTGGACAGGGCTCTGGTGGTCTGTTGTTGGCGGGCCATACCGATACCGTACCCTTTGACGACGGACGCTGGACGCGCGATCCGTTCACCCTGACCGAGCATGACAATAAGCTCTATGGTTTGGGTACGGCGGACATGAAAGGCTTCTTCGCCTTTATCCTCGACGCGTTGCGTGATGTCGACGTCACGAAGCTGAAAAAGCCCCTCTACATTCTGGCCACTGCTGACGAAGAGACCAGCATGGCGGGAGCTCGCTACTTCTCTGAAACCACTGCTCTGCGCCCAGACTGCGCGATTATTGGCGAACCCACTTCACTGCAACCGGTTCGCGCACACAAAGGTCATATCTCTAATGCGATTCGCATTCTGGGACAATCGGGTCATTCAAGCGATCCGGCGCGTGGCGTTAATGCGATTGAACTGATGCATGATGCCATCGGCCATATCATGCATCTGCGCGATGACCTGAAAGCGCGCTATCACCATGATGCCTTTACCGTTCCGTATCCAACGTTAAATTTGGGCCACATCCACGGCGGCGACGCCGCCAACCGAATCTGCGCCTGCTGCGAACTGCATATGGATATTCGCCCGCTACCGGGTATGACGCTAAACGATCTCAATGGGTTACTTAACGAAGCGCTGGCCCCTGTCAGCGAACGCTGGCCGGGTCGCCTGACCATATCGGAACTGCATCCACCGATTCCAGGCTATGAGTGTCCACCTGACCATCAACTGGTAGAGGTGGTTGAGAAACTGCTGGGCGCACAGACTGAAGTGGTGAACTACTGCACCGAAGCGCCATTTATCCAGACGCTTTGCCCGACGCTGGTATTGGGTCCTGGTTCTATTAATCAGGCGCATCAGCCGGATGAATATCTGGAAACACGCTTTATTAAGCCAACTCGCGAATTAATCACCCAGGTTGTGCATCATTTCTGCTGGCATTAACTGCTTGTCACCCCGCTAATCCTTTAGTGGTAAGCGGGGTGATTTTTTAACATTTCCATAAGCAACGCTTATTTGATTGGATGTGAATTAAATAACGTAAATTCACGGCATTTATTCGTTTGCTGAACCGATTTCGCAGCAATTGACGTCACGTGTTTTACGTGGCTTTATAAAAGACGGCTAAAAAGTTAAGTCCGCAAGATTTCGCGTGATAGTCAGGCGTGAAAGATACAGGACATATTCAAAATAGATGGGGTGTCTGGGTTAATATGAACGAACAATATTCCGCGTTGCGTAGTAATGTCAGTATGCTCGGCAAAGTGCTGGGAGAGACCATCAAGGATGCGCTAGGAGAGAACATTCTTGATCGCGTAGAAACAATTCGTAAGCTGTCCAAATCATCTCGCGCTGGCAATGAAGTTAATCGCCAGGAATTGCTCACCACACTGCAAAATCTGTCTAACGACGAGCTGCTGCCGGTTGCCCGCGCATTTAGCCAGTTCCTGAACCTGGCCAACACCGCCGAGCAATACCACAGCATTTCGCCAAAAGGCGAAGCAGCCAGCAACCCGGAAGTGATTGCTCGCACTCTGCGTAAACTGAAAGAGCAGCCCAACCTCAATGACGCCACCATCAAGAAAGCCGTAGAATCACTCTCTCTGGAGCTGGTACTCACCGCCCACCCGACCGAGATCACTCGTCGTACGCTGATCCATAAAATGGGTGAAGTGAACGCCTGCCTCAAGCAGCTTGATAACAAAGACCTCGTCGATTATGAACGCAACCAACTGATGCGCCGTCTGCGTCAGCTCATTGCCCAGTCCTGGCATACGGATGAGATCCGCAAGCTGCGCCCAAGCCCGGTTGATGAAGCTAAATGGGGTTTCGCGGTAGTTGAAAACAGCCTGTGGGAAGGTGTACCGAACTACCTGCGTGAGCTGAATGAACAACTGGAAGAGCATCTGGGTTATAAGCTGCCGGTTGATTTTGTCCCGGTTCGATTTACTTCCTGGATGGGCGGCGACCGTGATGGTAACCCGAACGTAACGGCAGATATCACCCGTCACGTGCTATTACTCAGCCGCTGGAAAGCGACAGACCTGTTCCTGAAAGACATCCAGTTTCTGATTTCTGAGCTGTCGATGGTGGATGCCACGCCAGAGCTGATGGCGCTGGTAGGCGAAGAAGGTGCAGCTGAACCTTATCGCTATCTGATGAAAACCCTGCGTTCTCGTCTGATGGCAACCCAGGCCTGGCTTGAAGCCCGTCTGAAAGGCGAGAAATTGCCGAAACCTGCGGGACTTCTCACCCAAAACGAACAGCTCTGGGACCCGCTATACGCGTGCTACCAGTCTCTGCAGGCCTGTGGCATGGGCATTATCGCCAATGGCGAATTGCTCGACACCCTTAGGCGCGTGAAGTGTTTCGGTGTGCCGCTGGTGCGTATTGATATTCGCCAGGAAAGCACCCGTCATACTGAAGCCCTGGGCGAACTGACCCGTTATCTGGGTATTGGCGACTACGAAAACTGGTCGGAAGCGGATAAACAGGCTTTCCTGATCCGCGAACTAAATTCCAAGCGTCCGCTCCTGCCGCGTAACTGGGAACCGAGCAACGACACCCGCGAAGTGCTCGACACCTGTCGGGTCATTGCCGAAGCCCCATATGGCTCCATTGCCGCCTATGTTATCTCGATGGCGAAAACTCCGTCGGATGTGCTGGCCGTGCATCTGCTGCTGAAAGAAGCCGGAATTGGTTTTGCTATGCCGGTCGCTCCGCTATTTGAAACGCTGGACGACCTCAACAATGCCGATGACGTCATGTCTCAACTTTTAAATATCGACTGGTACCGCGGCTTTATTCAGGGCAAACAGATGGTCATGATTGGCTATTCTGATTCTGCAAAAGACGCGGGCGTGATGGCGGCCTCCTGGGCGCAATACCAGGCTCAGGACGCGCTAATCAAAACCTGCGAAAAAGCCGGTATCGAACTGACGCTTTTCCACGGTCGCGGTGGTTCCATTGGTCGCGGCGGCGCGCCTGCACATGCGGCGCTACTCTCTCAACCGCCGGGCAGCCTGAAAGGCGGTCTGCGCGTGACAGAACAAGGGGAGATGATCCGCTTTAAATACGGCCTGCCGGAAGTGACCATCAGCAGCCTGTCGCTGTACACCGGAGCAATTCTGGAGGCCAACCTGTTACCACCGCCAGAACCGAAAGATAGCTGGCGTCATATCATGGATGAGCTTTCCGATATTTCCTGCGAGCTCTATCGTGGATATGTGCGTGAAAACAAAGACTTCGTCCCTTATTTCCGCTCGGCAACACCTGAGCAGGAACTGGGTAAACTCCCGCTCGGTTCACGTCCGGCAAAACGCCGTCCGACCGGCGGGGTAGAGTCTCTGCGCGCCATTCCGTGGATCTTCGCCTGGACGCAGAACCGCCTGATGCTCCCGGCCTGGCTGGGTGCAGGTACCGCGCTGCAAAAAGTGGTTGAAGACGGCAAGCAAAGCGAACTTGAAGCCATGTGCCGCGACTGGCCATTCTTCTCCACACGCCTTGGCATGCTGGAAATGGTTTTCGCGAAAGCAGACCTGTGGCTGGCAGAGTATTACGATCAGCGCCTGGTCAAAAAAGATCTGTGGCCGTTGGGTGCAGAGCTACGCCAACGCCTGGCAGCAGATATCGATGTCGTACTGGCGATTGCCAACGACTCACATTTGATGGCCGACCTGCCGTGGATTGCCGAGTCCATTCAGTTAAGAAATATTTATACTGACCCGCTGAACGTATTACAGGCAGAGCTGTTACACCGCTCACGCCTGGCGGAAGAGCAAGGCAATGCACCGGACCCACGCGTGGAACAAGCATTGATGGTCACAATCGCTGGTGTCGCCGCTGGTATGCGTAATACTGGCTAACGACCCCTCTCGTCGCCTTCGTGCTATTGTATGAAGGCGACGGCAAAAACTGCTGTCCTAACCGCTTCTTTTTCAATATATTCCCGCCTGAATATATTCACTCCATGAATATATCAACAACAAAACACGATCCTAAGATCGTGATGCTTCAGTTCCTCTTAATGTTTAGTCGCTACTCTTGGCGCTACGATTAAAGACAGGCTCACATTATGCAATCCTTACAACTCCAGTCTAAACCCGCCTTTAGCTGGAAAGCCCTGGGTTGGGCGCTCCTCTATTTTTGGTTTTTTTCCTCATTACTGCAGGCCGTTATCTATTTTAGTGGCTACAGCGGATCTACCGGTTTACGCGACTCCTTGCTGTTTAGTTCGCTGTGGTTGATTCCGGTATTCTTATTTCCAAACCGTATCCGCATTATTGCTGCAGTGATAGGCGTGGTGTTATGGGCGGCCTCGCTGGCTGCTCTGAGCTATTACGTCATCTACGGGCAAGAGTTCTCGCAAAGCGTTCTGTACGTAATGTTTGAAACCAATGCGAACGAAGCCAGCGAATATCTGAGCCAATATTTCAGCCTAAAGATTGTCTTAATTGCGCTGGCCTATACAGCTGTGGCAATTCTGCTATGGACACGTCTGCGTCCTGTGCATATTCCATCACCCTGGCGCTATCTGGTGTCGTTTGCACTGTTATACGGATTGATTCTGCATCCGATGACAGTGAACACATTTATCAAACATAAGCCGTTTGAAAAAACGTTGGATGGCCTCGCTTCACGCATGGAGCCTGCCGCACCGTGGCAGTTCATCTCCGGGTATTATCAGTATCGTCAGCAGTTGACCGCACTGAATAGCCTGCTGAATGAGAACAATGCCCTGCCGCCGCTGGCCAACTTTAAAGACAACTCCGGTGATGCGCCGCGTACGCTGGTACTGGTGATTGGCGAGTCAACGCAACGTGGCCGCATGAGCCTGTACGGTTACCCACGCGAAACAACGCCGGAACTGGATGCGCTGCATAAATCCGATCCTAACTTCACCGTGTTCAATAATGTCGTGACCTCACGTCCGTACACCATTGAAATCCTGCAGCAGGCGCTGACCTTTGCCAACGAGAAGAACCCGGATCTGTATCTGACTCAGCCGTCCCTGATGAACATGATGAAACAGGCAGGTTATAAAACCTTCTGGATCACCAATCAGCAGACGATGACCGCCCGCAACACCATGCTGACGGTGTTCTCTAAGCAGACGGATAAACAGTTCTATATGAACCAGCAGCGTACCCAAAGTGCGCGCGAATATGACAGCAACGTGCTGGCGCCATTTAAAGAAGTACTGGCTGACCCTGCACCGAAAAAGTTCATCATCGTTCACCTGCTGGGTACGCATATTAAGTACAAATTCCGTTACCCGGATGGTCAGGGTAAGTTCGACAATAATATCGACAATGTGCCCGCTGGCCTGAGTAACGATGAACTGGAAGCTTACAACGATTACGACAGCGCGAATGTTTACAATGACCATATCATTGCCAGTCTGATCAAAGACTATAAAGCGACCGATCCGAACGGCTTCCTGCTGTACTTCTCCGATCATGGAGAAGAGGTATACGATACGCCGCCGCATAAAACGCAGGGTCGTAATGAAGACAACCCAACGCGCCATATGTATACGGTGCCGTTCCTGCTGTGGACCTCGGAAAAATGGCAGGCCGCACACCCACGTGACTTCTCACAGGATGTGAATCGTAAATACAGCAGCTCAGAGCTTATCCACACCTGGTCTGATTTAGCGGGCTTCACCTATGATGGTTTCGATCCAACTCGTGCCATTACCAGCCCGCAGTTCAAAGAGACGACCCGCTGGATTGGCAACCCGTACAAAAAGAATGCCCTGATTGATTACGATACCCTGCCTTACGGCGATCAAATCGGTAATCAGTAACAGTCTGCCGGATGCGCTACGCTTATCCGGCCTACAGCTCGCAAAGACTTGTAGGCCGGATAAGGCATTAGCCGCCATCCGGCAATAATCACTTGAGGGCGATTGTTTTCAACGTTACTGTTTCCCTGTCTGCTGCCTGCAAGGGATTAACATGTATCACGACATCAGCCACCTGCTCTCTCGCCTGATCAACGGCCCCACACCGCTGCGGCAGATTTACTTTGCCAGCACCAGTAGCTCAACGCCGGAACTGGCGTATCAGGTCGATTTTCCCCGACTGGAGATTGTGCTGGAAGGTGAATTCACCGATAACGGTGTTGCTGGCGCATCCGCGACGTTACAGCCTTGCGATGCCTTGTTCGTTCCGGCTGGTGGCTGGAACTTTCCACAGTGGCTCACACCGGTGACCACGCTCAGTATCTTATTTGGCAAACAGCAACTGGGTTTTAGCATCGTTCAGTGGGACGGTAAGCAATATCAAAACCTTACCCGCCAGCACGTTGCGCGGCGTGGACCGCGTGTTGGCTCATTCCTGCTGCAAACGCTCAATGAAATGCAGATGCAGCCGCAGGAGCAGCAAACCGCCAGGCTAATCGTTGCAAGCTTACTGAGCCACTGCCGCGATCTGCTCGGCAGCCAGATCCAAACCGCATCACGCAGCCAGGCGCTTTTCGAAGCCATTCGCAACTATATTGACGAACGCTACGCTTCACCGCTCACCCGAGAATCCGTCGCGCAGGCGTTCTACATCTCACCCAATTATCTTTCCCACCTTTTTCAAAAAACGGGCGCTATCGGGTTTAACGAATACCTGAACCACACGCGACTGGAACACGCAAAAACGCTGTTGAAGGGTTACGAATTGAAGATTAAAGAGGTGGCGCACATTTGTGGGTTTGTTGACAGCAACTACTTCTGCCGCCTGTTTCGCAAAAATACCGAACGTTCACCATCAGAATACCGTCGGCAGTACCACAGCCAATTGACGGAGAAAGAAGCTAATCCAGAGTAAGATGTGTGTGCTGTGGCGCTGAAAGCAGCTTTCGTACGGCGCTCATCACCCGCTGCGGCTCACGCAGAAATGCGCTAATGCCCGACTGAACATATCGGCTCTGCGTAAAACGCTCTGCTCCTGCCAGTTCAATATCAGTAATGAGCAACACCACATCAGCGCGGTTAATATCCTCTTCCATCAGGCGATTTTCGGTTCCCAATGCCCCTTGAGTTTCGATCTTGATGCTCCATTTTTCCTGCTGGCAGAGTTTCTCCAGCCGCTCAGCTGCCATATAGGTATGGGCCACGCCGCTTACGCACGCGGTGACAGCAACCAGATATCGTACAGGTGCGATGGTCATACTATCCTCCTACTGTTACCTGAAATCCGGCGCATTCTGCCATCTTACGTATAATATCCACCTCTTGCGCCGTCGGTACGGGCACTTCTTTCATCAACCAGGGCAAACCGAGCAGGCTGTATTTGGGCTCGCCATATTGATGAAACGGTAGCAGGTGTACCTGTTTTATGCCTAGTGATGACAACATCGTCAACACATGCTGCGTGTTATCTGAATTCATCGTAAAGCCCGGAATCAGCGGCAGGCGAGGTATGACATTAACCCCTTCCTCCACCAATAGCCGTAAATTCGCCAGTACACGCGGTAGGTTCATGTTGATGACCTCACGAGCCAGATCTCCATCCATTATTTTGAGGTCGAACAACACCTCATCACACTCTTTTGCCAGCGATAACAAGCGACCGGCCGGCGCATCGCCAGCCGTTTCAATTGCACAGCGCACATCCCAGCGCCGCAGACGTTGCAGGAACCGTGTGGCAAAGGGCGCTTGCATCAGCACTTCACCGCCGGAAAGCGTTACCCCCCCACCAGAAGAGCGAAAGAAAATATCATCTTTCA
The DNA here is from genome assembly GCF_030332975.1 of Citrobacter sp. Cpo032. NCBI lineage: Bacteria > Pseudomonadati > Pseudomonadota > Gammaproteobacteria > Enterobacterales > Enterobacteriaceae > Citrobacter > Citrobacter sp. Cpo032. The sequence goes on from NZ_JAOWGU010000014.1 coordinate 19,481, forward strand.
TCACTTCACGTTCCAGATCGTCCAACGTGATATCACGACCAATACGTTCAAATGCCCCAGAGGGACACTCGTCGGCATCACGCAGACAGGGTGTACAGTGCAGACATTTACTCTCCCGCCGTACCGTTTCAATACGTGGCGAGAGTGATTCCGGGTTAGCACACCAAGGGCAGGTATGCGGACAGCCTTTAAAAAAGACGACCGTACGAATACCCTGCCCATCATTCAGTGAGTAACGCTGAATGTTGAATATACGCGCGACTTCCTCGCCTCGTGGGTCAATTACCTCACAGTTGATGCGCGGTGCGGCGAATAATGTCATCCTGGATCTCCTTCGACAACTCGACAAAGAAGGCGCTGTAACCCGCCACGCGCACCACCAGCCCGGTGAAATCCTGCGGGCGCTGCTGCGCTTCGCGCAATGTGTCGGCATTCACCACGTTAAACTGGATATGCTGGAGTTTGAGCTGGGTAAATGCCCGCAGAAAATCCGCCAGCTTGCGTAAACCGGCCTCACCTTCCAGTGTGGCTGGCGTAAACTTCACGTTCAGCAACGTCCCATTGGAAAGCAGTGTGTTATCCAGCTTGCTGACCGACTTCAATACCGCCGTCGGTCCTTGCATATCCTGTCCCAGCATCGGCGACAGCCCCCCATCTGCCAGTTGCTCCCCGGCTAAGCGGCCATCCGGTGTTGCCCCAACGACCGAACCCAGCGGCACGTGTGCAGAGACGGTATACGAACCCGGCGTAAATTGCCCGCCGCGCGGATTCTGGTATTTCTCTACCTCTTTGCAGTAATGACGTAGCAGTTCGGCGCTAATGTTATCTACATCATCGATATCGTTGCCGTATTTTTCGAAGCGATTGATCAGCCTGGCGCGAACTTTCTCGCCTTCCGGGGTAGCAAAGTTATCTTTTAGCACCGACAAAAGTTCATCAAAAGATAAGCGCTGTTGTTCGAATACCAGCCCATTGAGCGCATGCAGCGAATCGCTCAGGTTTGCAATACCGATCCCCTGTACGCCGGAGAAGTTATAACGCGCACCGCCGTCGGTAATATCGCACCCTTTATCCAGACAGTCGCTAATAAACGAGGAGAGCAGCGGCACCGGCGCCCAGTCGCGGTGACCGATATCGCAGATATTACTGCCCTCCACCATCAACGTGATGTAGTGGCTGATTTTGGCACGAATATGCGCCAGGAGATCGTCGTACGTCAGAGTGCGGTTGCCTTCGTTCTCATGCAGACAAATTTCCATCACTTTCAGCAGATTAAACATAGCGATATCGTGCAAACCGTATGTTCTGCCTGGAATAGACAGCTCGACACAGCCTACTACCGCGTAATCCCGCGCATCTTCCAGCGAAACACCGCGATTCAGAAACGCGGGCACCACCACTTCATCGTTAAAGATTTGCGGGATGCCGGTACCAAGACGAATGGTCTGTGCTGTTTTCATCAGGAACGGTGTATCGATCAATGCATTCGTGCGCACACCGAGGTTTGGTTGTGGTAGCTGTACGTTCTGATACGCATCAAGACAGAGGAAAGACAATACATTTACCGCACTACGACCATTCTCCGTCAATCCCCCCAGTAGCGCGGTGTAGCCTGTTGGGAAGCCAGCGAAGTAGCGCGCACTGCTGGTGGATCGCAGCAGTACGATGTCATTACATTTCACCCATAGGGATTCGAGGATCTCTTGTAAGAATGCTGGGTCTTCCCCCTGCGTCAGCGAAGCCTGATAAAACGGCAGCATATACTGGTCGAAGCGTCCAAGTGAAAGAGAACTGGCGTTGGATTCATATTGCAAAATAATGTTCATGTACCAGAACAGCTGACATGCCTGCCAGAAGGTTTGCGGCTTGCTTTGGGCGTTATGCCGAGAGTTTTCAGCAATCGTCAGTAATTCCTGGCGTCGCTGCGCATCCGGGCAGCTTTCCGCCATCTTCTCTGCCAGCATAGCGTAACGCAGAATATGGTTTTGCGAAGCCTCAAGCAGCAGCAGCGCAGCCTGATAAAAGTGATTCTCCGGCTGCTGCAGACAATGCGCTCGCATCTGCGCTACCAGTTCGCCAAGCCCATGATTCAACAGGCGTGGATAATCAATAATGATATGTCCCTGACCTTTGTCAGTCTGGTTAATGCTAAAAATCTGGGTACTGACGGCAGCTTTAACCTCATCGGTCATCTGACCGTTGATGAAATCTTTCATCGACCGCTTTTCCCAGTACGGATACAGCACATCGCGATAGAGATGTTTATCCTCTTCGCTGATGTCAAAACGGTCCTGCGGACGGGTTGGAAACTGCTCCAGCTCTTTAAGCAGCCAGTAAGGATCCATTTCCGGTGACATAATGCCCGCACGCGGTTTAACAGTACGGTTTCCGGCAATCAGTTCCTCATCACGAATCGAAATCTCAACGTGCTCAAGAATATATGCGGTGGCTTTCGCCCGACGCAGAATAACCGGCTCTCCCTCCGTCTGCTGGTGGCTGGCGGTATATAACAGCGCACGTTCAAGCGAAATTTCACGGTTGTTCTGAAACAGAGCGGTTTTTAAACGTTGGATACGGTTCGTCATGAGGAACTCCTGCGGGAATAGTTGCCTGATGGCGCTACGCTTATCAGGCCTACGCATCTGTAGGCCGGATAAGGCGAAGCCGCCATCCGGCAAACAAACGGTTAAGCGGTTTGCGCCAGATGCGCGCCAATCTTGTTCATGATGGCGTCGGCACGTTTCACTGCATCGCTGATGTTGACGCGAACGATAGTTTTGCCCGCAAAACGTTCTTCAAATTTAATACCAATGTCCTTGGTCAGAATGACCATGTCGGCTTCCGCCACATCCGCCGCGGTCAGTTCGTTTTCCAGACCGATCGAACCCTGAGTCTCAACCTTTACTTGCCAACCTTTAGCTTTAGCGGCGCTTTCCAGCGCTTCGGCTGCCATATAGGTGTGGGCAACGCCAGAAGGACATGCGGTTACTGCGATAATCTTGGTCATGACTCATTCCTCACTTAATTCATTTCAAAATCTAAATCCAGGTCATCTTCTTTCTGATCGACCTGAGACACTTTTTTCCGCGCCAGACTTTTCAGTACGTTAACGCACACGGCGGTCACTACAGCACCAACCGCAACCGCCGCGATATAACCCAGTTTTCCTTCCACTACAGGCAGAACAATCAGCCCGCCCCAGCCGGCATAACACTGCGCACCAAACAGGGCGGCGGTTACCGTGCCACAGGCGGAACCAACCATAATCGATGGAATTACGCGCAGCGGATCGGCTGCAGCAAACGGAATCGCGCCTTCCGTTACGCCAACGCAGCCCATTACCAGCGCAGCTTTACCGGCTTCGCGTTCTTCAGAAGAGAAATTCTTACGACCAATCAGCGTCGCTAAACCTAAACCCAGCGGCGGCACGCAGATCCCTACTGCGGCGATTGCCACGACGGTATAAACCCCCTGCGCCACGCAAATCAGCATGAAGGCGTAGGCAACTTTGTTAATTGGCCCTCCCATATCGAAGGCCAACATCAGTCCCATAATTACCGCCAGCAGCACAATGCTGCCCTGCTGCATACCCTGCAGCCACTCGGTCAGGCTAGTAGTTAACGCGCCAACAGGCTCCCCCAGCCCCCACATCATGATACCTGCGGTGATAAAAGTGCCGACGATGGGAATAACGAAGATAGGCATTACCGAACGCAACACCTTATGTACGGGGATCTTCTTCAGATAATGGACAACGATACCGCCAATAATCCCAGCAATTAATGCGCCAAAGAAACCTGCACCGAAGCTGTTTCCCACCCATGCGCCAATCGCACAAGGGGCCAGAGCAGAACGTTCAGCGATGGAATAGCCGATATAAGCAGCAAGAAATGGCACCATCAAAGTCAACCCGGCGACGCCAATATCAAACAGCTTTTTAAGATTAGGATCGGTCGCAGCATCCGGTACCGCGCCTTTGCCATACAGCATGACGGAGACAGCCAGCAAAATACCGCCCGCTACGACGAAGGGGATCATATGCGAAACACCGGTCATCAGGTGCTGACGAGTATTTTTCAGGATTTGTACCAACTCTTTCATAAGTCGCTCCCGGGCTGCCTAAAGCCCATATCCATAAACTTGTTGCGGAAAACAATAGGCAATCTGACGCGACGCAAACAGTGGATAAAAAGGCCATTTGCTGGACTTTTGTAATATCAGTACAAAAATGCGATCCGCCTCATAACTTGCAGTTTCTCGGAATTTATAGTGGATACGCTGACTTGTGAGGGATGTCTCACTTTGATAGTTACATTACATTTATCCAGTTTTTGGCAGATTTGTCACATGGCAGGCTCAGGCGTTGCCCTTTTATCCTGTAGCGAGAAATCGTTATGGGAGATGAGGCTATGGCCCTGATTGTGGAATTTACCTGTGAGCTACCCAATGGCGTACATGCACGCCCGGCAAGCCACATAGAAACGCAGTGCAACACCTTTACCTCACACATTGAGTGGCACAACCTGCGTACCGAACGTAAGGGCAACGCTAAGAGCGCACTATCGTTGATTGGCACCGATACTCTGGCGGGTGATAGCTGCCAGTTGCTGATTTCCGGTACAGATGAACAGGCAGCCCACCAGCATCTGAGCCAATGGTTACGAAATGAATTTCCGCACTGCGATGCACCGCTAGCGGAAGCCAAAAACAACGAGCTGGAGCCACTTCCGGCATCGCTCACCCATTTAAATCCACAGCTTTTCCGCGCTCGCACCGTCTGCAGCGGCAGCGCAGGGGGCGTTCTGAGTCTGCTTTCTTCGCTGGATCTTAACGCGCTCAGTAACCTTCCATCCGCTCAAGATATTGAAACCGAGCAAGCGGCACTGGATAACGGTTTAACGCTGTTGATGAAAAATATTGAGTTTCGATTACTCGACAGCGACGGCGCTACCAGTGCGATTCTGGAAGCACACCGCTCGCTGGCAAGCGACCTCTCACTGCGCCAGCACCTGCTCGCTGGCGTATCACGCGGGTTAAGCTGCGCCCAGGCGGTTGTCGAAAGTGCCGGACATTTTTGTGATGAATTCGCCCGTTCAAGCAGCAGTTATTTACAGGAGCGTACACTGGATGTACGCGATGTTTGCTTCCAGCTTCTGCAGCAAATTTATGGGGAACAGCGCTTCCCTGCACCGGGAAAACTGACCCAGCCTACGGTTTGCATGGCGGATGAGCTAACACCGAGCCAGTTCCTCGAACTGGACAAAACATTGCTGAAAGGCTTGCTGTTAAAAAGCGGTGGTACTACGTCACACACGGTGATTCTCGCCCGGTCATTCAACATCCCTACGCTGGTTGGCGTAGATATTGAATCTTTGATGCCATGGCTACAGCAAACGGTTTATATCGATGGTAACGCAGGAGCAGTCGTCGTTGCCCCTGATGAATCCATCGTACGTTATTATCAGCAAGAAGCCCGTATCCAGGATGCCATTCGGGAACAGCAACGTATCTGGCTGACCCAGGAGGCACGCACGGCTGATGGCATCCGTATGGAAGTCGCCGCCAACATCGCCCACTCCGTGGAAGCACAAGCAGCCTTTAGTAACGGTGCGGAAGCGGTTGGCCTGTTCCGTACAGAAATGCTGTATATGGACCGTACCTGCGCCCCGGATGAGAACGAACTATACAACATTTTCTGCCAGGCGCTGGAACCCGCAAAGGGACGCAGCATTATTGTACGCACCATGGATATCGGCGGTGATAAACCCGTTGATTATCTGAATATTCCTGCTGAGACCAACCCATTTCTCGGTTATCGCGCGGTGCGTATTTATGAAGAATATGCCACGTTGTTTACTACGCAACTGCGATCGATCCTGCGCGCCTCAGCGCACGGTAGCCTGAAAATCATGATCCCAATGATCTCCTCGATGGAAGAGATCCTGTGGGTCAAAGAGAAACTGGCAGAAGCCAAGCAGCAACTGCGAAGTGAACACATTCCGTTTGATGAGAAGATCCAGCTCGGTATTATGCTGGAGGTTCCGTCTGTGATGTTCATCATTGACCAATGCTGTGAAGAGATTGATTTCTTTAGTATTGGTAGCAATGACCTGACGCAATACCTGCTGGCGGTCGACCGCGACAACGCCAAAGTTACCCGCCACTACAACAGCCTGAATCCGGCTTTCCTGCGCGCGCTGGATTACGCCGTGCAGGCAGTACATCGGCAGGGGAAATGGATTGGCCTGTGCGGCGAACTGGGTGCCAAAGGTTCGGTGCTGCCATTGCTGGTGGGACTGGGTCTGGACGAGATCAGTATGAGCGCTCCCTCCATTCCCGCCGCCAAAGCGCGGATGGCGCAACTCGACAGCCGTGCCTGCCGTCAATTGCTGAATCAAGCGATGGCTTGTCGAACCTCGCTGGAGGTCGAACATCTGCTGGCCCAGTTCCGCATGACCCAACAGGATACGCCTCTGGTTACCGCCGAATGCATCACACTGGACAGCGACTGGCGCAGTAAAGAAGAGGTCATCAAAGGGATGACCGACAACCTCCTGCTGGCAGGCCGTTGTCGCTATCCACGTAAACTGGAAGCAGACCTGTGGGCACGCGAAGCCGTCTTCTCTACCGGATTAGGTTTTAGCTTCGCCATTCCACACAGCAAATCCGAACATATTGAGCAGTCCACCATCAGCGTAGCGCGCCTGCAAGCGCCGGTACGTTGGGGTGATGATGATGCACAGTTCATTATTATGCTGACGCTCAACAAACATGCCGCAGGCGATCAGCATATGCGTATTTTCTCGCGTCTGGCGCGCCGCATTATGCATGAAGAATTCCGTAACGCGCTGGTTAGTGCCGCCTCAGCCGACGCTATCGCCAGCCTGTTGCAACATGAACTTGAACTTTAAAGAGGATGTTTTTGTATGGAACTTTACCTTGATACCGCCAACGTCGCGGAAGTTGAACGTCTGGCACGCATCTTCCCTATCGCGGGTGTTACCACCAACCCAAGCATTGTGGCGGCAAGCAAAGAATCTATCTGGGATGTACTGCCACGCCTGCAAAACGCCATCGGCGAAGAGGGTATTTTGTTTGCCCAAACCATGAGCCGAGACGCACAGGGCATGGTGGAAGAAGCCAAACGCCTGAGCAACGCGGTGCCTGGTCTGGTAGTGAAAATCCCGGTGACATCCGAAGGTCTGGCCGCGATTAAGATGCTGAAAAAAGAGGGTATCACCACGCTGGGAACCGCCGTATACAGTGCATCTCAGGGGCTACTGGCAGCGCTGGCAGGAGCTAAATATATCGCGCCTTACGTTAACCGTATCGACGCACAGGGCGGCGACGGGATTCGCACAGTACAGGAACTGCAAACGTTACTGGAGCTGCATGCGCCAAACAGCATGGTACTGGCAGCCAGCTTTAAAACCCCGCGTCAGGCGCTGGATTGCTTACTGGCAGGATGTGAAGCTATCACCCTGCCATTAGACGTAGCGCAACAAATGCTCAATACCCCTGCGGTAGAGTCAGCAATAGAGAAGTTTGAGCAGGACTGGAACAACGCATTTGGTCACATCAACCTGTGAGGGAAATAAAGTATGGATCGCATTATTCAATCACCTGGTAAGTACATCCAGGGTGCCGATGTTATTACCCGTCTTGGCAGCTACCTCAAACCACTGGCAGAACGCTGGCTGGTCGTTGGGGACAAGTTTGTCTTAGGCTTTGCCCAGGACGCACTGGAAAAAAGCTTTCAGGATGCCGGACTGGCGCTGGAAATTGCACCGTTTGGCGGCGAATGTTCACAAAACGAAATCGACCGTCTGCGCGGCGTAGCGGAAAAAGCGCAGTGTGGCGCAGTACTTGGTATTGGCGGCGGTAAAACGCTGGATACCGCCAAAGCGCTGGCGCACTTTATGGGCGTGCCTGTCGCCATTGCCCCAACCATCGCCTCTACCGATGCGCCGTGCAGCGCGCTGTCCGTCATTTACACCGATGCCGGTGAATTCGATCGCTATCTGCTGCTGCCCAACAATCCGGACAGGGTCATTGTGGATACCAAAATTGTAGCGGGTGCACCGGCGCGTCTGTTAGCTGCGGGTATTGGCGATGCGCTGGCAACCTGGTTCGAAGCACGTGCTTGTTCACGCAGCGGCGCAACCACCATGGCGGGCGGTCAGTGTACTCAGGCGGCGCTGGCGCTGGCAGAGCTGTGCTTTAATACGCTAATCGAAGAAGGTGAAAAAGCGATGCTGGCAGCCGAGCAGCACGTGGTTACACCAGCACTGGAGCGCGTTATTGAAGCCAACACCTATCTGAGTGGCGTCGGTTTTGAAAGCGGTGGCCTGGCAGCGGCTCACGCCATTCATAACGGTCTGACCGCAATCCCGGATGCGCATCACTACTACCACGGCGAGAAAGTGGCTTTCGGTACGCTGACGCAGTTGGTGCTGGAAAACGCGCCAGTTGATGAAATTGAAACCGTTGCCGCGCTGTGTCATTCCGTTGGCCTGCCGATTACCCTGGCGCAACTGGACATCAAACAGGATATCCCGGCGAAAATGCGCATTGTGGCTGAGGCAGCCTGTGCAGAAGGCGAAACCATCCACAACATGCCTGGCGGCGCAACTCCGGACCAGGTGTATGCCGCCCTGCTGGTGGCTGACCAGTACGGTCAACGTTACCTGCAAGAGTGGGAATAACCTGCCAATAAAAAATCCCCGCAATCGCGGGGATTTTTTTATTCATACTATGCCGGATACGCACAAGCGACATCCGGCATTATCTGTTACAGCAGATCGAAACGATCCAGGTTCATCACTTTCACCCATGCGGCAACGAAATCTCTCACGAACTTCTCGTGAGCATCGCTGCAGGCATAAACTTCAGCCACTGCGCGCAGTACGGAGTTAGAACCGAACACCAGATCGGCGCGGGTTGCCGTGTATTTCACTTCACCGCTCAGACGGTCACGACCTTCGAACAGCTCTTTTGACTCATCAACCGCCTTCCACTCATGGCGCATATCCAGCAGATTGACGAAGAAGTCAGTGCTGAGCACGCCAGGACGATCGGTAAAGACGCCATGCTGGCTGCCGTCGAAGTTGGTGCCCAGTACGCGCATACCGCCCACCAGCACGGTCATTTCCGGTGCGGTCAGCGTCAGCTGCTGCGCTTTATCAATCAGCAACGACTCGGTGGTCGATACGTCAGGACGGGAGCGGTAGTTACGGAAGCCATCGGCGATCGGCTCAAGCAGTTCAAACATCTCAATATCCGTTTGGTCCTGACGCGCATCCACGCGGCCCGGCGCAAAAGGTACTTTAATGCTGACACCCGCAGCGCTAGCCGCCTGCTCTATACCGACAACACCGGCCAGCACGATAATATCGGCTAACGAAGCGGTATGGGCTGACTTATAAATGCCTTCCAGCACAGGCAGTACGCGTGCCGCGGTAGCATTCACATCCCAGCCACGCTGTGGGTCCAGCGCCAGACGCGCACCGTTAGCGCCGCCACGTTTATCCCCACCGCGGAACGTTGATGCAGAAGCCCACGCCACTGACACCAGCTCGCCCACGGACAACCCGGAAGCAGCAATGGTCGCCTTCAGTTTCAGGATATCTTCTTCGCTTGGGTTAAAGAACGCATGCGGCAGCGGGTCTTGCCAAATCAGATCTTCTTTTGGCACTTCCGGTCCGATGTAACGCGCTTTTGGCCCCATATCACGGTGCGTCAGCTTAAACCATGCGCGGGCAAATGCTTCGTTGAAGGCCTGCGGATCGTTCAGGAAACGGCGGGAGATCTTCTCGAATTCAGGATCGAAACGCAGCGTCAGGTCGGTAACCAACATTGTTGGCTTACGTTTTTTCGACGGATCGAACGGATCGGGGATAATTTCCGGTGCGTCAACCGCTTCAAATTGAATCGCACCTGCCGGACTACGGGTTTGTACCCATTCATATTTGAACAGGTTCTCGAAGAAATAGTTGCTCCATTGGGTCGGCGTCTGCGTCCAGACCACTTCCAGACCGGAAGTAATTGCGTCTGCACCCGCGCCGCTGCCGTAGCTGCTGGCCCAGCCCAGGCCCTGCGCTTCAATTGGTGCGGATTCTGGATCGGCGCCTACGTGCGAAGCCGGTGCTGCACCATGGGTTTTACCCAACGTATGACCGCCGCCAATCAGCGCTACGGTTTCTTCGTCGTTCATACCCATGTTACCGAAGGTCGCGCGAATAGCCGCGGCCGCAGAGAGCGGTTCGCCGCTATGGTCCGGCCCTTCCGGGTTCACATAGATAAGGCCCATTTCGGTTGCGCCCAGCGGCGCTTTTGCCAGTTCTTCCGGATGACGGTGGGTCAGCCAGGCTTTTTCATCACCCCAGTTTACGTCGAGATCCGGTTCCCAGACGTCTTCACGACCGGCACCAAAGCCGAAGGTACGGAAGCCTGAGTTTTCCAGCGCCACGTTACCCGCAAGGATAAACAGGTCGGCCCAGGAAATTTTCTGGCCATATTTCTGCTTGATTGGCCACAGCAGACGACGCGCTTTATCCAGGCTGACGTTGTCCGGCCAGGAGTTCAGTGGTGCAAAACGCTGCTGTCCGCGACCCGCGCCACCGCGTCCATCGATGGAGCGATAGGTCCCTGCACCGTGCCATGCCATGCGGATAAATAATCCGGCATAGGTTCCCCAGTCAGCGGGCCACCACGGTTGAGATTCGGACAGAAGGGCTCTGAGATCCCCTTTCAGGGCAGAGTAGTCAAGTTTGCTAAATTCTTTGCGGTAGTCGAAGTCCTCACCCAGCGGGTTAGAACGGTTGGAATGTTGGTTTAAAAGATCTACACGGAGTTGATTGGGCCACCAGTCGCGGTTGTTCGTTCCTGCTCCCGCGCTGTGATCCGGCCCGCCCTGATGAAAAGGACACTTACCGGCAGTTGATGCGTTCTGGCTATCGTCGGACATGCTCATCTATATGCTCCCTTTACAGTGTTCTGACTACGATATACACCACCAGAGATAAGATATAGTCGAAAAAACCCACAGATTCGATAGCTCATTCCTTTTATATTTAAAGTTACAGAGATGTAGATCAAAATGATCAATAAAAAACCCTCCGAAGAGGGCTGAGGCACTAATTATGCTGGTCTAACTCCCAGCGTGTGACAAATTGCGTAGCTCATCTCGGCACGGTTAAGGGTATAGAAGTGAAAATCTTTCACCCCTTCGCGACTGAGGATTTTCACCATGTCCATAGCGATGTTTGCACCTACCAGCTTGCGGGTTTCCGCATCATCATCCAGACCATCAAACATGGTCGACATCCAGGAAGGGATACGAACATTGGTCATATCGGCAAATTTTTTCGCCTGCTTAAAGTTAGAGACTGGCAGGATACCCGGAATAATTTCCACATCGATTCCCGCAGACACACAGCGATCGCGAAAGCGCAGATAGCTTTCTACATCGAAGAAGAACTGAGTAATGGCGCGGTTTGCACCGGCATCAACCTTACGCTTCAGGTTCAGCAAATCGGCCTGAGCGCTCTTCGCTTCTGGGTGTACTTCCGGGTAAGCCGCAACGGAGATATCAAAGTCCGCAACGTCTTTCAGCAGAGTCACCAGGTCAGAGGCATACATATCCGGTTTACCGCTTCCCGGCGGCAAGTCACCGCGCAGAGCAACAATATGACGAATACCGTTATTCCAGTAGTCCTGAGCAATGGTGCGCAGCTCATCGCGGGTTGCATCAATACAGGTCAGGTGCGGAGCCGCTTCAAGGCCAGTGCGATCCTTAATGCCTTTAATAATGCTGTGCGTACGGTCGCGCTCACCAGAGTTTGCACCGTAGGTGACTGAAACAAACTTCGGCTTCAGGCTGCTCAGGCGATCGATGGAGTTCCACAGGGTTTGCTCCATTTCACTGGTGCGCGGCGGGAAAAACTCAAACGAAACGTTAATCTGACCCTGTACTTCCGCCAGGCTCTGATTCAGGGCTTCCCGCTGGTTGGCGTGAAAAAAGCTCATACCTTACCTCATCAATCTTTTGTCGTTATATGTTGTGTTGTGAACTGCTATACGTTTAGACGTCTAGATGTAAAAATGACGGAAAAGCATGCTGGCGTCAACACAAAAATCATCGTTAAAGGTGAGGAATACTCAGCCAACGTGAAAAAAATTCACATCAGCCTGAAATGATGAGGGATTGCGTCACGACCGTCTGCAGCCACGCTAATTTTGTTACGTTCTCAGGCAGCATCAGCAACCCCATGCTAATACGCAATTCGGTATCGGTAAGAGGAAGGAATATCACGCCCTGACGTTGGATCGCGGAAAAGGAGGCCGGAATCAGGCTCAGGCCGTCACCCTGCGCGATCCGCGCCAGCAGCACGTCATGTTCCAGCGGCTCTTCAATACAGGCAGGCGAGTAACCCGCACGACGAAAAATGTGTCGGGTGTAATCAAAGAAGGCAGGGTTACGTTCGCGTTTAAACCAGAACAGTGGCCGGTGGTTCAGCGTCGTTAATGAGAGTGACGGCAGGCTCGCCTCTGGCCAGATCGCGGGTAAGGCGGCAATCATCGGCTCTTGCCAGCCAAGCGGCGTGACGCTAAGCCCCGAAGTTTCAAGCGGTAGTGCCACCAGAGCGGCATCCAGTTTTCCCCGACGCACCTGGCGCGCCAGTTCAGGCGAACCATGCCGGACAATATGTAGCTTCTGTACGCGCATATTAAGCCGGGACTCAAGCGCCGTAAAGACACCCTGCTCAAACGCCGTACTTAGCCCTAAGCGCAGAGATTGCTCCCCCGTTTTCGCTAACTGACCCAGCGCCGCCCAGGTTTTATCCTGTAGCGCCAATAGCGGGCGTACGATTTCAAGTACGCGCAGACCATCTTCCGTCAGCGTCAAACCACGGGTATGGCGGACAAAAAGCGTCACTCCCAGGCGTTCTTCAAGCTGGCGAATGTGGCGACTCAGCGGCGGCTGCGACATAAACAAGCGCTGCGCCGCCCGGCTCATATTGTTCTCTTCCGCTACTACGGAAAAGTAACGCAGCAGGCGAATGTCCAGAGAGTGCAAAGACGATGTTGTCATACCGAAAAGGTATCACGGAAACGGTATTATCCCAATCATTCCGCACGCCCTATCCTCACACTACAAACCACACGAAAGAGGAAGGAATGATGCCTTCAGAACGCTTTATTACCGGTCAGGAGATGTTGCAAAAAGTGGATGGTAAAGGGGGCGATGCGGTCGTCGAAAGTCTGCAGGATATTGCGCCAGACTTCGCCCAATACCTGATTGAATTTCCTTTTGGCGACATCTATTCAAGGCCGGGGCTGGATTTACGCAGTAGAGAAATCGCTACCGTCGCGGCATTAACTGCGCTGGGTAACGCCGCACCGCAGTTGAAAGTGCATATTGGCGCGGCATTACACGTGGGTTTAACGCAGGATGAGATCATTGAAGTGATTATGCAGATGGCCGTATATGCTGGCTTCCCCGCGGCACTCAACGGCTTGTTCGCCGCAAAAGAGGTGTTTGCCTCCCACAAAGGCTAAAAAAACAGGCCAGCGGAATATCTGCTGGCCTGACCTCACTACGGTTTCACATCTTCCACACGCATGCCTTTGAGTTGCTCATCCGTCAGCGTATTTCCCGCTTTGAAATAATCAACGACAGCATTAGAGACATAGTAACCGCCGGATGTGTTACGCGCTTTACCTTCGGTGAATGCCGTAAAACCATCACCGCCGTCTGCCAGGAAGCTATTGGTGGCAATGTGATAAACCACAGCGTCCTCAATTGGCTTACCGTTAAGCGTCAATACGGTGACCCGCTGGCCAACCGGTTTGCTGCTGTCATACTTCATCTCCAGTCCTTTGGACACCTGCAATACGCCGTTGCTTAAACCCGCGCCGTGCTCCATCAGGCTACGTAACTGCTTCCCGGTGAGATCCATGGTTGCCAGCTCGTTCGGGAACGGGAAGGTGCTAATGACGGCACCCATCGTGATAGCACCCGCCGGGATTTCATTCCGGATGCCGCCCGAGTTAGTGAGTGCTAACTGGGTATCTTTACCCGCCGCAGCCAGCAATGCATCTGCCGCCAGATTTCCCAGGGAAGAAGATTCACCGTAAGCACGCGTCAGCTCAACCGGAGAGTTGGCTACCGTTTGTTGTACCACTTTATCGAGCTTTTTATTCCAGCCATCAATGACCTGTTTCGTTTGCGGGTCTGGCTGCCACTCATCAGCAAAAATGGTCTTCAGTTCGAAGTTCTTAACGGTAAATTGATGCGGTTTTTGCTGGTAATCCAACACCAGTTTACCCACATCAATACCGCCGCTGTCGGTGGAGAGAATTAAGGTATTACCGACTTTAATCGGCTCCGGCGTGCCCACATGCGCATGACCGGTGATCAGGATATCCAGGCCATGCACCTGACCTGCAGTCTGGATATCTTTATCCAGCGCACGGCGCACATCGGTGCCCCCCAGACTGGACTGACGTGCTGGCGTGCCTTCGTGGATGAGTGCCACGGTGAGATCAACTTTGCCTTTAAGCTCATCGATATAGCGTTGCAACCACTTCACTTCATCCCGCGCCTCAATGCCAATGCGCGTCGCAGCGGAAACCGTATCATCAAAAGCAAACACACCGTGCAGACCAATCACGCCAATCTTCACACCGTCTTTTTCAATAATGGTGTAAGGCTTATCCCAGAACATTTTGCTGCTGTTCTGATAAAAGATGTTGCCCTGCACAATGGGGAAATTCGCCTGGCTTAACTGGAGCAGCGTGTTATCCCAGCCGTGGTCGAACTCATGATTACCCATGGTGACAGCATCAAAATTCATGGTGTTCATGATATCGATAATCGCCTTACCCTTGGTCAGGCTGCTGATATACGGCCCGGTAAAATAATCACCGGCATCAAAAAACCAGGTGGCGCTATTTTTCGCTTTCTCCTGCTTCACCATCGTCGTGATATTAGCCCAACCGCCAATGTCACGTGAGCCATTAGCAATCCATGGGACTTTATAAGGTTCGACATGGGCATGGAGATCGTTGGTATAAATAATCGTAACGTCTTTGGCACTCGCCCAGAGCGGCAAAGATACCAGAACACCGACAGCAAGCATTTTTAACTTCATAATCAATCCCTTTCAGTTATATAAAGAATCGCTACGTTACGTTCTGAAAGGTTTTTTTATGTGAGAAGACTCACATCCATCGGTGATAGTTGCGGGCCAAAATCAACGACTATTAAAAATCGTTGGTAATACGATGACCTCACTGTTCACCATCAATTGCTGCAAGTCCTATGGCTGCCAAAATCTGGGGCTGGCGAGCTCAGCAGATTACAGCTGGCCAGAATATCGGCTGGGTTATGCCGCACTGCATTGTCGGGCATGCGGCAGCTATCCCCCACTGTTTAATGAGGAACAGTTCCGTAGCTGGTTGTCGGCATATTTAACGGATTTTGCAGCCCAAAGCGGTCATTTTTGCCCACGTTGTTATCAGCAGGAAACCATCCGCTATGGACATAATCCCCAGGGCAGCCAACGCGTTCAGTGCCGGAGCTGCAAAAAGGTCTGGACACCAAAGCACCCGCAGCCCACTTCCCCCCTTCCGCCAGAACAAATAGCGACAGTCCCCCTGACCGTCCCTTTTCAGGGCGTGAGTGCAGGCCAGCAACTCTATGTATTACTCTCTTTTGACGCTATTCGCGGCAATGTCCTGCATATTTCCAGCAACTACACGCCGCACACTGCCGGCGCATCATTGCTTTACCGCTGGCGCAGCAGCGCTGAGCCAACAGTCATTCATGACGATATCGTTGAGCGAGTCAGTCAGCGGGAAACACAGTTTTTACGCCGCAGCCAGTTTGACGAAATTCAGTACGGCAGCGCCATACTCAAACGGAACGCCAGCGGCGCGATTTTACGCCCGGTCATTACTGCCCATGGGCATTTCCGCCTGCTGAGCCATCTGTGGCCAGAGGTAAAAAACCATATTATTGCTCACGAATGCTTCCTGCGCGGCGCAGCGATTACCGCATGGTCGGAACAGTTTCGCCATCATCGCGCCTCGCTGTGGTTTATTGATGAAGAAATGAATAACGATAAGCGCACGCTGCCCTGGCAATTGCTGGGTAAAACCTATCAGGGATGGTGGCAAAATGAGTGGCAAATCTGGCAACGAGGCGATACGCGTAAAATGGTGTGTTTGTTAACGCAGGGGCGTGTTGAAGAAGGCGCGTCAAAAACTCTGGCGGCAAGCCATCATTTTCTCGCCTGGTTGCGGCAACAGACGGAATTTCAGCAAAGCCCCCGCTACTCCGCCCATTCGGTATTTCAGACGATAAGGACGCTGGTAGATCAATACAACGCCCTGATCACCCACGGTGGCGCTGCCGCTTACCGGGCCTACGATTCATGAAATATGTAGGCCGGATAAGCGTAAGCGTCATCAGGCAACGCAAACTACAGCAGCTGCGCCAAACGGTTGATGTCTGACTGAATAGCGCCGGCGGTAACGTCACGACCTGCGCCCGGTCCACGGATTACCAGCGGGTTATCGCGATACCAGCGGCTTTCAATGGCGAATACGTTATCGCACGGCAACAGCGCCGCCAGCGGGTGTTCAGGACGAACCGCTTCAACACCAACGCGCGCTTTACCGTTAGCATCAAAACGCGCCACATAGCGTAGCACCAGCCCCATTTCACGCGCCGCTTCCAGACGCTGCACCATCTGCTCGTTAAGCTCATCACCATTCTCAAAGAAATGGTCAATAGAGCCTTCTTCACAGTGCGCAGGCACCAGCGATTCCACGCGAACCTGGTCCGGTTCGATGTCGTAACCTGCTTCACGCGCCAGAATCACCAGCTTACGCATCACATCTTTGCCGGAAAGATCTACGCGCGGATCGGGTTCAGTCAGCCCCTGTTGCCACGCCTGATCCACCAGATCGGTGAACGGGACCGTGCCATCAAATTGCAGGAACAACCACGACAACGTACCGGAGAAGATCCCGCTGATCGACAGAATGGTATCTCCGCTATCAATCAGATCGCGCACGGTATGATTGATCGGCAAGCCTGCGCCTACGGTAGCGTTATACAGCCAGTGGCGACCGGTTTTTTCAAAAGCATCATGAATTTGGCGATAATTATGACTGCTGCTTGCCCCCGCCAGTTTGTTGGCGCTGATAACGTGGAAACCATGGCTGGCAAAATCCAGATACTGATCCGCAAGTTGCTCGCTGGCAGTAACGTCCAGCACCACTAAATCATCATACGGGTGAGCACGCATCCACAGGAATAGAGACTCTTCATCCTGCTCTACTGCCTCGTCATCAAAGAAAGCTAACGCGCGGCTGGCATCCAGCCCTTCGTAATTCAGCAGGCTACGACGGCTATCAACCACACCCGCCAGCACAAACTCTAATCCGGTGCGCGCCGAGAGTGTGCTCTGCTCGCGAGCGAACAGCTCCAGCCAGCGCGAGCCAATGTTGCCTTTGCCGAAAAGCACCAGACCAATGCGTTTTTCCGCGCGGAAAATAGACTGATGCAGACCCTGAATCAGGCTCTCTGTTGGCCCAGTACGCAGTACCGCGACCAGGCTGATACCCTCTTCCGATTGCCAGGTGAATTCAACCGGCTGACCTTTCAACTGTTGCCAAAAACGGTGGCAATGCAGCGGATTACGGGTGACGCCCGCCCCGACCATCGCCACCAGCGCCAGCCCCTGGCGCAGACGCAGCTCGCCTGGCAGACCAGCTTCATCAAGAATTTTCAGTGCGCCGTCAGCAACTTCGGAGGTATAGCAAAATTGCAGCAGTTGGCGGTCAGGATGCACACCCACTGCCAGCGGACGCACCTGGGTACGTTTTAAAACCTGATCAATCTCTTTATAAGCCAGCTTAAAGTCCTGACCAGTCGGAACCAAAAACTCAATCAGGCAGACGTCATCATGACTGGTCACAATACGCGCCCCGGTACCGGAGGCCAGTACGCGTTCAATGCGCGTTGAACCCTGCTCCGGCGTATAGCTACAACGCAGTTGGAGATCGATATCGCTACCGGAAACCGGCTGTAAGGTACGGGCATGGAGAACCGGTGCCGCCAGACGCGCCAGCTCGCTGGCTTCATCCAGACGCAGCAGCGGCAGCAAACAGGCGTCTTTTACTTTACGCGGGTCCGCGCTGTAAACCCCGGCGACATCGCTCCAGATAGTTACGCGAGAAACGCCCGCCAGCGCGCCAACCTGCGTCGCCGAGTAGTCGGAACCGTTACGCCCCAGCAGGACCGTTTCACCGGCATTGCTGCGGCTAATAAAGCCGGTAACCACCAGCCGTTTACCCGGATGCTGCGCCAGCAGTTGCTGTAGCAGCGGGTAAGAAAGACCTTCATCTACCTGCGGCTGGGCACCGCGTTCAGCACGTAAAAAATCGCGCGCATCCAGCCAGGCTGACTCCAGCCCCTGTTGGTTAAGGACCGCAGACATCAAACGCGCGGACCATACCTCACCATGCCCAACAACCTCAGCATAGACGGCATCGTTCACGCCGCTGTCGAGTAATCCAGCCAGACGCTCCAGATCGTGAATAAACGCGCCAATTAGTCCATCCGCTATATCAGGCGGTAACAAACCGCTGATAAGCTCGCTCTGATAGCGACGTAACGCCTGTTGAACCTGATGCGCAGAAAGGCGATCGGTCTGGCTTAATTTCAGCCAGCTAATCAACTGGTTAGTGGTACTGCCTGCGGCTGAAACAACCATCATGTCATCAGGCTGCGAGTACTCCGCCATAATGCCTGCGACACGCAGATAACATTTCACATCAGCCAGACTACTACCACCAAATTTGTGCAGTTGACGACCCTTCGCCCCTGCCTGCGCAATCACACTCATGTTTACCCCTTGTTTGCAGCCCGGAAGCCATTTTCCAGGTCGGCAATTAAATCTTCGCCATCTTCAATACCGGTGGAGATACGCAGCAGCGTTTCGGAAATTCCGGCAGCAGCACGCGCTTCTGGCGCCATGCCCGCGTGTGTCATGGTTGCGGCGTGGGAGATCAGACTTTCAACGCCCCCTAACGATTCCGCCAGCGTAAACAATGACAACCCGCCGAGGAAGCGGCGCAGCGTTTGCTCATCACCATCCAGTTCAAAACTTAACATCGCGCCAAAGCCTTTTTGCTGACGCGCGGCAATCTCATGGCCCTGATTATCCGGCAATGACGGGTGATACAATTTTTTCACCAGCGGCTGAGTTTGCAGATAATCGACTATCGCCTGAGCATTACGTTGCGCCACCTCCATTCGAGGAGACAGAGTACGCAGGCCACGCAACAGCAGATAACTATCAAACGCGCCGCCGGTCACACCAATATTATTCGCCCACCATGCCAGTTCAGTGACCGTTTCCGGATCTTTCGCTATCACAACACCAGCCACCACATCTGAGTGACCGTTTAAATATTTCGTGCATGAATGCAACACCAGATCGGCGCCCAATGCCAGTGGATTTTGCAGTGCCGGGCTTAAAAAAGTGTTGTCGACCACGCTGACCGCGCCAGCTTCACGCGCCAGCTGGCAGATTTTCGCAATATCCACCACGCGCAGCAGCGGGTTGCTTGGGCTTTCTACCAGCACCAGCTTCGGTTTTTCCGCCAATGCGGCCTGTAATGCCTGCTCATCTCCTTGATCGACAAACAGGACCCGGTAACAGCCACGCTTTGCCAGACTGTCAAACAGTCGGTAGCTCCCGCCGTAGCAGTCATGCGGTGCGACCAGCAGATCGCCTGGCTTGAGGAAGACCGTGGTCACCAAATGAATCGCCGACATGCCAGTATTGGTCAGCACAGCACCTGCACCGCCTTCCAGTTCCGCCAGCGCACGCTGAACAACATCGCGCGTTGGGTTGCCGCGACGCGAATAGTCATGGGCGCGAGGTTCATTAAATCCGGTAAAGTTATAGGTGCTGGAGAGGTGAATCGGCGGGACAACGCAACCGTACTGTTCGTCGTCATTTAACCCGCTACGCACTGCGATGGTGGCCTGTTTACGCGTCATATTGAGGAGATCCTGGCTGAGTCGGTGAAAAGTCAGACACCAGAGTAATCATAGTTACGATAGCCGTCAATACATCTGGACATCTAAACTTCTTTGCGTATAGATTGAGCAAACTGGAAATAGCCGTTAAAATTATATGCATTAGCGTACATCTGCGTCGGCTTACTTCGTGTCAGGGCCACGCCACTACGATAAACTACGCGCAATTATGGTCCGGGCTCAGGTTCTGGCCTCAATATTAATGACGAAGAGGATTAGGTATCTCATGGCTGAATGGAGCGGCGAATATATCAGCCCATACGCTGAGCACGGTAAGAAGAGTGAGCAAGTCAAAAAAATTACGGTTTCCATTCCTCTGAAGGTGTTAAAAATCCTTACCGATGAACGCACGCGTCGTCAGGTGAACAACCTGCGCCACGCCACCAACAGCGAACTGCTGTGTGAAGCGTTTCTGCATGCTTTTACTGGGCAACCCTTACCCAACGATGACGACCTGCGTAAAGAACGCAGTGATGAAATCCCGGAAGAAGCAAAGGTAATCATGCGTGAACTGGGTATCAACCCGGAAACGTGGGAATACTGATAGTTAGAACGGCAATGGGCATGTAGAGGCGGGAATGCTCCCGCCTTTTCTCACAGTGTTACTTACTAATACCATTGAGTTTATTCAATGTTTCTTCCATTTTGAGCGTTTCCGTACGGTTCAATGGATAGAAATAAATCAGAATAACCGCCGCCAAAAACAGGCATAGCGCCGGCAAGAGATTCGCCATCGTATAAATATTTTCCTGCACAATGCTGGTTTGCACTGCACCACCTGTTGACGATGATTGATAGCCAATGATAGCCAACATAAAGCCACCAATCGCCCCTGCGCATGCCTGACCAACCTTGCGCGCAAAGAAGTTCACACCATAAACCGTGCCATCCTCGCGATCGCCAGTGACATACTGATGGTAGTCACAAACATCAGTCATAAACGCCCAAATCATCAGGTTGAATAACCCTGCACCCAGCGTCGCCAGGAACAAGAAAACCAGATAGACCTTTGCATCCGTAATGTGGACAAAGTACATAATCACATACATGACCACGGCAAAAAGCAACGCGCCTACGCTGGCTTCTTTTTTACCAAACCGCTTCGTGAGCCAGGATGCCGATGGTGCCAGCAAAACCAGGGAACCAAAGGTAAACAGCAACGCGACTGACATCGCCTCTTTATTGTGGAAATAGTCATTAAACAGGTAAGTCATGTTGGTACCGGACAACCCCTGATTAATTACAATCAGCAAATCCACAACCACTAAAACAATCAGCGCCTTATTGCGTGCCAGTCCCTTCAGCAACACCGAAACGGGCATGCTCTCTTTTCTCTCCACGCGCACGCGCTCCGTCGTTAAATGACAGGTCAAGGATAAAAAGATCAAGCCCAGCACTGCGCAACCAATGGAAATCCAGAAGAAGTGTTGCCCGGAAATCACCTGGCTTCCATCCACCAGGGTGGTGTACATCAGGATTGGAATGAAAAAGCCAGTTGCCCCACCGCCAATTGCTGACCCAACGCTACGCCAGGTTGAAAGCGATACACGATCTTCAGGATTCGAGCTAATCGCCGCAGACATAGCACCGTACGGAATACTCACGGTCGATAACAGCGAACCGTAAATGAAATAGGAACAGCAGATGTAGATGATTTTCGCCGTATAAGAAAAATCATTCACAAACGGCAGGAACAGGACAACCGCAATGATGCAAAATGGATACTTCATGCGACGCACCCACGGGTTGAAACGTCCATGTACCGTCAGTTTAGAGGTATCGCATAAGCGCCCTACACCAACATCAACGAACGCATCAAAGAGTTTGGTCACAAAATAGAGTGAGCCAACAATAACGCCGGAAATACCGAGGACGTTAGTGTAATAAATCATTAAAAAACTATTAACTAAGCCAAGAATAAAACAGGTTCCGAGGTCACCACATAAATAACCAATTTTATCTCTAATTCCGAAAGGCCTGACGGCAGTGGTTTCATTATTTCCGATAATAGTTCCATCATTAGACATGATGTCAACTCCTTAGACATATTATTCACACAAACTATGCTTATCGACGTAATCAGCCGATACGAAAACTATTACCGATTAAAAGTTATAACCAAGACCGACACGATAACGGGTCTGACGATCGTCTGTCGTTGTTGTGTTATAACCCGAGGAAACGTTGCCAACCTCAACAAATGGAACCCAGGAGCCTAATTTGTACGCCACGCGGAAGTTATATTCATAATCATCTTTCCGGTTGTTATATAAATCTTCGCTATCGGCAATTTTATAAATACCATTTAACTCAAACATCCAGTCATTGACGTTATAACCAAGCCAGGCTTCCGGACGATAGACCATGCGGTCATCTTTGCCGTCAGTGTTTCTGCGCATGTACTCTTGACGATAGCGGAACGCGGTCCACCAGTTGTCGTTGATGTTGTATTGCACGCGGATATAAGGCTTATAAATCGCGATATTATCGCCCGTTTCGATCGCAATGCCGGGCTGCCAGACAAGACCCTGCCAAGTGAACTGGTAGCTTGCGGTATACTCGTTACCATTACTTTCCATATTATTCCACGCATCATTTGACTGCGTGTTTTCGGAACGAGAAATGGCTTCTACTGCCACACCAAAACCCGTGGCAAAACGGTGAGACATATACACACGATCGTAATTACGTCCATCGTCATAATATTCATGCCGGTAATCAACATAACCCGCTTGTGCGGCCGCAGAGAATAATGGAATCAGTAATAACGCAGATTTAAATTTCATGACAATCCCTCTTCACACTCAACAACGGAAATAATCCATCTCGTTTGTCCATAAAATGGGAAAACAAAAAGGCTTTTAGATTAATTTTATATTTCCACGAAATTGTATTTTAGAAAGAAAGCAGAAACCTTTGGTATTTTGCCAGGAACTGGTAAAAGTGGCAAAAGACAGAAGATAAAAAGGATGCAGATCACCAGTTGTAATATTTTACCGAAAAAATAAAACACCGTTTTACTTATTAAATAAAATAGATTATTCAATGCATCAATATATATTTCAGTTCTGAAACGCAGAAATAAAAAAAGCGCCGTAAGGCGCTTTTTTCTGACAGCTGAAACTTACTTGCTGCCTGGGATGCTGAAACGCTTGTTGAAGCGATCAACACGGCCACCGGTAGCAACATCACGCTGCTTGCCAGTATAGAACGGGTGGCACTGACCGCACACGTCCAGGTTCAGATCGTGACCGACGGTAGAGCGGATTTTCATGACGTTACCGCAAGAGCAGTTTGCAGTAATTTCTTCGTATTTCGGGTGAATATCTTTTTTCATGGGAAAACCTCGGTTTAAGGCCGCGTCGCTCTTCCAGCCCTAACGCCAGACACCACGCGATGTTAATTATTCCCCGTCACCTTTCACGCTGCATCAACAGCCTGAAACTCTCGGGTAATGGTCATTGTTTGACGCAATCAATTTGCATCAAAGGCGGCGAATCATACAGAAATTAACCTGCTCATGCAAACTGATCCGCATTCTACCCTCCACTAATGTGTATACTAACCCGCCAGATTTCAAGTCAGGATGATTCAATGCCCGTTGCGCACGTTGCCTTACCTGTTCCGCTACCTCGCACCTTTGACTACCTCCTGCCGGAAGGCTTGAGTGCCAAAGCCGGGTGTCGTGTACGCGTGCCCTTTGGCAAGCAGCAGGAGCGCGTGGGTATTGTCCTTTCCGTCAGCGAGCACAGTGAACTGCCGCGGAGCGAATTGAAAGCCGTTCTCGAAGTGCTGGACAGCGAACCGGTCTACTCGACCTCCGTCTGGCGTCTGCTGTTGTGGGCGGCTGATTATTATCATCATCCCATCGGTGACGTACTGTTTCACGCTCTGCCAATTTTACTGCGCCAGGGACGCCCGGCGACAAACGCGCCCATGTGGTACTGGTTTGCTACTGAAGAAGGCCAGGTTATTGACCTCAACAGCCTGAAGCGTTCTCCCAAGCAGCAACAGGCGCTGGCTGCGCTACGCCAGGGGAAAATCTGGCGCGACCAGGTGGCTGAACTGGAATTTAATGATGCCGCATTACAGGCACTGCGGAAAAAAGGGCTGTGCGATCTGGCGAGCGAAACACCAGGCTTTAGCGACTGGCGTACGCACTACGCGGTTTCCGGTGAGCGTCTGCGGCTGAACACCGAGCAGGCCACCGCCGTCGGGGCGATTCACAGCGCCTCAGACAGTTTTAGCGCCTGGCTATTAGCGGGCGTAACGGGATCAGGCAAAACAGAGGTCTATCTTAGCGTTCTGGAAAACGTCCTTGCCCAGGGCAAGCAGGCTCTGGTGATGGTGCCGGAGATTGGCCTGACGCCGCAAACTATTGCCCGTTTTCGCGAACGTTTTAATGCGCCGGTCGAAGTCCTGCACTCCGGTTTAAACGACAGTGAACGTCTTTCAGCCTGGCTGAAAGCAAAAAATGGCGAGGCGGCGATTGTTATCGGCACGCGTTCTTCGCTGTTTACGCCGTTTAAAAATCTCGGCGTGATTGTCATCGACGAAGAGCACGACAGCTCTTATAAACAGCAGGAAGGCTGGCGCTATCATGCGCGTGACCTCGCGGTTTACCGCGCCCATAGCGAGCAAATCCCGATTATTCTCGGCTCAGCCACCCCGGCACTGGAAACGCTGTGTAACGTGCGGCAGAACAAATACCGCATGCTGCGCCTGACGCGCCGCGCCGGAAATGCGCGCCCAGCCACTCAGCACGTGCTGGATCTCAAAGGTCAGCAAGTGCAGGCCGGACTCGCCCCTGCGCTAATCGCCCGTATGCGTCAGCACCTGCAGGCGGATAACCAGGTGATCCTGTTTTTGAACCGTCGTGGTTTTGCGCCTGCGCTGCTGTGCCACGACTGTGGTTGGATTGCAGAATGTCCGCGTTGCGATCACTACTACACGCTACATCAGGCGCAGCACCACCTGCGTTGCCACCACTGTGACAGCCAGTGCCCAATACCGCGTCAGTGCCCCTCCTGCGGTTCGACGCATATGGTTCCAGTAGGACTCGGCACCGAACAGCTTGAGCAGGCTCTGGCACCTTTTTTCCCCGGTGTGCCAATTTCACGTATCGATCGCGACACCACCAGCCGTAAAGGATCGCTGGAGCAGCATCTGGCGGAAGTGCATCGCGGCGGCGCACGAATTCTTATAGGCACGCAAATGCTGGCCAAAGGCCACCACTTCCCGGACGTCACTCTGGTGGCGCTGCTGGACGTTGACGGCGCGCTATTCTCCGCAGATTTCCGGTCAGCAGAACGCTTCGCCCAGCTCTATACGCAGGTCTCTGGCCGTGCCGGACGCGCCGGGAAGCAAGGCGAAGTGGTGCTGCAAACGCACCATCCTGAACATCCGCTGCTGCAAACCTTGCTGTATAAAGGCTATGACGCGTTTGCCGAACAGGCGCTGGCCGAGCGACAAACGCTCCAGCTTCCACCGTGGACCAGCCATGTGATCGTGCGGGCAGAAGATCATAACAACCAGCATGCACCAATGTTCTTGCAGCAGCTACGGAATCTCATTCAAGCCAGCCCGTTGGCCGATGACAAACTCTGGGTGCTCGGCCCGGTTCCCGCACTGGCGCCCAAACGCGGTGGTCGTTATCGTTGGCAAATATTGTTGCAACATCCATCACGAATTCGTCTGCAACATATCGTCAGCGGCACGCTGGCACTGATCAATACGCTACCCGATGCACGCAAGGTTAAATGGGTGCTGGATGTCGATCCCATCGAGGGATAACCCCTCACGATGCGAGGCGGATCGTAAAATTAAAGATCCATCACACTTTTTATGAAAATTCTGTAACCGCTTCCATTCACTATCTGATAAAAATGTTTCAGATGAAGGTTATCCAGGGACGAGTCTGTGCCAGCAGCTCTCTGGCGAGGAGAAAGAGTGAAACCGAATAAGCAGGTTGCCGCCGCTACAATGAAAGATGTTGCTCTGAAGGCGAAAGTCTCAACGGCAACCGTGTCCCGCGCATTAATGAACCCGGACAAAGTCTCGCAGTCAACCCGTAACAAGGTTGAGCAGGCAGCGCTGGAAGTGGGATATCTACCCCAATCAATGGGACGTAACGTTAAGCGTAATGAGTCACGTACCATTCTGGTGATTGTGCCGGATATCTGCGATCCGTTTTTTAGCGAAGTGATTCGTGGCATCGAAGTGACTGCCGCAGAACAGGGATACCTGGTGCTTATTGGCGACTGCGCGCACCAGAACCAGCAGGAAAAGACGTTTCTTAACCTCATTATCACCAAGCAGATCGATGGCATGGTACTGCTCAGCTCGCGCCTGCCGTTTGATGCCAGCGTGGAAGAACAGCGCAATTTACCGCCGATGGTCATGTCGAACGAGTTCGCGCCAGAGCTGGAACTCCCTACCGTGCACATTGATAACCTCACCGCCGCCTTTAACGCGATGAATTATCTGCTGGAACTAGGGCATAAACGCATTGGCTGTATCGCCGGACCCGAAGATATGCCGCTGTGCCATTACCGTCTGCAAGGCTACGTTCAGGCATTACGTCGCAGCGGAATTACGGTCGATCCGCATTTCATCGCGCGCGGTGACTTTACCTATGAAGCGGGAGCCAATGCGTTGAAGCAGCTCCTTGAACTACCGCAGCCGCCGACCGCTGTCTTTTGTCACAGCGACGTCATGGCGCTGGGCGCACTCTCTTACGCCAAACGTCAGGGTCTGAAAGTCCCTGATGATTTATCCATTATTGGCTTTGATAACATTTCGCTCACGGAATTTTGTGATCCACCCCTGACAACCGTCGCACAGCCGCGTTTCGATATAGGACGTGAAGCTATGCTGTTACTGCTCGATCAATTACAAGGGCAGAGCGTCAGCAGTGGCTCACGTTTACTGGACTGCGAGCTTATTATTCGGGGTACTACCCGGGCACTGACGTAAAGTAAAGTGCTTTCGGACTCCCCTGTCTGGTCAAAGGCCCGCCGCTTAAGTAACATGGCGGGCTGACGAACGAATAAATACAGCGAAACGATAGTGGCACAACGAGATTATGTACGTCGCGGCCAACCGGCACCTTCGCGGCGCAAGAAGAGCACATCACGGAAAAAACAACGCAATACGCCTGCGGTATCGCCCGCAATGGTTGCTATTGCTGCAGCCGTACTCGTGACCTTTATCGGTGGTCTGTACTTCATTACGCATCACAAGAAAGAAGAGTCCGAAACGCTGCAAAACCAGAAAGTCACCGGTAATGGCATTCCGCCAAAACCGGAAGAGCGCTGGCGATACATCAAAGAGCTGGAAAGCCGTCAGCCTGGCGTACGTGCGCCTACCGAACCGTCTGCGGGCGGCGAGGTGCTGAATGCCGACCAGCTAACCAATGAGCAGCGCCAGCTATTGGCGCAAATGCAGGCTGATATGCGTCAACAGCCGACACAGCTCAACGAAGTACCGTGGAACGAGCAAACGCCTGAACAGCGCCAGCAAACGCTGCAGCGTCAGCGTCAGGTGCAACAGCAGCAGTGGAATAACGCACAGCAGCAGGCTCAGCAGCCGCGTCCACGGGCAACAGAACAGCCGTATCAGCAGCAGCAAACGCGTACAGCACAAGCCGCGCCGGTACAGCAGCCGAAAGCGCAGCCAAAACCGGCGGCGCAACAGCCGTATCAGGATCTGCTGCAAACGCCTGCGCATACCACCGCCGCTCAGCCGAAAACGCAACCGGCCGCGCCAATAACGAATGAAACGCAACCGCCAAAACAGACGGCGGAGAAAAAAGATGAACGCCGCTGGATGGTTCAGTGCGGGTCATTTAAAGGCGCTGAGCAGGCAGAAACCGTGCGCGCGCAGCTGGCCTTTGAAGGGTTCAACTCGCGTATTACCACCAATAACGGCTGGAATCGCGTGGTCATTGGTCCGGTCAAAGGCAAAGAGAATGCCGACAACACCATCAGCCGCCTGAAGGTTGCTGGTCACACAAACTGCATTCGACTCGCCACTGGGGGTTGAAACCCCCAAAATCCCCCCCATCTATACTTGCATTACGCCCCGTACACTGTGCGGGGCCTGTACATTGCATTTGTAACCAAGGGGTCTGCTCGTGACAACAATAGTAAGCGTACGCCGTAACGGCCATGTGGTAATCGCCGGTGATGGTCAGGCCACACTGGGTAACACCGTAATGAAAGGCAACGTGAAGAAAGTCCGCCGTCTGTATAACGACAAAGTCATTGCGGGCTTTGCGGGCGGTACTGCCGATGCATTCACGCTGTTCGAACTGTTCGAACGCAAGCTGGAAATGCACCAGGGTCACCTGGTGAAAGCGGCCGTTGAACTGGCAAAAGACTGGCGTACCGACCGTATGCTGCGCAAACTCGAAGCGCTGCTGGCCGTCGCAGATGAAACGGCATCACTCATCATCACCGGTAACGGCGACGTCATCCAGCCAGAAAACGATCTGATTGCTATCGGCTCCGGCGGTCCCTACGCCCAGGCTGCTGCACGCGCTCTGCTTGAAAATACCGAGCTTGGCGCACGCGAGATTGCTGAGAAAGCGTTGGATATTGCAGGGGATATCTGCATTTATACCAACCACTTCCATACCATCGAAGAATTGAACTCCAAAGCGTAAGGATCCCCCATGTCTGAAATGACCCCACGCGAAATTGTCAGCGAACTGAACAAACACATCATCGGCCAGGATAACGCTAAGCGTTCCGTGGCGATCGCCCTGCGTAACCGCTGGCGTCGTATGCAGCTCAACGAAGAGTTGCGTCATGAAGTCACGCCGAAAAACATTCTGATGATTGGCCCGACCGGTGTCGGTAAAACCGAAATCGCCCGTCGTCTGGCAAAACTGGCCAACGCGCCGTTCATCAAAGTTGAAGCAACAAAATTCACCGAAGTCGGCTATGTTGGTAAAGAAGTAGATTCCATCATCCGCGATCTGACCGATGCTGCCATCAAAATGGTCCGTGTGCAGGCAATCGAGAAAAACCGCTTCCGCGCTGAAGAGATGGCGGAAGAGCGCATTCTCGACGTGCTGATCCCACCTGCTAAAAATAACTGGGGACAGTCAGAGCAGCCGCAGGAACCTTCTGCAGCGCGTCAGGCATTCCGAAAAAAACTGCGTGAAGGCCAACTGGATGATAAAGAGATCGAAATCGATCTCGCGGCCGCACCGATGGGCGTTGAAATTATGGCGCCTCCAGGAATGGAAGAGATGACCAGCCAGCTGCAGTCCATGTTCCAGAACCTGGGCGGTCAGAAGCAAAAACCGCGTAAGCTGAAAATCAAAGACGCGATGAAGCTGCTGATTGAAGAAGAAGCGGCCAAACTGGTGAACCCGGAAGAGCTGAAACAAGAAGCTATCGACGCCGTTGAGCAGCACGGGATCGTGTTTATCGACGAAATCGACAAAATCTGTAAGCGCGGCGAATCCTCCGGCCCGGACGTGTCCCGTGAAGGCGTACAGCGCGACCTGCTGCCGCTGGTTGAAGGCTGCACGGTCTCCACCAAGCACGGCATGGTGAAAACAGATCACATTCTGTTTATCGCTTCTGGTGCATTCCAGGTAGCCAAACCGTCCGACCTGATCCCAGAACTGCAGGGTCGTCTGCCGATTCGTGTCGAGCTGCAGGCGCTGACCACCAGCGATTTTGAGCGTATCCTTACCGAACCGAATGCCTCCATCACCGTCCAGTACAAAGCGCTGATGGCGACTGAAGGTGTGGACATCAACTTCACTGAATCCGGTATTAAACGCATTGCCGAAGCGGCCTGGCAGGTTAACGAAACCACCGAAAACATCGGTGCACGTCGTCTGCATACCGTTCTGGAACGTCTGATGGAAGATATTTCCTATGATGCGAGCGATTTGAACGGCCAAAGCATCACAATTGATGCCGAATATGTGAGCAAACATCTGGATGCGCTGGTCGCAGATGAAGATCTGAGCCGTTTTATCCTATAATCGCGTTCAATGCATTTTCATCACTGTTGATGGGGCTGATAAAGCCCCATTTTTATTGGCGCTAAATATGACTGAACAACAACAAATTAGCCGCTCACAAGCCTGGCTGGAAAGTTTACGACCTAAGACCTTACCGCTCGCCTTCGCGGCGATCATCGTCGGTACGGCATTAGCATGGTGGCAAGGATACTTCGATCCGCTGGTTGCTCTGCTGGCATTGATTACGGCAGGACTGCTGCAAATTCTGTCCAATCTCGCTAACGACTATGGCGATGCCGTTAAAGGCAGCGACAAACCCGACCGTATTGGACCGCTGCGCGGTATGCAAAAAGGGGTCATCACCCAACAGCAGATGAAGCGCGCGCTGATCGTCACCGTGGTGCTGATCTGTCTGTCCGGGCTAGCCCTGGTTGCTGTAGCCTGTCACACGCTGGCGGATTTTGTCGGTTTCCTGGTGCTCGGCGGTCTGTCGATTATCGCCGCGATCACCTACACCGTGGGTAATCGCCCTTACGGATATATCGGCCTGGGCGATATTTCTGTGCTGGTATTCTTCGGCTGGCTCAGCGTAATGGGAAGTTGGTATCTGCAGGCGCATACGTTGATTCCAGCGCTGATTCTGCCTGCCACCGCCTGCGGCCTGCTGGCAACCGCCGTGCTCAACGTCAATAACCTGCGCGATATCAACAGCGACAGAGAGAACGGCAAGAACACGCTGGTCGTACGTTTAGGTGCTGTCAATGCCCGCCGCTACCACGCCTGTCTGCTGATGGGCACGCTGGTCTGTCTGGCACTGTTCAACCTGTTCTCACTGCAAAGCCTGTGGGGATGGCTGTTTATCCTCGCCGCTCCGCTGCTGATCAAACAGGCTCGCTATGTAATGCGCGAGATGGACCCGGCTGCAATGCGTCCGATGCTGGAACGCACCGTAAAAGCGGCATTGTTAACTAACCTGCTGTTTGTCGTTGGAATTTTCTTAAGTCAGTGGTCTCTTTAACTGACAAATATCAATTAACAATTGATGATTTTGCCAACAGTACACATAGCGCGATATACTAAAAATTCTCGCAGCAACTGAACGTTAAGCCTATGAAATACGATACATCCGAGCTTTGTGACATCTATCAGGAAGATGTCAACGTCGTGGAACCGCTGTTCTCTAACTTTGGGGGACGGTCGTCGTTTGGCGGACAAATCATCACGGTAAAATGTTTCGAGGACAACGGGTTGCTGTACGATCTGCTCGAACAAAACGGCCGTGGTCGCATTCTGCTGGTCGATGGCGGCGGTTCTGTTCGTCGTGCGCTGGTCGATGCCGAACTGGCACGGCTGGCCGTACAGAATGAATGGGAAGGTCTGGTCATCTACGGCTCAGTACGCCAGGTAGACGATCTGGAAGAACTGGATATCGGCATTCAGGCGATTGCCGCTATTCCGGTAGGTGCCTCAGGTGAAGGCATTGGGGAAAGCGATGTACGCGTCAACTTCGGTGGCGTGACGTTCTTCTCCGGCGACCACCTGTACGCCGATAACACCGGGATAATCCTCTCCGAAGACCCGCTCGATATCGAGTAAGCGAAAAAGGCCATCAGCAAATTTGATGGCCTTTTTTTCATTCATTTGATTCGTAATGAATGACTTTAATATCATACTTTTTATATTTTTCTTCGACAACGATACTCATCGTCTCACGACTGACAGGATAAGTTTCGATATAAGCATTTAATTTATCCTCAGCTATCTGAATGCCACTCTTTTGTATCCCGGTAAAAATTATCTCACTGCGTTGAAGATGACTACCATCATCTGCATAGCTTACAAAAAACCAGTCGTTAGATATCCTTGGAGCCTGTTTAAGAGGTTTCGGTGTTAGCAGATGATAAAATAATAAATTCTGCTGAGTGTAGATTTTTTCTGTATAGATGCTCACCATAAAATGACAATAAAATAGCGCAATAAAAAGCATAAACACAATAATAAATCCTGATCTCCTGGATTTCATATGTGAAGTTCCCGAACATAATCAGGATTAGCAATAGGTCTTATTACATCCATAAATAAAGGTAATTCACCCGAATAGGGTTCATGTCTCTTATCTTTATTGATAGGGTCAGGAAACAGTAACGGAATAACACTTTTATTCTTAAACTCACCAACTGGGCCATAGAAGTCCCAGATTCGATAAGCCTTTTCTTTCGAGCATATCTGAAGGTAAGAGGTGTAATCTGCATAATTTACCGCTTGGTAAAAACCAAATAGATTTGAGACCAAATCTTCAGCACTATAACCACTATCCGTTAAATAAACATAAGGCCAAAAGTCCTGTAAGGACTCAAAGCGATGTGACGTACCTAAGAATATTGATAAAGCAATACCTTGTAAGGTTCGCTCCTGCAATCCTCGGCGCACCATAAATCTACGATATATACCAGTATTGATATTTATGCCATGAATGTTTTTGGACATACTTTGATGATAATTCACTTCATAAAACTCACTATCACCACCACGAGGCCTTGTCATTTCAAACCATAATTTTTCAGCCCCTGCCGGATTAGCATGGCCTAAATCAATCAATCCTAAATTATCTGTATAGATAAGACCATATCTAATATCTCTGGTGATAAGTCGATCCGAATCATCAATAATATCGTTTCTTTTTGTCATATCGTATTCTTTGATATTTAAAAAATACGATATCCTAATCTCTACATAGCAAAAAGGCATCCATTATGGATGCCTTTTTCAAGAAATCAGAATTAGACTTCTTCCATACGACCCAGCAGGGCATGCAGACGATCCTGCCAGCCGCTCTGCTGTTCTTTCAGGCTGTTGTTCTCACGCTCCAGTTCTTCACGCTGCTGCTGTGCAGTCTGAACTTCCTGCGACAGTGAGTTGTTCTTTTCTTTCAGCTCTTCGATTTCCATCTGCAACAGCGTGATGGTATCAATCGCCTGCTGTACTTTTGCTTCCAGTTTCTCAAACACTTCTAATGACATCGTCATACCTCTCCTGAATTGCAAGGCGTTGATGGATAAAAATCCTCGTCCCGATAACCGGCGACGCCTTAATAAAAACGAGCGCACTCTACTTAACACCGATTGTATGAAGCCGCGTCATCCCTGTCCAGCGGCATCCCGCGCAGATTGCGGTTTGCAACACTTTTAGTCTTTCTCCTGGTGACATTACTGTCATAACTCTTAAGTGTTAACAGGTTGATCAGTGAAATGATTCAGCTCACACTATTTTTGTATAACAAATACCTCACAATGGCGCGAAAACGCTCATTTTGTTGATGCAGTACACACATTTTAATTTCGATATTTCTCGTTTTTGCGCGTTAACGATAAATTAACAGTGTGCCTACCGGCTCCGGGGATGTCAGTGACCTTCTCGCACACAATAAACATTAAACTCTCTTCAGGATCCGATTATGAGTCAAACATCAACCTTAAAAGGCCAGTGCATTGCTGAATTCCTCGGTACCGGGTTGTTGATTTTCTTCGGTGTGGGCTGTGTCGCTGCACTTAAAGTGGCTGGGGCTACTTTCGGTCAGTGGGAAATCAGTGTCATCTGGGGTCTGGGGGTAGCGATGGCTATCTATCTGACCGCAGGCGTTTCTGGTGCACACCTGAATCCCGCGGTAACCATCGCACTCTGGCTGTTCGCCTGTTTTGATAAACGCAAAGTTGTTCCTTTTATTATTTCTCAAATTGCCGGCGCCTTTTGCGCAGCGGCACTGGTTTACGGGCTTTATTACAATCTTTTCCTCGATTTCGAACAAACCAACCATATCGTACGCGGCAGTACCGAGAGCCTGGGTCTGGCAGGTACTTTCTCCACCTATCCGAACCCGCATATCAATTTTGTGCAGGCCTTCGCGGTTGAAATGGTCATTACCGCTATTCTAATGGGGCTGATTCTGGCTCTGACCGACGATGGTAACGGTGTACCTCGTGGTCCGCTGGCACCACTGCTGATCGGCTTGTTGATTGCCGTTATTGGTGCTTCCATGGGTCCGCTGACAGGTTTTGCGATGAACCCGGCACGTGACTTCGGACCGAAACTCTTCGCCTGGATGGCCGGATGGGGTGAGATTGCCTTCACGGGTGGTCGCGATATCCCTTACTTCCTGGTTCCGGTGTTTGGCCCGATTACCGGCGCGATTTTGGGCGCATGGGCATATCGCAAACTGATTGGTCGTCATTTACCGTGCGATGTCTGCGCGATTGAAGAAAAAGACGTTGCGGCCAACACTCAACAAAAAGCTTCGCAGTAATGTGACTACGGGACAAAAAATTATGACTGAAAAAAAATATATCGTTGCGCTCGACCAGGGCACCACCAGCTCCCGCGCGGTCGTAATGGACCACGATGCGAATATCGTTGCCGTTTCACAGCGCGAATTCGAACAAATTTACCCGAAAGCAGGTTGGGTAGAACATGACCCGATGGAAATTTGGGCGACCCAAAGCTCCACGCTGGTAGAAGTTCTGGCGAAAGCCGATATCAGTTCCGATGAAATTGCAGCGATCGGTATTACCAACCAGCGTGAAACCACCATTGTCTGGGAACGCGAAACCGGTAAACCTATCTATAACGCGATTGTGTGGCAGTGTCGTCGTACCGCGGAAATCTGCGAAAAGCTCAAGCGCGACGGTATGGAAGAGTACATCCGTAATAATACAGGTCTGGTCATTGACCCGTACTTCTCCGGCACCAAAGTGAAGTGGATCCTCGACCACGTAGAAGGCTCACGTGAGCGCGCTCGTCGCGGCGAACTGCTGTTCGGTACCGTAGATACCTGGCTTATCTGGAAAATGACGCAGGGACGTGTACACGTCACGGATTACACCAACGCCTCACGTACCATGCTGTTCAACATCCACTCCCTGGACTGGGATGACACGATGCTGGATGCGCTGGATATTCCGCGTGCAATGCTGCCGGAAGTACGTCGTTCTTCTGAAGTGTACGGCCAAACCAACATCGGTGGTAAAGGCGGCATTCGTATTCCTATCTCCGGTATCGCTGGTGACCAGCAGGCGGCGCTGTTTGGCCAGCTGTGCGTGAAGGAAGGGATGGCGAAAAATACTTACGGTACCGGCTGCTTCATGCTGATGAACACCGGCGAGAAAGCCGTTAAGTCCGAAAACGGACTGCTGACCACCATCGCCTGCGGACCGACCGGGGAAGTGAACTACGCGCTGGAAGGTGCGGTATTTATGGCTGGCGCATCTATCCAGTGGCTGCGTGATGAAATGAAACTCATCAGCGATGCGTTCGACTCCGAATATTTCGCCACCAAAGTGAAAGACACCAACGGCGTGTACGTCGTTCCGGCATTTACTGGCCTGGGTGCACCATACTGGGACCCGTATGCTCGCGGCGCCATCTTTGGTCTGACCCGTGGGGTAAACTCCAACCACATCATCCGTGCCACGCTTGAGTCTATTGCATATCAGACTCGTGATGTTCTGGAAGCAATGCAGGCTGACTCCGGTATTCGCCTGCACGCCCTACGCGTCGATGGCGGTGCGGTCGCCAACAACTTCCTGATGCAGTTCCAGTCCGACATTCTCGGCACGCGCGTTGAGCGCCCGGAAGTCCGCGAAGTCACCGCATTGGGTGCGGCATACCTGGCCGGTCTGGCAGTAGGCTTCTGGCAGAATCTGGATGAGCTGCAGGAAAAAGCGGTCATCGAGCGTGAATTCCGCCCAGGCATCGAAACCACCGAACGTAACTTCCGTTACAGCGGCTGGAAAAAAGCGGTCAAACGCGCCATGGCGTGGGAAGATCACGACGAGTAATACGTCATAGCCGGATGGCAACTGTGCCTTATCCGGCAATATCTTCGTGCGGGGGCAACCCCGCACACACATCAATAATCTCGCCCCCTCCCCTGTGCTACACTTCGCGCCATTCCTTTCAGCTACGAGTTTGCAATGAGACGAGAACTTGCCATTGAATTTTCACGCGTGACCGAAGCGGCCGCGCTGGCTGGCTATAAATGGCTGGGCCGCGGCGACAAAAATACCGCTGACGGCGCGGCGGTAAACGCCATGCGTATTATGCTCAACCAGGTCAATATCGACGGCACCATCGTGATTGGCGAGGGTGAGATCGATGAAGCACCGATGCTGTTTATCGGTGAGAAAGTCGGGACCGGTCTTGGTGATGCGGTCGACATCGCCGTCGATCCTATCGAAGGCACACGCATGACGGCAATGGGTCAGGCAAACGCGCTGGCCGTACTGGCTGTTGGCGATAAAGGCTGCTTCCTGAACGCGCCAGACATGTACATGGAAAAGCTGATTGTCGGCCCAGGCGCAAAAGGGTCTATCGACCTGAACCTGTCGCTGGAAGCCAACCTGCAGAACGTTGCCGCTGCACTCAATAAGCCGCTGAGTGAACTGACCGTCACCATTCTGGCCAAGCCACGCCATGATGAAACGATCGCCGAAATGCAAAAATTGGGCGTGCGCGTCTTTGCTATTCCAGACGGTGACGTTGCTGCCTCCATTCTGACATGCATGCCAGACAGTGAAGTTGACGTGCTGTACGGCATTGGCGGCGCACCGGAAGGCGTCGTTTCGGCCGCCGTTATCCGCGCGCTGGACGGTGACATGCAGGGCCGTTTGCTGGCACGTCATGACGTCAAAGGCGACAGTGAAGAAAACCGTCGCATTGGCGAACAGGAACTGGCTCGTTGCGCCGCCATGGGCATTGAAGCGGGCAAAGCGCTGCGTCTCGATGAAATGGCGCGTAGCGACAACGTCATTTTCTCTGCCACCGGCATCACCAAAGGCGATTTGCTGGAAGGGATTAGCCGCAAAGGTAATATCGCGACCACCGAAACGCTGCTGATCCGCGGTAAATCACGTACGATCCGCCGCATTCAGTCGATTCACTACCTCGATCGCAAAGATCCCGATGTGCAGGCGCACATCCTGTAATTGATTTGATCAATAGAGCCTTCCAGCCCATATGGGCTGGAAATCTTTCGTCCAACGAACGAAGATAAGGCAATCAAAGCAGACAGGAGAGAACCATGGCAGATTGGGTAACAGGCAAAGTCACGAAGGTACAGAACTGGACCGATGCCCTGTTTAGTTTGACCGTGCGAGCTCCGGTTCTTCCTTTCACTGCAGGTCAATTCACCAAGCTTGGCCTTGAGATCGAGGGCGAGCGCGTCCAGCGCGCCTATTCTTACGTCAATGCCCCTGATAACCCCGATTTAGAGTTTTATCTGGTGACGGTTCCCGACGGCAAACTCAGCCCTCGTCTGGCAGCACTGAAGCCTGGCGATGAAGTCCAGGTGGTGAGTGAAGCTGCTGGTTTCTTCGTGCTGGATGAAGTCCCCGATTGCGACACGCTGTGGATGCTGGCAACCGGCACGGCTATCGGCCCATACTTGTCGATTCTGCAATTAGGCAAAGACCTGGATCGCTTCAAAAATCTGGTGCTGGTCCACGCCGCGCGCTATGCCGCCGATTTGAGCTATCTGCCGTTGATGCAGGCGCTGGAAAAGCGCTACGAAGGTAAATTACGCATCCAGACGGTGGTCAGCCGTGAAACCGTGGCAGATTCGCTGACCGGGCGTGTACCGGCGCTAATTGAAAGCGGTGAACTGGAAAAAGCGGTCGGGCTGCCAATGGATAAAGAAACCTGTCATGTGATGCTGTGCGGAAACCCGCAGATGGTACGCGACACGCAGCAGTTGCTGAAGGACACCCGGCAGATGACCAAACACCTGCGCCGCCGACCAGGCCATATGACCGCAGAGCACTACTGGTAAGAACGTTTCAATGCCCGGTAAACACCCGGGCATTTTGCCGGATGGCGCTTACACTTATCCGGCCTACGAGTCAGCTCTGTACTTTACGTCCTGCGTATCCTTACCATATTTATTTGCGTCCTGGGTGCCAATGAACGCACCCAGATCGATAAGCATGCCGACCAGAATCAACGTTGGAACAAAGCGGCCTACCGCCCATTGCCAGACGCCGGGTAACATCGCCCAATTTCCGGCCAGCAGCATCCACGCCAGAATCATCAACAGCGCCCACGCTCCGGAACGCCCCCGGTCATGCAGACGTTTTACCGTCACTGCCGCCGTTGGCCATAGCAGACACACCAGACAAAAAGCCGCGGTCTGAATATCGAGTAATTGTTTGCTCGCCAGCGAAAACAAAACCAGCATGCCGACGATCCATAGGCCAATCCAAATCCAGAAATCACGGCGCCCGATGCGCCCTTTAAATGAGAATAACCACTGCTGTATGGTCATGTAAGTTCCTTTATTATTACCTTCCAGAACAGTTTACCCTTTTGACAAGCTCGACGGTTACCGTTTTAATCGTGAGCAGTGAGAATGAAAGGTACGATTGATGAAGCACGGATTTACACTGTTTTTATTATTGTTTTCAGCCTTAACCGCCAGCCCTGCGGCATTGGCGGAAGAGCCATCGACGGCAACCACAGCCCCCTATTTACTGGCGGGCGCGCCGACCTTTGACCTGTCGATTAGCCAGTTTCGCGAAAACTTTAATACACAGAATCCGAAGCTGATCCTGAATGAGTTCCGCGCCATCGACAGCAGTCGCGATCGGGCAAATCTCACCCGCGCGGCCAGCAAAATCAATGAAAACCTGTATGCGTCTTCCGCCCTTGAGCGCGGCACCCTGAAAATCAAAAGCATGCAAATAACCTGGTTACCAATTCAGGGACCAGAGCAAAAGGCAGCTAAAGCGAAAGCGCTGGAATACATGACCGCCGTCATCCGCACCGTCGCACCGCTACTGACGAAGGAACAGAGCCAGAAAAAGCTACAAAAACTGCTCGCCGCAGGCAAAGGTAAGCACTATTACGCCGAAACAGAAGGCGCAATTCGCTATGTCGTAGCAGATAACGGTGAAAAGGGGCTGACCTTCGCTGTTGAACCGATT
The DNA here is from genome assembly GCF_030332975.1 of Citrobacter sp. Cpo032. Classification (NCBI taxonomy): domain Bacteria; kingdom Pseudomonadati; phylum Pseudomonadota; class Gammaproteobacteria; order Enterobacterales; family Enterobacteriaceae; genus Citrobacter; species Citrobacter sp. Cpo032. The sequence goes on from NZ_JAOWGU010000014.1 coordinate 58,557, forward strand.
AAGCTGGCTCTATCTGAAAACCTCGAAGGGTCGAATTCCCCCTAAATTATTCACGTTTCAGGAAGGCGGCGACGCAACGAATCCCCAGGAGCTTACATCAGTAAGTGACTGGGGTGAGAGAGTACAGCCAACGCACCTGCAACGTGGAGAATGACGGGGAAATGACAAAAAGCAAAGCCTTTCGGGGGATGAATCTCTATACTGTTTCACAGACCATGCTGCCCTGAGGGGCGGCCATATTCCTTAATTCGCTGACAAGCGTGGAGAAATGAAATGCGACATCCTTTAGTGATGGGTAACTGGAAACTGAACGGCAGCCGCCACATGGTAAACGAACTGGTTGCTAATCTGCGTAAAGAACTGGCTGGCGTTGCTGGCTGTGCAGTAGCGATTGCTCCGCCGGAAATGTATATCGACCTGGCGAAACACGCCGCTGCCGGTAGCCACATCATTCTGGGCGCGCAGAACGTTGACCTGAACCTGTCTGGCGCATTCACTGGTGAAACAAGTGCTGAAATGCTGAAAGACATCGGCGCACAGTACATCATTATCGGTCACTCTGAGCGTCGTACTTACCACAAAGAATCTGACGAGCTGATCGCTAAAAAATTCGCCGTGCTGAAAGAGCAGGGTCTGACTCCAGTTCTGTGCATCGGTGAAACCGAAGCAGAAAACGAAGCGGGCAAAACTGAAGAAGTTTGTGCACGTCAGATCGACGCGGTTCTGAAAACTCAGGGCGCGGCAGCATTCGAAGGCGTCGTTATCGCTTACGAACCAGTATGGGCTATCGGTACCGGTAAATCTGCAACTCCTGCTCAGGCTCAGGCTGTTCACAAATTTATTCGTGACCACATTGCTAAAGCTGACGCGAAAATCGCTGAGCAAGTAATCATCCAGTACGGCGGTTCTGTAAACGCAGCTAACGCGGCAGAACTGTTTGCTCAGCCGGACATCGACGGCGCGCTGGTTGGTGGTGCTTCTCTGAAAGCAGACGCCTTCGCCGTCATCGTTAAAGCAGCAGAAGCCGCTAAACAGGCTTAAGTTGTTAAGGCGGGAGGAGCACTCCTCCCGCTGTATTAACTACCAGTATCCCAACCAGTGCCACCAGAAGGCGCCGGTCACCCCCCAAATGGTCAGGTTGACCACACTCATCACCAGGCCCGTTTTCCACCACTCCGCCAGCGTGACATAGCCCGAACCAAAGATGATCGGCGCAGTACCCGTGCCATAGTGCGTGAGCGACATCATCAGGGAGGAGGAGAAACCGAGCATTAAACCAAGCAATGCTGGCGGCGCGCCGAGGCCTAATCCTGCGGCGAAGAACGCAGCGAACATAGCCGTAATATGCGCAGTAGTGCTGGCGAAAAAGTAGTGCGAGTAGACGTAAAGCAGAATCAACAGCAGCGTTGCAACACTCCAGTGCACGCCAAGATGGTCGATTGCGCTACCAACGCTGGTTGCCAGCCATCCCACCAACCCCAGTTTGCTGAGAAAATCCGCCATCATCACCAGCGCGGCAAACCAGACTATCGTATCCCATGCCCCGCGGCATTTAAGAATGTCATCCCAGCTCAATACGCCCGCCATCAATAGAATCGACAAACCAATTAACGCGGCGCTAGTGGGGTTTACGCTCCAGGCACTGCCCATCAGCATCGCTGGAACACCCGCCCACAGGCAGAGCAGCAAAATGAACACTGCCAGGGTAATTTTTTCTGCCAGTGATAGTGGACCCAGCGCATCCAGTTTTTGCCGCGCGAACTGCGGCGCATTTGGCGTGCGCGTGATAGCTGGCGGATAGAGCCACCAGATTACAATCGGCATGACAACCAGTGATACCAGAGCGGGAAGAAGCGCCGCAATAGCCCACATTCCCCAGGTCATGTTCAGCACGCCATCCGTCCCCTTCGTCAAAAAGCTGACGATTAACGGGTTAGGTGCGGTCGCGGTGATGAACATTGCCGAGCTTATCGGGTTAATGTTGTAGTTCACCAGCGCGAGATAACGGCCCGTTGAGCCATTCTCGGCATGGCCTGGCTGCGAGCCGAGGCTTTCCGCAATCGCCCGCATTACCGGGTGGATAATGCCGCCTCCACGCGCGGTATTGCTTGGCGTTACGGGTGCAATTAGCGTTTCCGCAAGGGTTAATGCCCACGCAATACCCAGCGTTCTTTTACCAAATAGCGCAATAAACCCGTAGCCAATACGCGCTCCCAGGCCAGTCTTTAACAGACTTTGCGACAGCATAATGGATAAACCAATCAACCAGATTAACTGGTTAGAAAAGCCACTCAACGCATCGTTCAACGCCGCGGAGGGTTTACCGGGGTTAGTGACGCCGGTCATCGCCACCAGCATAATCGCCACAACCGCAATGGCGCCAATGGGCATGGCTTTACCGATAATCGCTGCGATCGTACCTATGAACAACGCCAGCAGGTGCCACGCTTGCGGGGTTACGTCAGGAGGACACGGGATAACAAACCAGATGGTCAGCGTAATCATGAGCGAGATGATGGCAGGCCAACAGCGGATAGGGGTCAAACTGTCCATGAATCAATCCTTGAGTTTCCAGTGCGCAAATCTGCGCTCAGGCATTAACCGATATTGCCGCGCATAATACAATTCACTCACAAAACATAAAATTAACATTTTGATACAGCTACAGTTTTCCTAACACCGTAAACCAGGCGTAATCCAGCGGCAGAAGAATCAAATACGTTGCCGCCGCCAGCACCATACACAGCAGCATCCCCGCCCTCGCAGGCACTTTCCCAAGCGCCATCGCCACAACAATTGGTGAAGCCTGATACGGCAACAGTGGCGTGGAATAACCCAGCACCTGGATCATAATCACCGACAGCAGCGGGAATCCCGTCGCATCGGCAAAACTTTGCGCCAACGTGGTATACAACGCCGGAACACCGTTTGCCGTCATAATAAAATTGAGTGCAGTGGTAATACCGGTCAGCGCGAGGAAACTGGTAAACGGCTTTTCCGCATCCAGCGGCATCACCTGTAACAGCGCTTCGCCAACGGCGCTACCAATACCGGTCTGCGTGACAGTGATCGCCAGCCCCAGAATACCCGCTACATAAATACAGGTACGAATGTTGACCCCAGTGGAAAACTCGTCGCCATTGATAAAGCCAACCCGTGGTAGCAATGTGATAACTGCCGCCGCCAGCCCGGTCCACGCAGGGCCAATGCCGTGCCAGCTTTCGCTTACCCACAAGAACAGCACCACCGCTAACATCCAGGCTAGACGTTTTTCATCCCGGCTCATCGGCTCCGGCGGCGTGAGATCGCGCGGCGCATGCGGCTTGCCAGGGAACAACCAGTAGATAAGCACAATGAGCACCGCGCCTTTAAGCCAACCCAGAACCGGCGTATGCAGCAGCAAATAGGGAAGATAATTGAGGTGGATGCCGTAAGAGCCTTCCGCCGCGCCGCTCATCACCAGATTCGGTACGTTTGCGGGTAAAATCGTCGCAGAAAGCTGGAACGTCCCAAACCCGACGGCCAGTGCCAGACCATACCAGGCGCGCGTGCCGTCGTTAATTCCAGCCCGTTTCGCCATCGCCGCGACAATCGGCATCAGCAGCGCAATGCGGCCCATGTTGGATGGCATCACAAATGCCAGCGCGTAACTCAGCAGCACTACGCTCGCCACCATTAACGGCCAGGAATCAGTCAACCTCGATGACAGCGCCCTCGCCGCCCTGTCCGCCAGCCCCGTTTTACGAATCGCGATACCCAGTACAAAACCGCTAAACACCAGCCAGAATGCGGAGGACGCAAAGCCGCCAAAAATCACATCCGGTGGCGCGATTTTGGCGACCATCGCCACGGCAAAGAACAGCAGCGCCGTTATAAACTCCGGCAGCAGCGACGTAGCCCAGAGCAGAATGGTGATACCAACCACCAGAGAGGGGATAAACAGAGGGTGTGTAAGCCAGAGCGACATGCCTGTCTCCTGTTGTTTTTTTCAACAAGAATACGGGGACAGGCATGCGGAGTAAACGCCAGATTAGGTGGGGTTAACGCAGAATATCACATTGATGATCCTGAATTTCCTCAGCGGAGGCGAGATTCAGAGCCAGCAGATTGCGCTGAGTAGCCAGCAGGACAAAGGATTCGTCGCTCTGGCGCACCATCGCCAACGCATAGCTGCCCATATGCTCACGCGCATCCGGCACCTCTTCCGCCAGCATCATAAACGGGCTGCGTTGTGCCAGTTCATTTTCCGTGACGCGACGCGCCAGATATTCATGACCGCGCAGCCCACCCGGTAATGGTAGCCAGCGGGTGCTGATTTTCGCCAGGTTGTCATCCAGCTGCTTTCTGACATCGGTTCGCAGGCAGGAGATATGAATATGCAGATGATTTTGCGTACGCCCGCTACGTGAGTTAATGGTCAGAGAGACTGCTTTGTCAGGGATTTCCTGGCCGTATTTTTGGCTCATAAAGCTACGTGCCTGCCAGGCCAGCCAGAAAAAGTTCGGCGTGCCTGATTTCAACAGCAGCGGACTTTCCGTACCGTTGATCCGCCAGGTAGGCATCAACAGATATTGCAGTGGGCCGTTACGGTCTTTGAACACCACATATCCGGCATCCGGCTTTACTTCAGCGCATGGGGCGGGGTCCTGCTGCTGCAACTGGTGCGGCAGGCATTGCTGAAGAACGATCTGGCGTAATGCGTCCGGGTTGCCGGTGAATTTCCAGTACCCGATACCTGCAGCGGCGGCGACCACTATCACCGCCAGTAAAAGATAGCCTGCTTTTTTCATTACGCGTTTCCTGTATCCCATTGAAGGGCAAGAGTAACGCAAAACCATGACAAATAAAAAACCCGGTCGCGTTAGGCCACCGGGTCGGTAAATCAGAGACTTATTTATCGTTTACTGATTTGGTCGAACGTACCGCCGTTAGAGAAGTGCTCTTTCTGCGCTTTCGTCCAGCCGCCAAACTCTTCGTCGATAGTGAACAGCTTCAGCTTCGGAAATGCGTTTTCGTATTTCTTCGCGACTTCTGCATCACGTGGACGGTAGAAGTTTTTCGCTGCTATCTCCTGACCTTCCGGCGAGTAGAGATACTTCAGGTAAGCTTCCGCCACCGCTTTGGTATCTTTCTTTTCCACCACTTTATCAACCACGGATACGGTCGGCTCCGCGAGGATAGATTCACTCGGGGTCACTATCTCGAATTTATCTTTGCCCAGCTCGTTCGTTGCCAACAGCGCTTCGTTTTCCCAGGCAATCAGCACATCACCGATACCACGTTCAACGAAGGTATTGGTTGAGCCACGTGCGCCAGAATCGAGTACCTCAACGTTTTTATACAGGGCCTTCACAAAGTCTTGTGCCTTGGCCTGATCGTTGTTGTTGTGGTGCAGGGCATAGCCCCATGCCGCCAGATAGTTCCAGCGAGCTCCGCCGGAGCTTTTCGGGTTTGGCGTAATGACCGACACGCCCGGTTTGATTAAATCGTTCCAGTCATGAATTTGTTTGGGATTGCCTTTGCGGACCAGGAACACGATGGTGGAGGTGTAAGGCGCAGAATTATCCGGCAGGCGTTTAATCCAGTTTTTATCGATACGGCCACGTTCAGCAATGGCATCCACGTCGTAAGCAAGTGCCAGCGTCACAACATCGGCTTCAATGCCGTTGATGACGGAAGTCGCCTGTTTACCCGAACCGCCATGCGACTGGCGGATCACAACGTTGTCGCCCGTTTCCTGCTTCCAGTGCGCGCTGAAGGCCTTATTGTACTGCTCGTACAATTCACGCGTTGGATCGTACGATACGTTAAGTAACTGAATATCCTTTGCCAGAACGCTGGTCGATGCCAGCAATAATGTTAACCCTACGCCCCATTTGTTCATCGCCCAGCTCTCTTAGGTAGTGTTGTGATGAGCAAAGCGTGCCAGAAAGGAATCCAAACATTAAAGAATAAAAAAAGATTTGCTATAACTTGGGGGAATATATGGAGTCGAGTTTTTGCCTGATGGCGCTACGCTTATCAGGCCTACGATTTGCATCATGTAGGCCGGATAAGGCGCAAGCCGCCATCCGGCAATTGCAATTAGTACAGTTTTTTCGCGCAGTCCAGCCAGTCACCTTTGAACGGACGCTTCATGTTTTCGATAGCGTCGATGATGTCGTGGTGAACCAGCTGCTCGTTCTGAATACCTACGCAGCGACCGCCGTGACCTTCCAGCAGAAGTTCAATGGCATAGGCGCCCATACGGGATGCCAGGATACGGTCGTAAGGAACCGGGGAACCACCACGCTGAATGTGACCCAGTACGGTTGCACGCGTTTCACGACCCGTTTCTTTCTCAATGTAATGCGCCAGTTCGTCAACGTCACACATGTGTTCAGTGATCGCTACGATTGCGTGTTTTTTACCTTTCGCGATGCCCGCTTTGATTTCAGTAACCAAATCGTCACGGCTGAATTCCACTTCCGGAACCACCACGAACTCACAGCCACCGGCAATCGCTGCTGCCAGGGTCAGGTCACCACAGTAGCGGCCCATCACTTCAACGATAGAAATACGCTGGTGAGAAGAAGAGGTATCACGCAGGCGGTCAATCGCTTCGACAACGGTACCCAGAGCGGTGAAGTAACCGATGGTGTAGTCGGTACCTTTGATATCGTTATCGATAGTGCCCGGCAGACCGATGCATGGGAAGCCCATTTCGGTCAGGCGTTTTGCACCCATGTAAGAACCGTCACCCCCGATAACAACCAGGGCGTCGATGCCACGCTTCTTCAGGTTTTCGATCGCCACCGCACGTACGTTTTCATCACGGAATTCCGGGAAGCGAGCAGAACCGAGGAAAGTACCGCCACGGTTGATCATGTCGGACACGCTGTAGCGGTCAAGCTGGACCATACGGTCTTCATACAAACCCAGGTAGCCATCATGGATCCCCATGACTTCCAGCCCTTCCGTCAACGCTGCACGTACAACACCACGGATTGCTGCGTTCATGCCCGGCGCATCACCGCCGCTTGTCAACACACCGATTTTCTTAATCATGACTACCTCTGAACTTTGGAATGCAAAATGAAATCTGCTGCCGGAAGTCGATTCCGCATATCGAAACGATCCAACGAATATGCAGATAGTATAACAATCACTTCCTGCTGAATTGATTCAGGTCAGGCCAAATGGTGGTAATTTATACACAAAATGCTGGCCCGGTTCACTTTTTTTACAACGAATTATGAAAGCTCAAACATCTTGCCTTCCTTGGGTACGACTGAACAGGGATCCTGATGAATGATGACATCCGATCCCGGGAAACGCCGTAAAATTGCCTGCTCAACCTGTTCGGCCACTAAATGCGCCTGAACGAGCGGCAGATTATCTTCCATTTCCAAATGAATCTGAACAAAGCGGGTCGGCCCTGACTGCCGCGTGCGAAGATCGTGAGCGCCGCTGACTCCAGGCCATGACGTCACGATATCAATAATTTCCTGACGTTCCTCATCGGGTAAAGCGCGATCCAGCAAAGATTGCACTGCCTCATACCCCATGCGTAATGCGCTATATAAAATATAGATGCCAATCCCGAGCGCAAACAAGGCATCTGCACGATGCCAGCCATACCATGCCAGCCCGAGCGCAATGAGAATCGCACCGTTCATCATAACATCAGACTGATAATGAAGCATATCTGCCCGAACGGCCTGACTTTGCGTGCGCTTCACTACCCAGCGCTGAAACGAGACCAGAATGATTGTACACACTAACGCAATGATGGTGACAACCACCCCAACGCCAGGATCTTTCATCGGCGTGGGTTGGATGAGATGCTGAATCCCGGTCAGGAATAAAAACAGCGCCGAACCAGAAATAAACATGCTTTGCGCCAACGCCGCCAGCGATTCCGCTTTTCCGTGTCCGAACGTATGTTCATCATCTGCGGGCTGCAGCGAATAGCGCACCACCAACAGGTTGGTTAACGACGCCGCGATGTCCACCAGAGAATCCACCAGTGCAGCCAGAATACTGACCGATCCGGTGTACCACCACGCGAAAATTTTGATCAAAAGTAACAGCGATGCCATCACGGTCGCCGCGATTGCCGCCCTGCTCACCAGCCGCCCATAGGTTTGATTCATAAACACTCCTGCCAGGATATGCCGCTAGTATAACGGATGAAGTAAAACAGTCAGGCAATAACCGAGGGACAAATTTTGGGCAAAAAAAACCCCCACATCATGTGGGGGAAGACAGGGATGGTGTCTATGGCAAGGAAAACAGGGTTACTACTGGGAACGTGAGTTGCTACTACTCAATAAATTCAACGATGAGCTTTTTTTCCAGTGCGCTACATCGCGCAGTTGCTCCATTCGTTGTTCATGTTTCTCATTTAAAACCGCTTGCTGCTCTGGCGTTAACAGGCGATACATCTGGTTGCGGATCCTGGCTATTTCAACCTGGCGGGCAACCTGTTCTTGCGCCATTCTTTCTGCCTGAGCGCGCACTGCGCTTTCATCAAATTTCTCTGCGGTGACAAGGCGATGCATTGTCTCCATTTCGCTAACATTAACAGGAGGCTGTTCGTGTCTTGCCTGCTGCATTAAATCTCGCATCTGTTGACGTTGATGTTCGGTTAAACTGATACCGTCAAACATGTGGCTCTGAACGCTGCGTTGCGATGAGCCTTCACCCAGGTGCCAGTGATCGCCTGTGACGACTTCAGCTGCATGGCTAAATGTACTGAGTGCCAGCGTTGAGGCCATGACGGCAGCGGTAACTTTGCCCATCACTTGCTCCCAAAATCTTTTCTGTCGCGATTCAACGAGAGACAGTTTACGATTCGGGCTGCAAACATGCGTCAGGGGGTGTAAAACAACGTAAAGTCATAGATTAGCGACGCCTGATGACGTAATTTCTGCCTCGGAGGTACGTAAACAATGAATAAAATCCTGTTAGTTGATGATGACCGAGAGCTGACTTCCCTGTTAAAGGAGTTGCTCGAAATGGAAGGTTTCGATGTGCTGGTTGCCTATGATGGGGAACAGGCGCTTGAGCTTCTGGATGACAGCATCGATTTACTTTTGCTCGACGTCATGATGCCGAAGAAAAACGGCATTGATACGCTGAAAGCACTTCGTCAGACACACCAGACACCCGTAATCATGCTGACCGCTCGCGGCAGCGAATTGGATCGCGTACTTGGCCTTGAGCTGGGCGCGGACGACTATTTACCTAAACCGTTTAACGACCGTGAACTGGTCGCGCGCATCCGCGCTATTCTGCGTCGCTCACACTGGAGCGAACAGCAGCAGAACAGCGATAACGGTTCGCCGACGCTGGAAGTTGATGCGTTAAGCCTTAATCCGGGTCGCCAGGAAGCCAGCTTTGACGGGCAAATTCTGGAGTTAACCGGCACCGAATTCACCCTGCTCTATTTGCTGGCTCAGCATCTCGGTCAGGTGGTTTCGCGTGAGCACCTGAGCCAAGAAGTGCTGGGCAAACGCCTGACGCCTTTCGATCGCGCGATCGACATGCATATCTCGAACCTGCGTCGTAAGCTGCCAGAGCGTAAAGACGGACACCCGTGGTTTAAAACCCTGCGTGGTCGCGGCTACCTGATGGTCTCCGCTTCATGATAGGGAGCTTAACCGCACGCATCTTTGCCATCTTCTGGTTGACGCTGGCGCTGGTGTTGATGTTGGTACTGATGTTACCCAAGCTCGACTCACGCCAGATGACCGAGCTACTGGACAGCGAGCAGCGCCAGGGGTTAATGATTGAGCAACATGTTGAAGCTGAACTGGCGAACGATCCACCCAACGATTTGATGTGGTGGCGTCGCTTGTTTCGGGCGATAGACAAGTGGGCGCCGCCAGGACAGCGGCTATTACTTGTTACGACGGAAGGACGCGTGATCGGCGCAGAACGCAACGAAATGCAGATCATTCGTAACTTTATTGGTCAGGCCGATAACGCCGACCATCCGCAAAAGAAAAAATACGGTCGCGTTGAGATGGTCGGGCCTTTCTCCGTCAGAGACGGTGAAGATAACTACCAGCTGTATCTCATACGACCTGCCAGCAGCTCACAATCTGACTTTATCAACCTGCTGTTCGACCGACCGCTGTTGTTGCTGATCGTCACCATGTTAGTCAGCTCACCGCTATTGCTTTGGCTTGCCTGGAGTCTGGCGAAACCGGCGCGTAAGTTGAAAAACGCGGCGGATGAAGTAGCTCAGGGTAACCTACGTCAACATCCTGAGCTGGAAGCCGGTCCGCAGGAGTTCCTGGCGGCAGGCGCAAGCTTTAACCAGATGGTGACGGCATTGGAACGGATGATGACCACACAGCAACGCCTGCTGTCGGACATCTCCCACGAGCTGAGAACACCGCTAACGCGTCTGCAACTGGGCACCGCTCTGCTGCGCCGTCGTAGCGGTGAGAGCAAAGAGCTGGAGCGCATTGAAACAGAAGCTCACCGACTGGACAGCATGATCAACGACCTGCTGGTGATGTCACGTAATCAGCAGAAAAACGCGCTGGTCAGCGAAACAGTGAAAGCTAATCAGCTTTGGGGTGAAGTGTTGGATAACGCCGCCTTTGAAGCTGAGCAGATGGGTAAATCACTCACGGTGAATTTCCCGCCGGGTCCGTGGCCGCTGTACGGTAACCCAAATGCGTTGGAAAGTGCGCTGGAAAACATTGTGCGCAATGCCCTGCGCTATTCACATACGAAGATTGAAGTTGGCTTCGCGGTGGATATCGACGGGATTACCATCACCGTGGACGACGATGGCCCAGGCGTTAGCCCTGAAGACAGAGAACAGATTTTTCGTCCGTTCTATCGTACCGATGAGGCGCGCGATCGCGAGTCTGGCGGAACAGGTCTGGGTCTGGCGATTGTGGAAACCGCGATCCAGCAGCATCGTGGCTGGGTGAAGGCCGAAGACAGCCCGCTGGGTGGTTTACGGCTGGTGATTTGGTTACCGCTGTATAAACGCGCTTAACAGGCTTCCCCGGTCATTTATTGCCGGGGAAGCACTCACGTTATGCTGCCGCAGCCGCTAGCTTTTGCTTTTTAATCCGCTTCACCAGAATTGTCGAACAGATAAAGCCCATTAAGCTGAACGCAATCATCACGCTAAAGACATAGTTGTAGCCAGTGATGCCGCTATTGGTATCCAGCAAATAGCCGTACAACGTGTACGCAAACATCGCTGGCATATAACCGATGATGCAACCAAATGCCATTGCCGAGCCCGCATACTCACGTGGGGTACCGATCTCATCCATCGGCGCGAAGAAAATGGCGCGCTGTGAGAAGATAATCGCTCCGAACCCTAATGTCGCCGCCATACCGATATACACGTTCATTGTTTGATGCGGTAACTGCATGAACACAAGCATCGCCACAGCAGAGATCAGGAACGTCCACTTCAGATACACTGTCGGTGATTTAGCAACTTTATCTGCCAACATTCCACCAATCGGCCCGCCTACCATTTTTAACGCATACTGGTTGATGATGCCGTACGCACCGACGAGAGCTACCGGCAGCATATAGATATCTTTTAAGAACGGGATAAAGTAAGTCAGTCCACAGTACGCGGCATAAACGAAGAAAATACCTAAAGAAGCCAGCCAAACATTAGGGCAGGACAAAACATGTTTGATACCCTTTAACACTTCCATGTTGGCACTGGTTTTCTCGCCGCCTTTCACTTTGTCATCATCGACAATAAAGTACGTCACAATACCTGCCACAAGCGTAATTACCGTATAGAACAACAGGCCCGCCTGCATCCCCGCTTTACCTTCACCAAACTGGACGAAGACAAACAGAGCACCAGATGCAACGATAACATCCACCACGCCACGTCCGGCTTCTAAAAAGCCGAACATGCGTCCTTGTTCTTCTTTCGTTCCCAGCAAACGAACGGCTTTCAGCAATACCGGCCAATAAACCACATCGGCAAAGAAAGCCATCGCGGCAAAGCAAATGAGATAACCAGTAAATGACGGTAGCGTTGCCAGATATAAACCACATAACCCAACGCCAATCAGACCGAACGGTAATAATATTTTCTTGGAGTAACGATCTGCGATATAGAGAGAAAGAAAAAGTCCAGTTGTCTGAACAATCGTATAAACCGTAAAGCTCAACCCAATTTGCGTATTAGTTAAACCCCAGTCATTCTGCATTGGCACATAGAAAACATCTTTCATACTTGAAAGCTTGAATATCGTGCCGCCGCCTAAAATCAAAAAACAGAGCCTTGCCCATTTATTCATGAACATGATTAAACCCTCATTGCTTGTTGAGAGAAATATCTAAATTAAATTGTATAATTAATAAAGCCAGGGGATTACTTTCATAATCCTTTCCGCATTTAATAATATTTTAAGAAAACTAATTAATTGCCTATAAACTTGTCACATATATCACGAATGTATTTTATTTGGGCAAGAGCATGTTCTTTTTCCTGCGCCAGTCGCGCATCAACCATGTTGCTGTCAGGCAGCGGCGTATAACTTGCATCGCGCCATGGGATCCATGGATTATCACCCTCATCGTCGAAGCGAAATGCAGGGGCATAATATTCAACTTCTTCTTCCAGGCCAAAAGCATGTACTTGCGGTTTATCTTCACCTAAAAGTAATAATGCCTTAAGCATTTCTTCCATGGGTAAATCGCCGTGTCCTGAACGACAAGCCTCATGCCCCCAGCCTTTACCTTCTTTAATAATTTTTGCGTCTTTGATATGCACCTGAGTGATCAGAGGAGACATAACCTCTAACGCAGAAAGCGGCTGCTCATTGGCATTAATCATGTTGCCAAAATCAAACAGAATAGAGAGATTTTTCATCCCGCTATTGTTAACCAGCGTCACCAGCTCATGGCCTTGCAGATCTTCATGCTGTTCGATAGTAAAGCTTAGTCCGCAATCGTCATACTGAGACAGCCACGCAATATCATTGGCAATCTTCGCCATAACATCGTTGAGATGCCCTTCATAACGCGGGTAGAAACGCACTGAAGTTGCACCAGTAGCAACAGCAATACGGATGGCATCCGTCAATGTCGCCTTATCCGATGCGCTCGTTTCGATATGCACATCCAGATTATATTTTTTGGCCTTCTCTTTAAAATCGTGTAGCTGCTGATCGTTCAGTTTCTGCAGTGATTGGGACTCACCATCCTCAACATGTATTTTTACACCCTTCAATTTTTGCTGATGCGCAATATCCAGAAGATCCCCCGGCAGGACTCTCTCGTAGCGCATATTCAGATGAAAAGCATAAGCATGTAGGTACAGCGGTATATTTCTCGCGCGTTCCGCAAGAAGTTCTTGGTTACATTTTCCCATTATTTTTCTCATTCATCGCGAATAACAAGTTCCACTGATTCAAGTCTCCAGTATTCGAAATCAACCTGAACCACTTTTTTATCTCGGGTAGCCCGATGTTTTTCTACTAAAATTCCATACGTATTAGGCGCAACACCCAGCTCTTTGCAGGCCACTTCTGGCATATTGACCGGTTTAAAAATCATTTCTTTGATATTTAAAACATGGCCAAACGCATCTTCCCAGACGCTGGCAAAAGACTGATTGCCCAATTTATTAATGAATCCTGGCGCAACATCAGCATCAATATAGGATTCATGGTAAAACACTTTATGTGAATCAAGACCGCACCAGCCGGTAACTAAATAGCGGTCACCGGAGGAGAGAAAAACATCATCAACATGATGCGGAACTGTATCAATGGTTTCTTTGGTTAAATAATCCCAAAAAGGCTTACGTCCCTGAGCACAGGCTTCAGCATTGAAGCTGGAAAGTGATTTAGGGTTATAAATAAATCGCTTCGACGAAATAAACCAACCACTGCGGTTCTTGCGGAAAATACGCGCATCGATCTCAAGCTCAATCAGAACCTGACGTAAGGTCATACGCTTTGCATCCAGCAGCTCACATAACTCCCTTTCCGAAGGCAATTTGGACCCCGCTGGTAAATTCTTCTCGTTTAACCAGCTTTCAAAGCGCTCCCTGAGCACATCAACATTGTTTTTCTTTTTCATTTCGCCAATCTGGTTTAAACCAATTTGAAGCTAAGATATTTGAGTGCAGGAAATACTCAAGTTTTTTTTCAACGCAGAGTTTCTTTTTGTGGGCCAGGTATCAAGAATGGCTTTGAAGCAAACCGTGACCGTCAGGTTTTTGCCCGGTTTTGTACGCAGGGAGATGAACCACAGGGAGAGGTAAATCAGGTGTCGCCACCTGATTTAATTGTAAGATGAAGGTGGGTTTATTTTCCCCACAAACGACGGGAATTGTCTTCGATCTTGCCGCTTAGACGGCGCTTTTGCATCGTTCTGGTCCAGCTTTTTGATAACCCGGCAGCCGACAGTAAACGGTGATATTGCGAATCATCAAACGGCATATGCCAGGCGATAGCAATGGCCTCCCGCACGCTGACGTCGCTCACGCGTGACGCCAGGATCAACGGCGCGTCTGCTGACACCTGACCAGGCGCGATGACGCTGCACAGCCAGCCTGTCTTACCCGCATCCTGCATCTGGCTGGCCATATCGCTGATGCCAAAATGGAAATTCAGCTTAAAGCATGGCGAGCGCGGCTGCGTGACCTGAATCAGCGCCTCTCCCCACTGGAAAATGTCGCCAATATACACATTCTCTTCAGTCAGCCCCTCAGTAGAGAGGTTCTCACCAAACGCGGGGGCGACAAATAGCTCCGCCTGCTCCGGAAACGCTTGTCTCCAGTGCTGATAGTGTTCACGCGGATAGTGACACAGCGCGCGATCCGGCCCGCCGTGAATTTTCGTTTCCGCTTGTTCATCCCCCGTCAGCCCCAGTTCGGTCAGCATCAACTCACCGTCAATCTGGACTTTAGCAATCGCGCTGGGACGGCTTCCCGTGTAGTCCCGAACTTTGCCCGTAAAAACATCGACCGGATATCGCATCTGTTCCCTCTCCCGATAAATTTCCCCCATTACACCACATTTATTTTACCCCAGTCGCTCAAAATGAGAGCACGGTTCACATGAAACTTAGGGACACATGCTATCAATGTAATCTGGTTTTGAAACATCATTTCAAATAAGGAGTCGACAACGTGACTGGTCAATCGCAATTTGCTGGCGTCTGGTGTCCTTCCATTACGCCAATGGACAATGATGGCAAGATCGATCTCAACGGTCTAAGCCTGCATCTCAAACGCCTTACCGAGGCCAAAATCGACGTGATTTTGCTGATGGGCAGCATCGGGGAATTTGCCTCCTTTACGCTCGAAGAAAGGCTGCTGCTGATCCGCGAGGCCCGCGCCATGAGCTCGCTAAAGATGGTCGCCAACGTCTCATCCACCTGCCAGAATGATGTTTTATTGATGGCGCAGGAAGCGTATCGCGCAGGTTACGATGCCGTGATGATCCTGCCGCCCTACTACTACGGACAAACGGCGAAACAGCTGCTGAGCTACTTCCGTCAGTTGGGGCAGACACTCAGCGGCAAATGGTTTGCTTATAACTTCCCGGCACGCACCGGCTGCGATTTAACCCCCGAACTGGTAGCCACCCTCGCCGCCGAGTTCCCGAATTTCGCTGGCATTAAAGACACCGTCGACTGCCAGTCCCATACCCGCAGTATGATTCAGACCACCCGCGCCGTGCGGGAGGATTTTGCCGTGCTGTCCGGCTATGACGAATACTACATTCCCAACCTGTTAGCAGGTGGCGCGGGAATAATTTCAGGGTTGAACAACGTCATGCCGGAACTGTTTGTCAGCGCGCGGGAAGCGTTTAAACAGGGCGACCTGGCAGCGCTTCGCGATATTCAGGACCAGATTGGCACCTACATGTCCATCTATGCTATCGGCGAAGATTTTGTCACCACCATCAAAACCGTGGTATCGCGTAAGTTTGGCTATTGTACCGGCGTGTCACGTAATGCCGGTGGAGAGTTGAACGAGAGTGAGTGTCGAACAATCGATGAGGTGTTTGTCGTCAAAGGATAAATAATTAAGCCGGATGGTGCAGACCATCCGGCTTAAGAGACTTACTTCACGGTGCCACGAATATCAATTTCTGCCGCCCTTGCTTTGGCCCTTTTCGACCAGATAGACGTGATAATCGGCACCAGAATGGAGGTCACAATCACCGACGTGGCGACCAGGGAAGTTGCTGCCGGTGCCATCGGTTTAAATGCCGGAACCATTTCAGCAATCAGCACAGGCGTAGCAACCGCCGCCTCCGCAGAACTGGAAGCGGCAATCCCCGCCGTACCATCGCCACCACCAATCAGTTTATCGGCGATAATCAATGGAATACCAGTGATGATAATCACCGCCACGCCCAGCAGAATACCCAGCACGCCGGTCTGCGCAATCACGCTCAAATCAATGGTGTTACCTAATGCGAAGGCAAAGAACGGGATCAGCGTCTGCACCGCTTTGCTGAAGAACTCCCGCAGTTCAGGGTCCAGATTCCCCAGCGCAAAGCCAATCAGGAACGGCAATACTGCACCAACAAATACGTGTGGTTCAAACGACGCGATCCCGGCGGTTCCCAGAATCACCATGGTCATCAGCGGGCCAGACTCCAGCGACATCAGGACAAACGCCCCGGCCTCTTCTTTGGTGCCGTACTGCTGCATAATCGAGGCATACAGCCCGCCGTTGGTCATATCCATCGCGGCCACCAGCGCCAGCGTAGACAACCCTGCGAAGAATCCAACCTCTACACCATGTTCCGGCAGAATGCGTGAAGCAATCGCTGCAACCACCCACGCCACCAGAATCTTGGTGATGACTAACGTACCTGATTTACGCAGCACGGTGCCGGTGGCGCTTAGCTTGATCGACGCCCCCATGCAAAAGAACCAGACTGCCAGGATAGGCACCGTACCGGTGATCATACCGTTGGTAAAAGAGCCGAAATATTTGCCGGCGCCGGGGGAAAAGGTGTGACACAACGCGCCCAGGAAAAGCGGCACCAGCATCATACCGCCTGGGATTTTCTCTATCGTACGTTTGATCTGCATTTCCATCACCTGTAGACATAAAAATGGGGCAATTTTTATGGGCGATTGCATCTTGCTTTGAGATGCGCCCGTCTTGATGAAAAGAAGATAGACATTCATAGAGACTATAAAAGTGATCCCACTCGCATAATAAAACCTTGTTTCAATTTAAGTGGATCATTGTTTTTATATTGAGTTTGATCACAAAAAAACCCCACAAGCATCGCTTGCAGGGCTTTGTTAAAGCGTAGAACTTATTTTTTTGCTGCGAAACGCGCGGCAGCTTCGTCCCAGTTCACGACGTTCCAGAACTCTTTGATGTAGTCCGGGCGACGGTTCTGGAATTTCAGGTAGTAAGCGTGTTCCCAAACGTCCAGGCCCACGATTGGGAAACCGGAAGCGCCAGAGATAGCTTCACCCATCAGCGGGGAATCCTGGTTGGCGGTGGAAACAACAGCCAGTTTGTCACCTTTCAGAACCAGCCACGCCCAGCCGGAGCCAAAGCGGGTTGCCGCTGCTTTTTCAAATTCAGCTTTGAAGTTGTCAACGGAGCCGAAGTCACGTTCGATAGCCGCTTTCAGGTCGCCCTGCAGCGTAGTACCGGTTTTCAGGCCTTTCCAGAACAGGCTGTGGTTAGCGTGACCGCCCGCGTTGTTACGCAGTACGGTTTTCTTGTCTGCTGGCAGTTGATCCAGTTTGGTGATCAACTCTTCAACGGACAGGCTGGCGAATTCAGGCAGGCTTTCCAGCGCAGCGTTGGCGTTATTTACGTAAGCCTGGTGGTGTTTGGTGTGGTGGATTTCCATCGTCTGCTTATCGAAGTGCGGTTCAAGGGCATCATAAGCGTACGGCAGGGATGGCAGTGTATAACTCATAATCATCTCCAGTATTGTCGGGCGGCCAGTGTTAACGCCGCGTAAGCAGTTGGGTCATTATAGTTAATTAAATGATATTGAAAATGATTATCAATGCCGTACTTTTTACAGGGTCTTAATGAATCAAAACCATTGTTAAAGATGTGAGCCGAATCACCCACTTAACGTGATGATTGCCAACATGCGCAAAAGGACGGCAATCGTTAAAAGGTTAACCACCTGCGTAATTTTTAAACTCGTTAGGTCGGAGGGGTCATTACCGACGATAAAAAATAACGAGGATTAAGTCATGAGTAACGCGATTACGATGGGTATCTTTTGGCATTTGATAGGGGCAGCCAGTGCCGCCTGTTTCTATGCCCCGTTCAAGCAAGTCAAACATTGGTCATGGGAAACGATGTGGTCGGTTGGCGGGATCGTCTCCTGGATAATCCTGCCGTGGACCATCAGCGCCATGTTACTTCCCGATTTCTGGGCCTACTTCAGCTCCTTCAGCCTCTCCACACTGGCGCCGGTATTTCTGTTTGGTGCAATGTGGGGGATTGGCAATATCAACTATGGCCTGACCATGCGCTATCTCGGTATGTCGATGGGTATCGGGATTGCGATAGGTATTACGCTGATTGTCGGCACGCTGATGACCCCGATTATCAACGGCAATTTTGATGTACTGATCAATACCTCTGGTGGCCGCATGACGCTGCTTGGCGTACTGGTCGCGCTGATTGGCGTGGGCATTGTTACCCGTGCCGGTCAGTTAAAAGAACGAAAAATGGGCATCAAAGCGGAAGATTTCAACCTGAAAAAAGGTCTGGTTCTGGCCGTCATGTGCGGTATTTTCTCCGCCGGGATGTCCTTTGCGATGAACGCGGCGAAACCGATGCACGATGCCGCCGCCGCGTTGGGCGTCGATCCGCTGTATGTCGCCCTGCCTAGCTATGTGGTCATTATGGGCGGTGGCGCGCTTGTTAACCTGGGCTTCTGCTTCATTCGTCTGGCAAAAGTGAAGAACTTGTCGATAAAAGCCGACTTCTCGTTAGCCAAACCGCTGATTATCACCAACGTGCTGCTCTCTGCGCTTGGTGGCTTGATGTGGTATC
Source organism: Citrobacter sp. Cpo032 (assembly GCF_030332975.1). Lineage (NCBI taxonomy): Bacteria > Pseudomonadati > Pseudomonadota > Gammaproteobacteria > Enterobacterales > Enterobacteriaceae > Citrobacter > Citrobacter sp. Cpo032. The sequence goes on from NZ_JAOWGU010000014.1 coordinate 77,563, forward strand.
TGCAATTCTTCTTCTACGCCTGGGGCCACGCACGTATTCCGGCGCAGTATGACTATGTAAGCTGGATGCTGCACATGAGCTTCTATGTTCTGTGCGGCGGGATTGTCGGTCTGGTATTGAAAGAGTGGAAAAACGCGGGTCGTCGTCCGGTCAGCGTGTTAAGCCTCGGCTGCGTAGTGATCATTGTCGCGGCAAACATTGTCGGTCTGGGAATGGCCAGCTAAGCATGCTGAGTACTGAGATGACGCCACTGGCTCGGCGTCATCCCGGTTTCCCGCGTAAATACCACCGAAAAGTAGTTACTGTCCTCAAAGCCGCAGCGCATGGAAATCTCGCTAATCATCAACCGACTATGTTTGAGCAGATACTGCGCATGGCAAACCCGCACCTGGCGGAGATACTGGTTGATGGTCATCCCGGTCTGACTGCGAAACTGCTGGCGCAAAACGCGCTCGCTGCATTGTTCGCGCTCGCAAAACGTATCCAGTTCAAACGCATGCTCATGGCTACCGGCTAACGCGGTGATCAGTTTATCCAGCAGCGTTTCACTGGAGGTCGCCGGGAGCGTATCCGTGGCATAACGATGCCGCTTAAGGTGTGTCACCAGTTGCCCGAACAGCAGTTCAGCCATGGTAAAAGCCTGTGCATCACGTTGATTGCTTTCATGCTCAAGCTGGCTTATCACCTGTCGGGCCTGGGTCATGCCAACGCTACCGAGTCGCCAGTGCGGCTGCCTCGGCGTACCGTCAAATCCGGGGATCGCCCCTTGCCAGTCAACATTCAGCGTCAACCGCTCCGGGCAGTAGATGATATTTTGCAACACCAGGTCGTTCACGGAGGTGTAGGAGTGTTTATCTTCGGCGCGAATGTAAAACAGATCGCCACGGGTTATCCGGTACGGGCGATCGTTAAGGACATGCAGACCATTACCGCGCCAGACCATGACCAGCTCGCAAAACTCGTGGGTATGCTCAGCAAAGACATCCTGCGGATAACGGTCAGCCACGGCCACAGCCTGCTGCTCATGCGCAAAGAAGTCTGATTTCAGAAGGACCAGATGATTCGCCATCACAATATTCCCTGTCGGATGGCGGCTACGCCTTATCCGACCTACAGATTACGTGACACGTAGGCCGGATAAGGCGTAGCCACCATCCGGCGTTAAGGGACATGATTATCTGAGATTCGGCGGTAAAAAACGTTGATAGCTTTCGCGTTACTGGAGGCGGCTTGCCACAACGAGATCGCGCCCCTGACGAATATCGCGTGGTGACCACTTGAACTCACGACGAAAAAGCGTCGAAAAGTGGTTACTGTCGCCGAATCCGCAGAGATAAGCGATGTCTGTCACGCTGTCATCACTGTGGCGAAGCAGATGCCGGGCCTTGATCAGCCGCAAGCGGTTAAGGTAGCGCTGCGGCGTCAATCCGGTTTGCTGTTTGAGCTGGCGATGCAGAGTGCGCAAAGAGAGGGAAAACTTCTCGGCCAGCGCCTCCCAACACACCTCGTCGGCAAAGTTATCTTCCAGCCACGCCATCAGGAGGTTAAGCCGCGCGTCGTTATCGGTCGCTGCTTCCATCAGGCTGCTTTTACGCAGCAGTACCAGCAACTGCATAAACAGGATCTCGCGATTTGCCGCCGTTGGTGTATCCATCCCCTCACCGAGCGCTTCCATCTGCCCCACCAGTTGTCGAACCTGCTGCAATACCCCCTGATTCACCCGCCAGTGGGAGGGATACTGCCCATTCTGTTCCTGAGGTAAAAGCTGATTCAGCCCAGCCAGAAATTGAAACGCATCCGGGGAGCGATACAACACATTGGTCAGGCACAGATTGTCAGTATGTTCATATAAATGCCGGTCATGATCGCGAACGAAACACACCGTACCGCCGCTGATTGTGTAAGGCTGCCCGTTGAACACATGGATCCCCGTTCCATGTTCGACCACCACAATTTCATGAAAATCATGATGATGCTCTGGAAACGCAGGTTGAGGAAGCCGCGGTTCAATAGCCACTGGCGCTTTACCTGTCGGAAAAAAATCCACGCAATGCAATACCGTCATGATGACATCCTTCCCGATCAAATGAACATGGCTGAATAGTAATTAAGGGTTATCACCCTCACCTTAAATTTTTGACGCCAAAGTGCGTAAACACGGTTAATTCTTCAAGAAATGGCGGGAAAGATCGGGAATTGCGGAAGGCGTCACATCCGCTAAAACAGGTCCTATTAATAGAAATTGTGAACAGCGTCACGTTCACCTTTGCCATGTTGCCAGCCGCTAATTGTGGCTGTCACTGTCAAGAAGGTACGCGTTATCTGGGGTTCTTAGACTGAGTGCAATAAAACTCAGAAGGACCTCGCTATGACTTTTCGCCATTGTGTCGCAGTCGATCTCGGCGCATCCAGTGGGCGCGTAATGCTGGCGCGTTACGACAGTGAACACCGCTCCCTGACGCTACGTGAAATCCACCGCTTCATGAACTGCCTGCAAAAAACAGACGGTTTTGACACCTGGGACATCGACAGCCTGGAAAACGATATTCGTCTTGGCCTGAAAAAAGTCTGCGATGAAGGCATTCGGATAGACAGCATCGGCATTGATACCTGGGGCGTGGATTACGTTCTGATCGATAACGTCGGTCAACGTGTCGGTCTGCCGGTCTCTTACCGTGACAGCCGCACGACCGGCATTATGGCGCAGGCGATGGAACAGCCGGGTAAAGGTGAAATTTACCGCCGTAGCGGCATTCAGTTTCTGCCCTTTAACACCCTGTATCAACTGCGTGCACTGGTTGAACAGCAGCCAGAACTGCTCCCGCAGGTGGCCCATGCCCTGCTGATCCCCGACTACTTCAGCTTTCGCCTGACCGGCAAAATGAACTGGGAATACACCAACGCCACCACCACCCAGCTAGTCAATATCAATACCGACGACTGGGATGACACACTGCTGGCGTGGACCGGGGCAGACAAAGCCTGGTTTGGTCGCCCGACGCATCCTGGGAACGTGATCGGCCACTGGATTTGCCCGCAGAAAAACCAAATTCCGGTTGTCGCCGTCGCCAGTCACGACACGGCCAGCGCGGTCATTGCTTCTCCGCTGGCCGACAAAAACAGCGCCTATCTCTCTTCCGGGACCTGGTCGCTGATGGGCTTTGAGAGCAGAACACCTTATACCAACGATGTGGCGCTGGCGGCGAATATCACCAATGAAGGCGGCGCGGAAGGACGCTACCGTGTCCTGAAAAATATTATGGGGCTGTGGCTGCTCCAGCGCGTATTAAAAGAGCGCCAGATTACCGACCTGCCAACGCTTATCAGCCAAACGCAAGCGCTGCCAGCCTGCCAGTTCCTGATAAACCCGAACGACGATCGCTTTATCAACCCCGACGATATGAGTGCAGAAATTCAGGCAGCATGCCGTGAATCAGGCCAACCCGCTCCCCTGCAAAACGCCGAACTGGCGCGCTGTATCTTCGACAGCCTGGCGTTGCTGTACGCCGACATCCTGCAAGAACTGGCACAACTGCGTGGTGCAGCATTTAGCCAACTGCACATTGTCGGTGGCGGATGCCAGAACACCTTACTGAACCAGCTGTGTGCGGATGCCTGCGGTATTCGCGTGATGTCCGGGCCGATTGAGGCTTCCACGCTCGGCAATATTGGCATCCAGCTGATGACGCTGGACGAGCTGAACAACGTCGATGATTTCCGTCAGGTGGTACGCGCCAACTACGAACTGACCACCTTCATTCCCAATCCTGAAAGTGAAATTGCCCGCTACCAGGCGCAGTTTCAATCACTACGACAGACAAAGGAGCTTTGCGCATGACCACTCAACTTGAACAAGCCTGGGAACTGGCAAAACTGCGTTTCGCCGCGGTAGGTATTGATGTCGAGGCGGCCTTACGCCAGCTCGATCGTCTGCCGGTCTCCATGCACTGCTGGCAGGGCGATGATGTCGCCGGTTTCGAAAACCCGGAAGGCTCGCTCACTGGCGGTATTCAGGCTACCGGTAACTATCTGGGTAAAGCGCGTAACGCCACCGAACTGCGGGCCGATCTGGAGCAGGCGCTGAGCCTGATTCCTGGTCCAAAACGTCTGAATTTGCACGCGATCTATCTGGAATCTGATACGCCGGTTGCACGCGACCAAATCAAACCTGAGCACTTTAAAAACTGGGTGGAGTGGGCGAAAGCGAACCAGTTAGGGCTGGATTTCAACCCATCCTGCTTCTCACACCCGCTGAGCGCCGACGGTTTCACTCTGGCGCACGCCGACGACACCATTCGCCAGTTCTGGATCGATCACTGCAAAGCCAGCCGTCGCGTCTCGGCGTATTTTGGCGAGCAGTTGGGTACACCATCGGTGATGAACATCTGGATCCCGGATGGCATGAAAGACATCACCGTTGACCGTTTAGCGCCGCGCCAGCGTCTGCTGGACGCACTGGACGAAGTGATCAGCGAGAAACTCGACCCGGCGCACCATATCGATGCCGTCGAAAGCAAGCTGTTTGGCATCGGTGCGGAAAGCTACACCGTGGGCTCTAACGAGTTCTACATGGGTTACGCCACCAGCCGCCAGACCGCACTGTGTCTGGATGCGGGCCACTTCCATCCGACTGAAGTGATCTCCGACAAAATTTCCGCCGCCATGCTGTATGTACCGCGCCTGCTGCTGCACGTCAGTCGTCCGGTGCGTTGGGACAGCGATCACGTGGTGCTGCTGGATGATGAAACTCAGGCGATTGCCAGCGAGATCGTTCGCCACAACCTGTTTGACCGCGTACACATTGGCCTCGACTTCTTCGACGCTTCCATTAACCGCATCGCCGCGTGGGTGATCGGCACCCGCAATATGAAAAAAGCCCTGCTGCGCGCGCTGTTAGAACCCACCGAGCAACTGCGTCAGCTCGAAGCCAGCGGCGACTACACCGCACGCCTGGCCCTGCTGGAAGAGCAAAAATCGCTGCCGTGGCAGGCTGTCTGGGAGATGTATTGCCAGCGCCATGACACGCCTGCGGGCAGCCAGTGGCTGGACAGCGTGCGCGCTTATGAAAAAGAGATTTTGAGCAAACGTAGCTAACCGTGACGCCAGGCTTGTAGGCCGGATAAGACGCCCCGCGTCGCCATCCGGCAAAAAATGAAACACGATTGCCGGATGGCGCTTCGCTTATCCGGCCTACGTAAAACCCGATAACGTTCGGGCAATAAACAGGAACACCGAACATGCAAAAAATTACGACTTCTTGGTTCGTCCAGGGGATGATCAAAGCCACTTCTGATGCGTGGCTGAAAGGCTGGGACGAGCGTAATGGCGGCAACCTGACGTTGCGTCTTGATGAAGCAGATATCGCGCCGTTTAGCGCCGATTTCCACGAAAAACCACGCTATATTGCGCTAAGTCAGCCGATGCCGCTGCTGGCAAACACACCGTTTATCGTCACCGGTTCCGGTAAGTTTTTCCGTAACGTCCAGCTCGATCCCGCGGCAAACTTGGGCGTGGTACAAATAGACAGCGACGGCGCGGGCTACCATATCCTCTGGGGCCTGACCCACGAGGCCGTGCCGACCTCTGAACTGCCGGCTCACTTCCTCTCTCACTGCGAACGCATTAAAGCGACGAACGGTAAAGACCGCGTGATCATGCACTGCCATGCCACCAACCTGATCGCTCTGACCTACGTACTGGAAAACAACACAGCGCTGATTACCCGCAAGCTGTGGGAAGGCAGCACCGAGTGCCTGGTGGTGTTCCCGGATGGCGTTGGCATTCTCCCGTGGATGGTGCCGGGTACAGATGAAATTGGTCAGGCTACCGCCGAGGAAATGCAGAAACACTCGCTGGTACTTTGGCCGTTCCACGGCGTGTTCGGAAGCGGACCTACCCTCGACGAAGCGTTCGGTTTGATAGATACCGCAGAGAAATCCGCCGAAGTTCTGGTCAAAATCTTTTCGATGGGCGGTATGAAGCAGACCATCTCACGTGAAGAGCTGGTCGCACTTGGCAAACGCTTTGGTGTTACGCCGCTGGCAAGCGCCATAGAGCTGTACTGATACCTCCCAACGCAACGCCGGATGCGGCTTCACCTTTCCGGCCTACAGGATTTTATTATTAAGGAGAATAATGATGAGCTTTATGTTGGCACTGCCAAAAATTAGCCTGCATGGCGCCGGCGCGATTGCCGATATGGTGAATCTCGTGGCGAATAAACAATGGGGCAAAGCGCTGATCGTCACCGATGGTCAACTGGTAAAACTGGGCCTGCTGGATAGCCTGTTTGCCGCGCTGGATAAACATCAAATGTCTTACCACCTGTTTGATGAAGTATTCCCGAACCCGACAGAAGAGCTGGTACAGAAAGGGTTTGCGGCCTATCAGGGCGCAGAATGTGACTACATCATCGCCTTCGGTGGCGGCAGCCCGATCGATACCGCCAAAGCAGTGAAAATTCTGACAGCCAACCCTGGCCCTTCTACCGCCTACTCCGGCGTGGGCAAAGTGAAAAATGCGGGCGTCCCGCTGGTCGCCATCAACACTACCGCCGGTACGGCAGCAGAGATGACCAGCAACGCGGTCATTATCGACTCTGCCCGTAAGGTTAAAGAGGTGATCATCGACCCGAATAACATCCCGGACATCGCTGTGGATGATGCCAGCGTCATGCTGGAAATCCCGGCCTCCGTCACCGCCGCAACCGGTATGGACGCCCTGACCCACGCGGTGGAAGCCTATGTTTCCGTTGGTGCTCATCCGCTCACCGACGCTAACGCGCTGGAAGCGATTCGCCTGATCAACCTGTGGCTACCAAAAGCGGTCGACGACGGTCATAACCTCGAAGCTCGTGAGCAAATGGCGTTTGGTCAGTATCTGGCGGGGATGGCATTTAACAGCGCTGGTCTGGGTCTGGTGCATGCGCTGGCGCACCAGCCGGGCGCAACCCATAATCTGCCACACGGCGTCTGCAACGCCATCCTGCTGCCGGTAATCGAAAACTTTAACCGTCCGAACGCCGTGACGCGCTTTGCCCGCGTGGCGCAGGCAATGGGCGTCGATACCCGTGACATGAGCGATGAAGCGGCAAGTATGGAGGCCATCAACGCGATTCGTGCACTCAGCAAGCGTGTTGGTATTCCTGCGGGCTTTAGTTCCCTTGGCGTGACGAAAGAGGATATTGAAGGCTGGCTGGATAAAGCGTTGGCCGATCCGTGTGCGCCATGCAACCCGCGCACCGCCAGCCGCGACGAGGTCCGAGAGCTGTATCTGGAGGCGTTATGATCCGCAAGGCCTTTGTTATGCAGGTGAATGCCGACGCGCACGTTGAATATCAACGTCGGCACAATCCCATCTGGCCAGAGCTGGAAGCGGTGCTGAAAGAGCACGGCGCCCATCACTACGCGATTTATCTCGATCAGGCGCGCAATCTGCTGTTCGCCACCGTTGAGATTGAGTCCGAAGAACGCTGGAATGCCGTTGCCAGCACCGACGTTTGCCAACGTTGGTGGAAGCATATGCGTGACGTAATGCCAGCAAACCCGGACAACAGCCCGGTTAGCGCAGAGCTAAAAGAAGTGTTTTATTTGCAATAGACTTGTAGGCCGGATAAGGCGCTAACGCGCCGCATCCGGCACAACGCAACAGAACAGTTAGTTCTGCTCAGAAACCAGAATCGCCTGGGTGTCAGGCTCCAGCGCTTTAAAAATATGCGCCCGATCGGCGGGGTAACAAATATAGTCCCCCTCGCCTAACTCCTCCGGGGCTTCCGTCAATCCTACCATCGCCTTACCCTGCGTCACGATGATGTGTTCAACCGATCCCGGTGGATGCGGCTGTGAAATACGATCCGCGCCAGGCTGCGTCAGCAGCAGATAGATATCCCGCCGCGCCCCCGGTGGGCAGGCGGCCAGTAAAATGGCCTGATAGTGGGCCTGCTCAGCCACCACCTTTGTCCCTTCGCCGCGGCGAATCACCTGCGTTTTTTGTTCCTGCGGCTCCAGCAAGCGAGCAAAGGGAATATCTAACGCCACACACAGCGACCAGAGCGTTTCCAGGCTAGGATTGCCATTGCCCGCTTCCAATTGCGAGAGTGTCGATTTTGCAATCCCTGCGCGACGGGCAATCTCTGCCAATGACAAACCGGTGCGCTGACGTTCACGCACAAGGCTTTTCGCGATCATACTGATGGGCTGGGTCATTCACGACTCCATGTTCTTTATATCGAACGATTCGTTCGACTTGTAATATCAACTGGTCGCGTTCATTATAATGGAAATTCGTTCGATATGGCTAAAACGGTATGAAACATTATTTTTCCAGTCTCAAAGGCGACACGATTAAAGCAATATTTTTAGTCTGTCTGGCCGTCGGCGTAGTCGGCATGTCATACGGCTCGTTGGCGATGGCCTACGGCTTCCCGCTGTGGGTGCCGTTTGTGCTTTCGATTACGGTACTGGCGGGTGCGTCCGAGTTTATGTTTATCGGCATCGTCGCCAGTGGCGGTAACCCACTGGCGGCTGCGGCTGCCGGCTTACTGGTCAACGCCCGACACGTGCCGTTTGGCGTCACGGTGCGCGATCTGGTGGGCTCGCGGGCTGCGAGTTTCCTCGGCTGTCATATCATGAACGACGAAAGCGTAGTCTTTGGCCTGTCGCAAAAAACGCCCGAACAACGTAAAGCCGCCTTCTGGCTGTGCGGTCTGGGCGTCGCGCTTTTCTGGCCTGTTGGCACACTGATCGGCGCGGGCGTCGGCAAACTGCTCCCCGCCCCGGAAACCATCGGTCTGGATGCCGTCTTCCCTGCAATTTTATTAGCCTTAGTGGTCCCGGCCTTTAAAAACCGCACCACGCTGATTCGCGCCTGTAGCGGTGCCGGGTTGTCGCTTGCCACCATCCCCTTTGCGCCGGTCGGTTTACCTGTTTTGCTCTCACTGTTTGGCTTACTGACAAGGAAAAAATAATGGGCAACATGACGCTGTTTATCGTCGGTATCGCCATGTTATCTCTGGGAACATATTTAATGCGTTTAGGAGGAGCGAAGCTTGGGAGCCGTTTAGCGTTCTCGGAACGCTCGCAGGCGCTGCTTTCCGACGCCGCAACGGTATTACTGTTCTCCGTTGCGCTGGCGACTACCTTTTACGAAGGCGAACACTTCGCTGGCATGGCGCGCGTGCTGGGCGTGGCTTTTGCGGTATTTCTCGCATGGCGCAAGATGCCGCTAATCGTGGTGATCGTCGCTGCCGCAGTGGTGACCGCATTGCTGCGAATGGCGGGTATAAACTAAAAAAGCGCCTCAAGGGCGCTCTTTCGACAGTACTAAGGTATCTTATTTCAGCAGTTCGGCGGTCATGTGCACGCGGTTACCGGTGTATGCCTGAGTGATTTTGTAATCGCTGGCGCCTGCACGTTCAGCCTGAGCGGCGATTTTTGCTTCAGCGCTTTCCAGCGTAGAACCGGTTGCGGTCACTGTCTGAGCAGCGAAAGAACCGAAAGAAGTAGCCAGAGCGATAACTGCGACAAAAGTTTTGATGCTTTTCATGATATAAACCCTTTAACTTAGTTGTTTGAGTAAGGCGCCGTGCCTTGATGTGATAAATAATAGGCTGATACCCGAACAACTGAAAGCGGAAGGATTTGCCAGTCTTATTCAAATTATTTGAGAGATAAGATGTTACGTAATCAGGAATCACAATGGCTTGCTGGCAGCCGTAGAAAAACGCAACTGGCGGGTAATTGGTTACTTCGTCAGGGTGAACCACAAAGTAAAATTCATCTTTTACATCATGGTGTGGCTCGTGCGGTTTATCACGCGGACAACGGCGTTGAAAGGGTTAAAGAGTTCTACTTTGCCGGGGAATACTGCTTTCTGTACCTGAACTGGCTAACTAACACACCTGCCGATTACAGCCTACAAATGATCGCCGCGGGAGAAACCACTGAAATACCCTTGGCTTTGCTTGATGCGCCGGAAAATCAGGATATTAAGACTCAGCTACTGGTCCAGCAATTGATCTACAAAGAGAAAAAAGAGCAAATGCTGCTGCTCAATACCCCAGAGCAACGCTATCAGTACGTACAAACACACTTCCCGGACTGGGAGTCACAGCTCACCCAGCGCGATCTTGCCAGCTATATCGGCATTACCCCCGTTAGCCTGTCCCGTATTCGCCAGCGTCTTAACAAAGGTTAACGCCTTAAGGTGATGCGTCGATTATTGTCCCGTCACTCTTTAATAGATGGCGACCACAATGAACGCATTTCTTCTTTCTCAGATGCTGGCTGGCATCAGCTTCTTACTGGATATTTCCGCTTTTCATTTTCAACGCCGGGCTATCACTTTAACGCTGCTCACCAGTTCTACGTCTCTGTTAGCTATCCATTTCTATCTTTTGGATCAACACGCTGCGGCTGGGTTAATGATCATTGCCGCATGCCGCTACGCGACAGCCATCGTCACCTTTCACCGCTGGGTGATGTGGGGATTTATGCTGGGGTCGCTGCTGTGTAGCATTTATCTTTGGCAAAATCTGTCGAGTATTTTGCCGCTGATGGGAAGCCTGCTGATGACCTTTGCGTCATTTCAAAAACGCAGCGGAAAATTACGGGGATACACCTTGTGCGGCAGCCTGTGTTGGCTGCTGAACAATGTGATTGTTGGCTCGCCAGTTGCCGTAATCATGGAACTGGCATTTTCCGGCAGTATTCTGGCCGCCTGGTGGCGTCACAGCGCGACCAGACGTTGCGGATGCGTATAGATCGTCGCCCTGCCCGGTTTGCAAAAACCCACCAGCGTCAGGTTACAACGTTCGGCAACTTCCACGGCGAGCGTTGTCGCCGCAGAAACAGCAAACAGGATCTCCACACCGCACATCGCCGATTTCTGCACCATCTCATAACTGGCACGGCTGGAGACTAATACCGCGCCCTGTTGCCAGGTTTCCCCTTCGATTGCACGTCGTCCCAGCAGTTTATCCAACGCAACATGACGTCCAACATCTTCATGCCCGCCCGCCAGATGACCTGACGGCTGTACCCAGGCAGCCGCGTGCGTGCAGCCTGTCAGTTGCCCCACGGGTTGAAAATCGTTGAGATGTCGTAAAGCGTTATCAAGATTCGCCAGATCGAATGTCTGGGTAAACGGCAGCGGCTGGACCGGCTTGCCAATGTCATTGAGCTGCTCCACGCCACAAACGCCGCAACCGGTGCGACCGGCCAGCGCGCGACGACGCTCCTTCAGCCCCATAAAGCGACGGCTGGACAGTTCAACCTGCACTTCCAATCCGTTGCAGGAAGGCACTACGTCCATTCCGTAGATATCCTGCGGGGACTCAATAATGCCTTCAGAAAGTGAAAAACCCACCGCGAAGTGCTCAAGATCTTTCGGTGATGCCATCATCACCACGTGCGAAATCCCGTTGTATACCAGCGCAACAGGCACTTCTTCAGCTACCTCATCAGGCTGAGGATGTTGCAAATCCTCGCGCTTCCAGAGGGTCAACTGGCGAGATCCTGTCGAAGATGTCACATTCTTGATGTTTTCTTGAATAATCTTATTCACTTTCTTTTAACCATATTGGAACACGCATACCAACATTGTGGTATTCTTTACAAATCCCTCCTGGACGGAGGGAAATTCACCCAATTCTGGACCTTTGCGGTCCCGTCCGCAAAGAAAAATAACAACCACTTCCCTCGCGTTCGCGTTACAGAAAAGCGAAGGGAACGTGACAATGTCGAAACAAGGAGCGAACCATGCAGGTCAGCAGAAGGCAGTTCTTTAAGATCTGCGCTGGCGGTATGGCAGGCACCACGGCAGCGGCACTGGGTTTTGCACCCGGCGTAGCGCTCGCGGAAACACGGCAATATAAACTGCTGCGCACCCGCGAAACCCGTAACACCTGCACTTACTGTTCCGTTGGCTGTGGACTGTTAATGTACAGCCTCGGTGACGGCGCAAAAAACGCCAAAGCATCCATCTTCCATATCGAAGGGGACCCGGATCACCCGGTGAACCGTGGCGCATTGTGCCCGAAAGGGGCAGGACTTGTGGACTTCATCCACTCCGAAAGCCGCCTGAAATTCCCGGAATATCGCGCACCAGGCTCAGATAAGTGGCAACAGATTAGCTGGGATGAGGCATTTGACCGCATCGCTAAGCTGATGAAAGAAGACCGCGACGCTAACTACGTTGCACAAAACGCTGAAGGCGTAACCGTTAACCGCTGGCTTTCCACCGGGATGCTGTGTGCATCCGCTTCCAGTAACGAAACCGGCTATTTAACGCAAAAATTCTCCCGCGCGCTCGGTATGCTCGCGGTCGACAACCAGGCACGCGTCTGACACGGACCAACGGTAGCAAGTCTTGCTCCAACATTTGGTCGCGGTGCGATGACCAACCACTGGGTCGACATTAAAAACGCCAACCTCGTCGTGGTGATGGGCGGTAACGCCGCTGAAGCTCACCCGGTCGGATTCCGCTGGGCGATGGAAGCCAAAATCCACAACGGCGCGAAGCTGATTGTTATCGATCCACGCTTTACGCGAACCGCTGCGGTGGCTGATTTCTATGCTCCGATTCGTTCCGGTACTGACATTGCTTTCCTGTCAGGCGTTTTGCTGTACCTGCTGAACAACGAAAAATTCAACCGCGAATATACTGAGGCCTATACCAACGCCAGCCTGATCGTGCGTGAGGATTACGGTTTCGAAGATGGCCTGTTCACCGGCTACGACGCGGACAAACGCAAGTATGACAAAACCAGCTGGAACTACGAGCTGGATGAAAAAGGCTTCGCCAAACGCGATGTCACCCTGCAACATCCGCGCTGCGTGTGGAACCTGCTGAAACAGCACGTCTCCCGCTACACGCCGGACGTCGTAGAAAACATCTGCGGTACGCCAAAGGCCGACTTCCTGAAGGTCTGTGAGTACATTGCAGAAACCAGCGCCAAAGATAAAACCGCGTCGTTCCTGTACGCCCTGGGCTGGACGCAACACTCCGTAGGTGCGCAGAACATCCGTACCATGGCGATGATCCAGTTGCTGCTTGGCAACATGGGGATGGCAGGCGGCGGTGTTAACGCCCTGCGCGGTCACTCCAACATTCAGGGCCTGACCGACTTAGGCCTGCTGTCACAAAGCCTGCCAGGCTATATGACGCTGCCAAGCGAGAAACAGACTGACCTGCAAACTTACCTTGCTGCCAACACGCCAAAACCGTTGCTGGAAGGTCAGGTGAACTACTGGGGCAACTACCCGAAATTCTTCGTTTCGATGATGAAAGCCTTCTTTGGCGATAAAGCAACAGCGGAAAACAGCTGGGGCTTCGACTGGCTGCCGAAGTGGGATAAAGGGTACGACGTCCTGCAGTACTTCGAGATGATGAATCAGGGCAAAGTGAATGGCTATATCTGCCAGGGCTTTAACCCGGTCGCGTCATTCCCGAACAAAAACAAAGTTGTGGCTTCACTGTCCAAACTGAAGTTCCTGGTCACTATCGACCCGCTCAACACCGAGACCTCCACTTTCTGGCAGAACCACGGTGAGTCAAACGATGTTGATCCGTCGAAAATCCAGACCGAAGTATTCCGTCTGCCGTCCACCTGCTTCGCCGAAGAGAACGGTTCTATCGTTAACTCCGGTCGCTGGCTGCAGTGGCACTGGAAAGGCGCGGATGCCCCGGGGATTGCCGTTACCGATGGCGAAATCCTCGCCGGTATCTTCCTGCGTCTGCGCAAGATGTATGCCGAGCAAGGTGGCGCGAACCCGGAACAGGTGCTGAGCATGACCTGGAACTACTCCACCCCGCACGAACCGGCTTCGGAAGAAGTGGCGATGGAGAGTAACGGTAAAGCGCTGGCCGACATTACCGACCCGGCAACCGGTGCGGTTATCGTCAAGAAAGGCCAACAGCTTAGCTCGTTCGCCCAACTGCGTGACGATGGCACGACCTCCAGCGGCTGCTGGATTTTTGCCGGTAGCTGGACGCCGGAAGGCAACCAGATGGCACGTCGCGATAACGCCGACCCGTCAGGCCTTGGTAATACGCTGGGCTGGGCCTGGGCATGGCCGCTTAACCGACGCATTCTGTATAACCGCGCCTCCGCTGATCCGCAGGGGAATCCGTGGGATCCAAAACGTCAGATCCTGAAATGGGATGGGGCGAAGTGGAGCGGGATGGATATTCCGGACTACAGCGCTGCCGCACCTGGCAGCAACGTAGGGCCGTTCATCATGCAGCCGGAAGGGATGGGACGCCTGTTTGCTATCGATAAGATGGCGGAAGGTCCGTTCCCGGAACACTACGAGCCGTTTGAAACACCGCTGGGGACTAACCCGCTGCACCCGAACGTAATCTCTAACCCTGCCGCGCGCATCTTTAAAGGTGACGAAGAAGCACTGGGTAAAGCAGATAAGTTCCCGTACGTCGGTACAACCTACCGTCTGACCGAGCACTTCCACTACTGGACCAAGCATGCGCTGCTGAATGCCATCGCTCAGCCGGAACAGTTTGTGGAAATTGGCGAGAAGCTGGCGAATAAGCTCGGTATCTCCCACGGCGATACCGTCAAAGTCTCCTCTAATCGCGGCTACATTAAGGCCAAGGCGGTGGTGACCAAACGTATTCGCACGCTGCAGGCTAACGGTAAGGATATCGACACTATCGGTATTCCGATTCACTGGGGCTACGAAGGTGTGGCGAAAAAAGGCTTTATCGCTAACACGTTAACGCCATTCGTCGGTGATGCGAACACGCAGACGCCGGAATTTAAGTCCTTCCTCGTGAACGTGGAAAAGGTGTAACGGAGACGACCTATGGCTTATCAATCGCAAGACATCATTCGTCGTTCCGCCACTAACGGTTTCACCCCCGCGCCTCAGGCGCGGGACCATCAGGAAGAAGTGGCGAAGCTTATCGACGTCACCACCTGTATCGGCTGTAAAGCATGTCAGGTGGCGTGTTCTGAATGGAACGACATCCGTGATGAAGTGGGCAACAACGTTGGGGTGTACGACAACCCGGCCGATTTGACCGCCAAATCCTGGACGGTGATGCGCTTCTCGGAAGTGGAACAAAACGACAAACTGGAATGGCTTATCCGCAAGGATGGCTGTATGCACTGCGCCGATCCGGGCTGCCTGAAGGCGTGTCCGGCTGAAGGCGCAATCATTCAGTATGCCAACGGTATCGTCGACTTCCAGTCTGAGCAGTGCATAGGCTGTGGCTACTGCATCGCGGGCTGCCCGTTCGACGTGCCGCGCCTCAATCCGGAAGACAACCGCGTCTACAAATGTACGTTGTGCGTTGACCGTGTTGTGGTCGGGCAAGAACCGGCCTGCGTGAAAACCTGCCCAACCGGTGCCATTCATTTCGGCACCAAGGAGTCGATGAAAACCCTGGCAGGCGAACGCGTGGCGGAGCTGAAAACGCGTGGTTACGAAAACGCGGGTCTGTACGATCCGGCGGGTGTTGGCGGTACGCACGTAATGTACGTATTGCACCATGCGGACAAGCCAAATCTGTATCACGGCCTGCCGGAGAACCCGGAGATCAGCGCTACCGTTAAGTTCTGGAAAGGCATCTGGAAACCCCTCGCAGCCGTCGGCTTTGCAGCGACATTTGCGGCCAGCATCTTCCACTACGTCGGCGTAGGCCCGAACCGTGCGGAAGAGGAAGAAGACAATCTGCATGAAAAAGACGACGAGGTGCGCAAATGAAACGACGTGACACCATCGTGCGCTACACGGCGCCGGAACGCATCAACCACTGGATCACCGCCTTCTGCTTCATTCTGGCGGCGGTGAGCGGGATGGGCTTTCTCTTCCCGTCTTTTAACTGGCTGATGCACATCATGGGCACTCCACAACTGGCGCGAATTGTGCACCCGTTTGTCGGCGTGATCATGTTTGCCTCGTTTATCATCATGTTTTTCCGTTACTGGCACCACAATCTAATCAATCGGGATGATATCTTTTGGGCGAAGAATATTCGTAAGATTGTCGTCAACGAGGAAGTAGGTGACACGGGACGTTATAACTTCGGCCAGAAATGCGTATTCTGGGCGGCGATTATCTTCCTGGTCCTGTTGCTGGTGAGCGGAGTGGTCATCTGGCGTCCGTATTTTGCGCCTGCTTTCTCAATCCCGGTGATCCGATTCGCGTTAATGCTGCATTCATTTGCCGCAGTAGCGTTAATTGTGGTTATCATGGTGCACATTTACGCCGCCCTTTGGGTGAAAGGCACCATTACCGCGATGGTGGAAGGATGGGTTACCAGTTCATGGGCGAAGAAACATCACCCGCGCTGGTACCGTGAAGTCCGCCAGAAACAGGAAAAGTCATCTGAATGAGTATTCGCATAATCCCGCAAGATGAGCTGGAGAAGAGCGAGAAACGCACGGCGGATATGATTCCGCCGTTATTATTCCCCAGACTCAAAAATTTGTATAACCGCCGCGCTGAGCGCCTGCGCGAGCTGGCCGAGAACAACCCGCTGGGCGACTACCTGCGCTTTGCCGCACTGATCGCCCACGCGCAGGAAGTGGTGTTGTACGACCATCCGCTGCAGATGGATCTGACCGCTCGTATCAAAGAAGCGAACGATCAGGGCAAACCGCCGCTGGATATCCACGTTCTGCCACGCGACAAGCACTGGCAAAAACTGCTGCAGTCGTTAATTGCTGAGCTGAAACCAGAAATGAGCGGCCCTGCGCTTGCCGTGATCGAAAATCTGGAAAAAGCCTCAGAGCAGGAACTGGAGCTGATGGCCAGCGCGCTGTTTGCCTCTGATTTCGCCTCCGTCAGCAGCGATAAAGCGCCGTTTATTTGGGCTGCCCTGTCGCTCTACTGGGCGCAGATGGCAAGCCTGATCCCCGGCAAAGCCCGTGCGGAATACGGTGAACAGCGTCAGTACTGCCCCGTGTGTGGTTCAATGCCGGTCTCCAGCATGGTGCAAATCGGTACCACTCAGGGGCTGCGTTATCTGCACTGCAACCTGTGTGAAACCGAGTGGCACGTGGTACGCGTGAAGTGCAGCAACTGCGAGCAAAGCCGTGATTTGAACTACTGGTCGCTGGATAACGAACAGGCGGCAATTAAAGCTGAAAGCTGCGGCGACTGTGGGACTTACCTAAAGATTCTCTATCAGGAAAAAGACCCTAAAGTTGAAGCCGTGGCTGACGATCTCGCTTCACTGATGCTGGACGCGCACATGGAGCAAGAGGGCTTTGCCCGCAGCTCCATCAACCCGTTCCTGTTCCCAGGTGAAGGGGAGTAAGTTTTAAGATCTTCCCCCGGCAATTGAACCAAACTGCCGGGGATTATCTTAGTGCCTGAATGACATGTTTTGGATCATTGGCAATAGCACGTAACAACGCTTTTGCTGGACCGGTCGGTGAACGACGCCCTTGCTCCCAATTTCGCAACGTATCCACGCTTACCGATATCAAATCTGCGAAACGACTCTGTGATAATCCTGAAGACTGGCGAATTTCCTTTATTTTCATGGCGTCAATATGAAAGGTACGGGAAGGTTGTCGCGTTCCTTCAGCGATCTCATTCATCTGAACCATACTTTGAGTTAATCGCTCAAATAGTGCCTTATCCATTTACCACCTCCCATTCAACATACGCAGCAGCACTTTTTCTTGTGGAGTCAGATCATCCTTGATCCCTTTCTGATAAATCAGCAACAATCGAATTTGTGATTTTCTGATTTGATGAAAGTAAATAATCCTCACACCGCTACGTTTGCCTTTCCCTCGCGATCTCCAGCGAACCTTTCTCAGTCCGCCCGTTTCTTGTATCAGATCGCCACAATCAGGCTGAATCGCAAGGAATATCTGTAATCTGCGGTATTCATCATCATCCAGTAATTTTTTGACGTCTTCAGTGAAGATTTCCGTTTCTATGAATAGCATTTTAGTACGCCATTGGACTATATTAATAGAAATTAACTATACGTCAATGGCGTATAGTTAATTTTCCTCACAATACAGAATTCAAACAGCAGAAACCAATGACGGTATTTAATCTGCGAGCCGCTTTCCAAAATCATACCGGCCCCCATTTTTCCCATTTTCATTCTTAGTTATCCAGGTTATAAACCTGTATATCCATACAGATAAGGAGATGTGAAAATGGCACTGGAAAGCGGGATTGCACAGCTGGTTGAAGCATTTATCGCGGCGGGACGCCCTTCTTCGCGCGAGCAGAATATTGATGACCGGAGAGCAGGCTACATCGCCAGCACGGTCCTGGCCGGAGACACTGAAACCCGCGTACAGGTTGAAGATATTGAACTCGATGCCATGATGTTTCGCGTAGTTTCGCCGCGGGGCTGCACGGGAAATCTCCCCTGCGTTATCTATTATCACGGCGGCTGCTTTGTCAGCGGCGGATTTACCACTCATGATAACCAGCTAAGGCAACTCGCCTGGTACAGCGGCTGTCGGGTCATTGCGGTGCAGTATCGCCTCGCACCAGAGCACATCTTCCCGGCAGCACATAACGATGCTGAATCGGGGGCCAATATTATCTGGAAGTATGCCAAGAAACTGGGAGTAGACCGGGACAACATTACGCTGGCTGGCGACAGCGCTGGCGGGCATCTGGCGCTGGTCACCGCACTACGCCTGAAAGCTACCAGGCAATGGCAACCTGCGCAGCTTATGCTGATCTACCCGATGCTGGATGCAACCGCCAGCTTTGCGAGCTATGACCATAATGGACAGGATTACATTATCACCCGCGACACGCTGCTGTCGGGCTACGAGATGTATATGCCGCAAACCGATCCACTGCATCCCGAAGTCAGCCCGCTCTGGCGCGAAGACTTCAACGGTTTACCGCCCACGCACATCATTACAGCTGAATTCGACCCACTGCGAGATGAGGGTGAGGCCCTGTATCAAAAGTTCCAGGAACAGGGCGTGGAGTGCACCTGCCAACGCTATCTCGGCGTTATCCACGGATTTTTCCAGCTAGCAGGGGTGAGTCAGGCGGCACGAAGCGCAATGCGGGATGTTGCCTGGCGCGCCATAAATTCTACAGCAGTAAGACATGCTTAATTAATATAGTGTTTTCATCTTGTAAACTTAATTGCGTTGCGTTATTTTGTTTTCAGGTTGAAAACCTTGTAATGGAACTACACCGTGCATGTTATCAGCCGAAAACCTTTTAACGAGGCAATGCTCATGTATCCAAATCATCAGCTTGCTCTCGCTGATTTACTGAATGTTTTGGAGAAAAAAACATTCATTCAGCCTGAAGAGATGAAGCAGTATATTCCTTCACTGGATAATTTTAAGTACAGAGATAAATGGTGGGTGATTGATGTTTCTGGTAACAGCCTAAGACTCATCTCCTACATAGATTTCAGGTCACATAAGATATTTGTCAAACATATCGTTTCCCATGCCGAATATGACAAACTGACAGCATATTATCGGGGTAATAAAGAATGAGAACGCATCGTCATATGGATGCAGCCAGCGCAAAAAAGATTGTTGATACCTTCAGCGATGCGGTAAAAACCATCCCACTGTTGGGGGAAGACCGAAATGACACTGAGTATCGCAGGGCACTTGCGCTAGTGGAGTATCTGGTCGACCACGACGATCTTGAAAACCCACTATTTGAATTGCTCTGTGCCCGAATCAGTAAATATGAAAAACATGCGCCGGAATTCAAAGCACTCAACCAACACCTGGAGAAAACACCCTCTGGCGTTTCAGTATTGCGTACGCTCATGGACCAATACAGTCTCAAAGCAGCAGACCTTGCCAACGAACTCGGTTCAAAATCGAACGTCAGCAACATCTTAAATGGTCGCAGAGCACTGACTGTAAGCCATATTAAAGCGCTTGCAGAACGCTTTAATCTTCCGGCAGACGCATTCATCGAGTAGAGAAGATACCCTCTGACTTACTCTTCCTCGTTCCCGCCTTCTTCATATGCGCCAAACGGTTTTGCGGGTAGCACAATGTAGGTGCCTTCGAACACCACGCCCGGCGTGTCGTCGCCAAATACCCCGACCTGCATCTGAACGCGCGCCTTACGACCTCTTGCCAGACGGTCCAGGTCTCCGCTCAGCGAGCCCAGATCGGCGATAGCGGTAGGTTTCCCGGTGATCGGCCTGCTGTACCGTATATGCGCGTCAGCAAGGATTATCGTCCCGCCCAGATGACGCTCACGCAGCATCAGCCAGATAAGTCCCCAGCCCGTTAGCGTCGCTAGGGAAAACAAGCTACCGGCAAACAGCGTATGGTGCGGATTCTGATTGCCCGTCTCGGGCATCGTGGTGATAAATTTCTGCCCGGTATATTGCTGAATGCGCACACCCATTTTCTCACTCAATGGAATATGTTCGTACCAGGCTTGCTGTAGCTGTCCGCACCAGTCCCCGCGATGGAGAATGTCGTCCAGCGTCGCGATGGGTTTAATCATCAAAAAGTGACGCACCGGCGTGGTTTGCGGCGTGGTGATTTCTCCCTGGCTCACAAACCCCAGTTTGGCAAAAAATTCGACCGCATCTTCACGGGCGCTACAGGTTACGCGCTTTACCCCTTCCTGACGCGCCACAGACTCCAGGGTCATCGCCATCAGCGTGCCCAACCCTTTCTCCTGCACGGAGGGGTCAACGGCCATAAAGCGTATGGAGGCTTCGTTATCCGCATTGATATACAGACGTCCTACCGCGACCAGATTCCCCTCTTCGTCCACCACCATCTGGTGATGCGCCATCGCATCCCAGGCATCCCGTTCGGAGCCTTTAGGCTGGTGCAACGGTTTACGCAGCATCTCCCAGCGAAACTGGTAGTAACGCTCCAATTCTTCTTCTGTTTGCGGTACTCGAAGGTGATACATCGTCGTATTCTCTCTTGTTGTCCGCGGCCACACCGGTAGCTGGTTCATACTTGTAACCAGAACGTCACGGGGCCATCATTAACTAGTGAAACCTGCATATCCGCAGCGAATCGACCGGTTTGCGTATTCATTTGCTGTTGGCGGCAACGCTCAACAAAGTACTCATACAGCGCCTCTGCACGATCGGGCGCAGCCCCTTTTGAAAACCCCGGGCGCATGCCGCGTTCGGTATCTGCCGCCAGCGTGAACTGTGAAACCACCAGCACGCTGCCCCCTGACTGCTGCACGTTAAGGTTCATTTTGCCTTCGGCATCGCTAAAGATTCGATAGCCGAGTACGCGCTCGCACAGGCGGTTCGCTTTCTGTTCGTCATCATCCCTTTCGACACCTAACAGGACCAAAAGTCCTGGGCCAATTTCACCCGTCACCTCGCCCTCCACGGTGACGCTGGCACGGGTTACGCGCTGAATTAATGCAATCATGGTTGCTCTGCTTCTTCTTGTTCTGCGGCTTGTTTAAGTTTGCGGTATTCCCCGAGAGTGACAGTTATTTCCGCGCCTAGCAAGACGATACACCAGGTCCAGTATACCCAGACGAATAAAATGGGGATCACCGCCAGGACACCGTAAATGAGCTGATAAGACGGGAACATCGTGATATAGAGCGCAAATCCTTTCTTTCCGGTTTCGAACAACACAGCGGCCACAAAGGCACCAATAACCGCATCACGGTTAGGTACACGCGTAGTCGGTACGATGCTGTAAAGCAGCCAGAACGAGAGCCAGGAAAGCACCAGCGGGAAAATACGCAGAATGTTATCAATCACCGTGTTGAGATCGCTGGCCCAGCGCAATGACAACAGATAAGAGCTGATCGCCAGACTGGCCCCCGCCAGCAGTGGCCCCAGCGTTAAAATCATCCAGTAAACGGCGAAAGAGTAAACTTTAGGCCGAGTACGCTTGCTGCGCCAGATAGTATTCAGCGCGTTATCAATGGAATACATCAGTAATAGCGCTGTCACAATCAGCCCACACGCCCCAACGGCGGTCATTTTATTCGAGTTGGCAACGAACTGTTCGATATAACGCTGAATGACATCTCCCGTCGCCGGGATAAAGTTTGCGAAAATGAAATGACGTAGCTGGACGCTGACGTCAGAAAACATCGGAAATGCGGCGAAAAGCGCAAAAACTACGGCAATAAGCGGCACTAATGAGAGCAATGAGACATAGGCAAGATTCCCTGCCAGCGTCGTCATGTTGTCCTCATCAATCCGCTGCCATAGTAGCTTCAGCCAGGCCCGAACAGGACGCGTATGGTGCCTGGCTTGTTGCTGAACATTTTTTAGCATATCAACTTCGCGAAATAGTCCGGAATGGTCGTTTTATCGACAACCTGGATGCTGGTAATCCCTAACCGATTAGCCCCTTCAATATTATCGGCGTTGTCGTCGAAAAATACCGCCTCATGCGCAGAAAAACCTTCAGACTGCAGGACATGCTGGTAAATCCGCGCTTCCGGTTTACGCATGCCCAGATCCTGGGAAAGGTAAATATGGTCAGCAGCCTGACGGATTTCGGGGTATTCGTCCGGCCAAAACGTCGTGTGCAGACGATTAGTATTCGACAAGACGACCACCCGATGCCCCTGCTCACGCAGCTTTTGCATGATGTCGATGACTTCAGGACGCAAGGCAACAAAAACAGCCTGCCAGCCGTGGGAGAACTGCTCATAGCTTAGCGGTAGCGCCATGTCATGACATAGCGCTTCGGCAAAGGCTTCATCCGTTATTTCACCTCGCTCGTGCTGGTGAAAAGCCTCTCCCATGGTGAAACTTTGCTTTAACGAAGCCAGCGGTACACGGCTCAGATCGCTCCAAGTACCTAACACGCGATTGAAGTCGATATCGACAATCACATTCCCCAAATCAAAGATATAGAGCATGCCCTTCTCCTTATTCGCCGTGGATGAATAACTGTAGCGGGAAAGGAGAAGTTTGACTATGAGTCCCTGTCGGGATTATTGGCTAAGCCATCAGAATTCCTGTGTAAATTGCCAGCGCGATTCAATCACCAACGGAAGACCTGCACTGACAAACTGCGGTGTCCTATTTATCGCATTTGGCGCCTGAGTAAGCGGATTGACACATGTTGCGTCGGGCTGTTTGTCAAAAACAACCAGGCTTTGCGCACTCGATGTCATCGTCATACTCAGCTTACCTGGCCACTGTAATCTGACATTGAGACCATCATTAAAACCAAAGCAGTCATCCCACGGGCCTGATTGTGGGGGGATTTTATTACCTGTTGGTAACTCATTATTCCCGGCTTCTTCCTGCCAGTCGGCCTTAAAACATACCAGTAATTCATCTTCTTCATTCTGCTGGCCCAGTTGTTTTGCAAACCAGGGGTGCCATCCAGCAGATGCCGGAAAAGTTTCAGACATGGTGTGAATTTCAAGTCGCAGAATTAACGCATCGTCTTCAAGAGTCAGCGTCTGCAGGACCTCTCCTTGCCAGGGCCAGGGAGCGCCCAGTGGCATGCGCAGTTTCAAGGTATCCGCTTTATGTTCGACAATTTCCCATGATGAATAACAGGCCATACCATGTAGAGCATGAGGCGGTTTGTTAGCAGGTAATACGTACTGTTTCTCCCCCACGGTCAATGTTGCATCGCCAAGGCGGCCTGCCCAAGGAACCATAGGAAAGCAGCCATACTGAAATGCTTTACGCTGTGGCTCCCATTGACGTAACACTTCAAAACCAAACGCCTGAACCGAGGTGATTCTGGCACCATCGCGCGGAAAAATTTGCAGACGTAGATGTCCTTTTTCCAGAAAAATAGGTTGGCCGATCGGTCCCGGCCAGACGGTATCAAAAGCACGTTGTAATGCTTGATAATGCTCAGTATTCAATTCATTGTTCATGTTATTGCTCTCTGATATTTCGGTAAGAAGTTAAATGTTATTAGCGTCATTTTTATTGTCTGAATGTGGCTCAATAAGCCAGACGCAAATGAATGAAAGTATTGAGATAACAAACAGAAACAGTGCTACATACCACGGTTTCCCGCCTCCCAGCGCCAACAAGCTGGAGGCAATGAGCGGGCTTAACCCACCCAGAATTGCTGAGAACTGATAGGCAAAGGAAAGACCCGTATAGCGCACTCGTGTTCCGAACATACGAGTAAATAAGGTGGGTTGTACTGCAAACATCATCGTTGGCCCCAGGTTATAGCCAAGGATCATGCAGCACCAGATGATAAGTGTGCTTTTCGTATCCAGCAGCAGGAAGAATGGGAATGCAAAAAGGATGCAAAAACCAGCGCCAAATAAATACATCTTCCGTTGCCCAACGCGGTCAGAGATCCAACCAATTAATGGACAACACACAATGCCAATTGCTGAGGCGATTAGCATGCCGTTGAGTGGAATATCCCTTGATAATGCCAACTGGCTGGAAATATAGACAATACCAAAGGCATTAATGATGTTCGACGAAACGCTCTCCGCCAGCCTGGCCCCTAGCGCTAACAGAATATTCCGTGGATGCTTACGGAAAAGTTCAATCAACGGTGGTGCTGATTGTTCCTGTGAGACAGCCGTTTTTTGTTTTTTAAAATCCAGTGTTTCTTCAGTATGTAACCGTATAAACATCCCAACAATTAACATGATGGCAGATAGCCAAAAAGGGATACGCCATCCCCAGGCCAGAAACTCTTCCTGAGTCAGGAAGTGATTGCATAATGCAAACACCCCTGTCGCCAGCATTATCCCAACTGAGGCTGCCGTTTGTGG
This sequence comes from Citrobacter sp. Cpo032, assembly GCF_030332975.1. Lineage (NCBI taxonomy): Bacteria > Pseudomonadati > Pseudomonadota > Gammaproteobacteria > Enterobacterales > Enterobacteriaceae > Citrobacter > Citrobacter sp. Cpo032. The sequence goes on from NZ_JAOWGU010000014.1 coordinate 102,228, forward strand.
GAGCGAACCTAAAAACCCGCGCTTCGCCTCAGGCGCAGATTCAATAGTCATCAATGCAGCCCCGCCATATTCCCCACCCAGACCGAACCCCTGAACCAGGCGCAGAACCATCAATATGATCGGGGCCCAGATACCAATATCCTGGTATGTTGGAATGAAACCGATTAAAAACGTTGAGGAACCAACTATCGCTAACGTCCAAATCAACGTTATTTTGCGACCGACTTTATCGCCAAAGTGGCCAAAAACAATGCCTCCAAGCGGACGTGACAGAAAACCCACACCAAAGGTGGCGAATGCGGCGATTAAACCAATAAAAGGATCGCTATCAGGGAAAAACAGGGGAGCAAAGACTAGCCCTGCCGCCGTTCCGAAAATAAAAAAATCGTACCATTCCATCAACGCGCCAGCGAAACTGCCCATGACAACGCGTCTCATGGCTTTGCCGGATAGCTCTTTCCCTGGTACATGTTCTATTTCAGCCATAATTTTCCTCTCCGGGTCGGCGAGAAATCTGCGCAATAAAATCACTTAAAAAGCGGCGGATTTATACGAAAAAGCGCGTCGACATGTTGCGACGCGCTTGCTTGTTATTTATCCAACTCAGCCAGTACCTCAGCGTCTTCAGCGTCAACGTTTGCACCAAGTGGTTCCCACTTAATCAACACGCATGTCAGGAAGCCGAGAAAAGGAACAATTGCCAGCCAATAGAACGCTTCTGTCTTTAATGCACCCCACAACATAGGCCAGAAAATAAGTCCGGCAATCGCCCCAGTACGCATAATTGCACGAGCAAATCCTACGCCTGTCGGGCGAATAGATGGCGGATAAGAAAGTGTGGCAATGGTCATTCCCAGGCCGCCCGGGCCCGCTGAATGGAAGAAAATGATTGCGCCCAACAAACCTAAAGAAAGCCATGGGTTGGTGGTTGCTAATGCACCTAAAGCCAGTAATGCAACCGTTACGACGGCGAAACCATACATCGACTGAAGGCGAGTTCCCAAACGCTGGAGGATAAGAGAACCAATCAATCCACCTGTAATGCCACACAGGGCATTCACTACCGCAGAACCGCTAAGAGCCCCTGTTAATCCACCGCTCAGTATTCCCGCCAAAGTCAGCGGTAAATAAACACCCACGGCGTTATATTGCCAGGCTTGCATCGTCGCCACAACGCAGCCGAGAATAGTGCGTTTGCGATAACGTGAGTTAAATAAAATCCCATAGCCGCCATGAAACTTACTTTCTGTTTTTTCAGCAGAAAAATCATCGTTTTTTGGTTTGGCAGCAACGCGAGCATGAACCCCATAGCGTTTAGCCAGAATATCGCAGGCTTTATCATAACGTCCGACTCGTGCGGCCCACATTGCAGACTCACCGATGAAGAAATAACGCAGAATCATGATAATGACGGCAAAAATAGCACCAATGAAAATACCATAGCGCCATAATTGCTCTTCCGCGATACCCGACAACAACAGTGGAAGCAGCACAAGATAGACGACCGTAGTTGATACATACCAGGCCATTTGCCAGAGATTAACTGACGAACCGGTTTTCTTAGATGTTGAGCCGCGTAGTTCTGCCACCGCATTTGTTGCCAGCGGGAAATCAATACCCAAGCCAAATCCCATGATTACGCGACACACCAGCACCCACCAGATGTTCGGGGCTATCGCGACAGCTGCGGCACCTATTGTGCACAGGCCCATTCCGATGATAAATGCACGCTTTTGACCAAAGCGGTTAATCACACGGTTCGCCAGTAATCCACCAATCAGGGCGGCGACTAAAACAGAGGCGTTAACCGTCGCCGCCAGCCCCGGTGAAATACCAAATTGCAATGCGATATATTTATTACCAAAACCCACCATCGCCGCCTGATAGGCATCAATTAGAATGCCACCAAGAGCGATAAAAATGACGCCGACACTGGTGTTTACTGCTGAATGTTTATTAACAAGATCAATCACGTCCTGGGGACGACCGATCGAGTAAGGTGTAGGACTGGTGATGTGACTCATCGCAGCATCCTTTTTCATTGTTGTAGGATGGCGCTACCCTTAAGCAGCGCCAGACAGAGGGTTACAGCATCAAACCTCAGCAAATTGCAGCATGACTTTTATAGAGTCATTTTGCTGCGCACGTTCAAACGCCTTATCCGCATCTTCGACAGGGAAGAGATCGGTCACCAGTTCGCTGGTGTCAAACCGCCCATCCGCAAGCCATTCAATCACGGCATCGAAGTCTTCCGGGATGTACATGCCGGAATTCAACAAATCGCGTTCAAAGCGCTGCATCATCGGAAGAGGAATTTCACGTGGGCCACTCGGTACCCCCATGCACACTACCGTTCCGCCAGCATAAACATGGGTAAATGCATCATTCAGCGTGGCCTGGGCGGCAACAACATCAATTGCCCCCGTAAAACGGACCTGTGCATCCAATTCCCCCGGAGCCCAGACTTCCGTGGCACCTAGCTTTAACGACAACGCGCGCTTGGCGGCATCAGGCTCGATGACGGTGATCTTTCCCGCGCCCATGATGCGCAATGCTTGAACGATGGATAAACCAATTGTCCCTGCACCAATCACTAATACACTTTCCAATGACGCTTTCGGCATACGGCTCACGCAATGACGCGCGCAGGCTGCGGGCTCAGCGAAAGCCAGTGCTTTTAGTGGTAACGAAGCAGGTGCAACATGGCAGTTTCGTGCAGGTACAATGTGCTGCGAGCGGGCAAAACCCGGCGCCCGGAAGCCAGCAACCTGTGGCGGCTCACACAGATTAAAGCGACCCGCTTTACAAGCACGACACTCCATGCAGGCCATAATTGGGTCGACTACGACATGATCGCCCGGCTTAACATTCGTTACTTCACTGCCCACTTCAGTTACGCGTGCCGCAATTTCATGTCCAGGCACAACCGGAGGTTTTGCAAATGGGTGTCCTCCTTTCAGTACATGCAGATCAGAGCCACATATTCCATAAAACACCGGAGCAATGCGGACTTCTTGCGGTTTAAGTTCCTGGTGCGGCAGCTCAACATATTGGGTGGTCACCTTCCCAATATCAGAAAATAGAACTTGGGTAATCTTATCCATGGTTCTTCTCCAGATTCGTTAAAATGGGTGATTAACGCTGAGAAATCCCTTCATCGACGATTTCTGCCAGGCGTTGTAAGCGTGGAACCGACACATCACGCAACATTGTTTGCGGATCTTGAGCACCAACAACCGATGCCCAAACGGCACGCCCTGCCAGGAATCCGGAAGCTCCACCCTTCATGGCGATACGGACCGCGCGGCCAAAAATATCCGCATCAACACCAGAAGAGAGAATGACCCACGGCATTTTCATTTGTTCATGCAACTTTTGACACGCAGCAAGTAGGGTCTGTTCATCACCTTTGCCGCCTAATGGCATTTCAGCTTTATAGAGGTCAGCATCGGTGCAGCCGAGTTCAGCCGCTGCGGCAACGATGGCGCTTTCCCGGTCAAATTCCCAGCCACGACGAGGAGGACGAACGACCGGCTCAATGATGCTGACCAGCCCTGCGCTACGACAGCGTTGAACAAACTCAGCCACCATAGCCAAACGTTCTTCTGCGGGTTCATCTTCACGCCACAGCACTAACAACTTCATGGCTTTTGCACCCATTTCGCGGGCTTTATGCGGATCAATTGCTCTGTCAATTTCGACACTATCAACCGGAATACCATTACCCGGAACAAAATGGTCAGCCGCCACAATCAGTCCACATGAATCAGCGACTGCACCTTGAGAGACAATCTGATCGAGACAAAATTGTTTATCTGCCAGAACCGCTGAAGCGTAGGGAGACAGAATTTGTGTTGCTGCAACTTTAAAATCAGTCAATACGCTGTCGGCAACAGGTTTAGGATGTCCAGACGCTGCAAACATCAGACGCATTGCTTCACGCTGATCAACGGCCAGCATGGCAAATCCACCGCCAGGGCGAGAAATATCTTTCAGCGTGTATGGGGTATTGTGGGAAGACATAATAACTCCTGTAACTGTTTAAAATTTAGAGTGAATCTGGTCGGCCAGCCTGCTGACGAACCTGAGATAACAGCGCACTCCAGTCCTGACGGCCTCGACCGTTCTCGCTGGCACGGGTGTAATAGGTTTCTGCTGCAATGCCCATATTGAGCGGCGCACCGGTCTGACTAGCGACATCGACGGCAATACGCAGGTCTTTCAACGCGAGGTCCACCATGAATACCGGAGAAAGGTCTCCTTTAAGTACCTTGCCAGGCCAGGTTGTCGTAAAGTGCCCCTTGCCTGCGGCAGTACCGCTCATGACCTTAATGGCCACATCAAGGCTCAAACCCAATGACTCGCAAAGAACAGCGGCTTCCGCTGACAAGGCGTTCAGCGCAATACTCATATAGTTATTGATGAGCTTTACGCGGATCCCCATACCGGGACCGCCAGCTTCCACCAGCTCATTCCCCATACACATCAGCACAGGGCGAGCACGTTCAACCTGTTCAGGCGTTCCGCCAGCAAGAATCAGCAGCGTGCCGTCAATCGCGTTAACTGACGTCCTGCCCACAGGAGCATCCATCATGCTGATGCCTTTCTCTTTCATCTCATGAATCAACTCATCGGTCTGCAATGGATGAATCGTGGACATGTCAATAACCAATGCATTGGGGGACAGGCCTTCGCTGACGCCATCTTTACCCAGCAGAACTTGCCGAACGATGTCGCCATTTGGCAGCATAGTGATTATGAATTCGGCACCTTTAGCGGCTTCAGCGGGTGTTTGAGCAGCAGTCGCACCTTTTTGTACTAATTCATTGACTGCCTGTTGGTTTACGTCGAACACACGCAAAGCATGTCCCTTTTGCAACAGATTATTAGCCATTGGGCTGCCCATCTGGCCCAAGCCCAAAAATGCAACGGTTGTCATGAATGCTCTCCTGTGTCAGGTTGACAAAATAATTACAATTAAAAACTCGTTTTCGTCTGTTTTTGAGCATATTTGTAATTTATGACTAAAAACAAGACACACGTCACTAATTTGATCATTTATGTCATTAAAATGAACAAAAGAAGACAAGATCACACAGGACTAACCAAATATGACCAGAATTGCATGTGTTGGAATCACCGTTCAGGACCGTATTTATTCTCTGAACAACCTGCCCGATGGCGGGGGGAAATATCAGTCAAATCAATATCTGGAGACAGGTGGCGGCCCGGCGGCAACAGCAGCTGTCGCCATTGCCCGGCTTGGTATTGACGTTGATTTTATAGGCCGTGTAGGCGATGACAGTTGTGGGAATACCTTGCTTAACGAGCTTCAGAGCTGGGGGGTCAATACGGCGTTCTGCCGGCAATACCCGAACTCCCGTTCATCCCAGTCCGCAATTTTGGTCGACCAGCATGGCGAACGCATTATCGTGAATTATCCAAGCCCGGATCTCGATACGGATGCAAGGTGGCTGGAGTCGATTGATTTTTCCCGTTATGACATCGTTCTGGCCGATGTACGTTGGCATGAAGGGACGTTGAAATCCTTCGAACTGGCACGTGCCGCCGGAGTTCCAACGCTGTTGGATGCCGATATGACACCACAAGATATAACCCCATTGGTGGCGCTTGCCGATCATGCCGTTTTTTCAACTCCAGGTCTGAAGAGAATGACCGGGCAAGATGATGCACAACAGGCACTTAAACTGGCCGCTGAGCAGACTAATGGTAAAGTGTACGTTACGCTTGGCGGCGAAGGGTCACTATGGATCGAAAATGGTCATATGTGTCAACAGACTGCATTTTCTGTCAATGTTGTGGATACAACCGGTGCAGGCGATGTTTTCCATGGTGCAATGGCAGCAGCTCTTGCAGAGCAAATGCCGACTGACCAGGCGATTCGCTTCGCAAGTGCGGTGGCGGCGATGAAATGCACTCAGGCGGGCGGACGAGCCGGAATTCCTAATCGTGCGCAAACCGAATCATTTTTGTCACTTTATGCGTAAAATAGCCAACAATTACGGGGAAGAAGTCCAGGAGTATTCATGAGCATCATTGAAGTCACCGGTAATCCGCGACACGATCAACTTGTTCATTACATTACAGAACGCGGCTATATGAATATCGAAGAGCTCGCACAATTGCTGGACGTGTCCACGCAAACCGTGCGCCGGGATATTCGTAAGTTAAGCGAACAGGGCTTGATCACCAGACATCATGGTGGAGCCGGACGTGTATCCAGCGTCATGAATACCGCCTTTGAACAGCGAGAGTTGTCCCTTACCCAGGAAAAAGAAGCGATTGCGGAAGCGGTTGCTGATTACCTTCCTGAACGCTGTACGGTATTTATTACCATTGGTACAACGGTGGAAGCCGTCGCACGAGCTTTGCTGAACCGTCGGGATCTTCGCATCATTACTAACAGTCTTCGTGTTGCGCAGATCTTATATAAGAATCAAGATCTTGAGGTTATGGTGCCCGGTGGAACGTTACGTGCTCATAATGGCGGTATTGTTGGCCCAGGAGCAGTGAACTTTATTGAAGGATTTAGAGCCGACTATTTGATTACCAGTATTGGTGCCATCGAGGAAGACGGCACACTATTGGAATTTGACGTTAACGAAGCGCTTGTCGCCAAAACGATGATTAAGCATGCACGTAATACGCTGTTAGTTGCTGATCATACTAAGTTTACCGCCTCAGCCGCTGTATCCATCGGTAATATGCGTAAAATTCGGGCATTTTTTACCGATTCCCAGCCACCAAATTCATTCAAGCAATTGCTTGATTTAGAAAATATTGAGCTAGTCATTGCAGAGCAGGAAACGACCTGATCTTTTAGATAAAAAAAGCCGCTGATAATCAGCGGCTTTTTTGTGCTTACCTGAAAAAGAGTGTTAATTACTCTTCTTTCGCGCCACGCATTGCACGGCGACGATCGTTTTCAGTCAGGTGACGCTTACGGATACGGATAGAGGTTGGTGTTACTTCTACCAGTTCGTCGTCATCGATGAATTCCAGAGCCTGCTCCAGAGTCATCTTAACCGGCGGAACCAGAACCGTTGCTTCGTCAGTACCAGACGCACGCATGTTAGTCAGTTTCTTACCGGTCAGGCAGTTTACAGTCAGGTCGTTAGAGCGGCTGTGAATACCGATGATCTGGCCTTCGTAAACTTCAGCACCGTGACCCAGGAACAGCTTACCGCGGTCCTGCAGGCTGAACAGTGCGAACGCAACTGCTTTACCCTGGCCGTTGGAGATCAGTACGCCGTTCTGACGCTGACCCACATCACCCGCACGAACATCGTCGTAGTGGCTGAAGGTGGAGTACAGCAGACCGGTACCGGAAGTCATGGTCATGAATTCTGAACGGAAGCCGATCAGACCACGGCTTGGGATCACGTAGTCAAGACGTACGCGGCCTTTGCCATCTGGATTCATGTTTTTCAGGTCGCCTTTACGCTCACCCAGAGCTTGCATCACAGAACCCTGATGCTGCTCTTCAACGTCCAGCGTTACGTTTTCGAACGGCTCTTGTTTACGGCCATCGATTTCGCGGAAGATTACTTTCGGACGGGAAACCGCCATTTCGAAACCTTCACGACGCATGTTTTCGATCAGAACAGATAGGTGCAGCTCACCACGACCGGATACACGGAACGCATCCGCATCTTCGGTTTCTTCAACGCGCAGCGCAACGTTGTGCACCAGCTCTTTGTTCAGGCGGTCAAGGATCTGACGAGAGGTAACATATTTACCTTCTTTACCGCAGAACGGAGAGGTGTTTACGCAGAAGAACATGGTAACGGTCGGTTCATCAACGGACAGAGCTGGCAGCGCTTCAACATTCTGCGGATCGCAGATGGTGTCGGAGATGTTCAGTTCGCCCAGACCGGTGATCGCGATGATATCGCCTGCTTCGGCAATATCACTCTCGATACGTTCCAGACCCAGATGAGTCAGAACTTTACCGACTTTACCGTTACGGGTTTTGCCTTCGCTATCAATGATAGTGATCTGCTGGTTCGGTTTAACTTTACCGCGTTTGATGCGGCCGATACCGATTACGCCAACGTAGTTGTTGTAGTCCAGCTGAGAGATTTGCATCTGCAGCGGGCCATCAAGATCTACGCTCGGAGCCGGTACACGATCAACGATAGTCTGATACAGCGGAGTCATGTCTTCAGCCATGTCTTCGTGATCCAGACCCGCGATACCGTTCAGCGCAGAAGCGTAAACGATCGGGAAGTCCAGCTGCTCGTCGGTAGCGTCGAGGTTAACGAACAGGTCAAATACCTGATCAACAACCCAGTCAGGACGCGCGCCAGGACGGTCAACTTTGTTGATAACAACAATTGGCTTCAGGCCATGGGCAAAGGCTTTTTTGGTCACGAAGCGCGTCTGCGGCATCGGACCGTCCATTGCATCCACCACCAGCAGCACAGAGTCGACCATGGACATTACACGTTCAACTTCACCACCGAAGTCGGCGTGCCCCGGGGTATCAACGATGTTGATACGGTAGTCATTCCATTTGATAGCGGTGTTTTTAGCGAGGATGGTAATCCCACGCTCTTTCTCCAAATCGTTGGAGTCCATCACGCGCTCTTGGGTTTCAGCACGTGCATCGAACGTACCGGATTGTTGGAGCAGCTTGTCTACCAGGGTCGTTTTACCATGGTCTACGTGCGCGATGATGGCGATGTTACGCAAATTTTCGATCACAACTTTGCCTCAGGCATTTTAGAAATAGCGCGTTATTGTACACGGATTAATCGCAGTACAAAACAGGATCACAAACATCCTCCGCAAACAAGTATTGCAGAGTTTCTTTGTGATCACATTCACGGAGCGTTAAAAGGGGTAATCTGACATGCTTTGCACCAATATGGTGCTTAATGTTCACATTAAAGCACTATAATGGTGCAATACAACCTTCATGGTGCAGCCCCTTTGCACGATGGTGCGCATGATAACGCCTTTTAGGGGCAATTTAAAAGTTGGCACAGATTTCGCTTTATATTTTTTATGGCGACACGGCCAATTTTTGCAGAATTGAAGACTTCGTTACCACGACGACAATGACCAATCCGGGAGAGTAAGTATGTCCGCTGAACACGTTTTGACGATGCTGAACGAACACGAAGTGAAGTTTGTTGATTTACGCTTCACTGATACCAAAGGTAAAGAACAGCACGTCACTATTCCTGCTCATCAGGTAAATGCCGAATTCTTTGAAGAAGGCAAAATGTTTGACGGCTCCTCAATCGGTGGCTGGAAAGGCATTAACGAATCAGACATGGTTCTGATGCCAGATGCGTCTACTGCTCTCATCGACCCGTTCTTTGAAGAGTCTACCCTGATCATCCGTTGCGATATCCTGGAACCAGGTACGCTGCAGGGCTACGACCGTGACCCGCGCTCCATTGCTAAACGTGCTGAAGAGTATCTGCGTTCTACCGGCATCGCAGACACCGTTCTGTTCGGACCAGAGCCAGAATTCTTCCTGTTTGACGACATCCGTTTCGGCGCAACTATTTCCGGTTCCCACGTGGCTATCGATGACATCGAAGGCGCATGGAACTCCTCCACCAAATACGAAGGTGGTAACAAAGGTCACCGTCCAGGCGTGAAAGGCGGTTACTTCCCGGTTCCTCCGGTAGATTCTTCTCAGGATATCCGTTCTACCATGTGTCTGATCATGGAAGAAATGGGCCTGGTTGTTGAAGCGCATCACCACGAAGTGGCGACTGCTGGTCAGAACGAAATCGCGACCCGCTTTAACACCATGACCAAAAAAGCGGACGAAATTCAGATCTACAAATATGTCGTTCACAACGTCGCTCACCGTTTCGGTAAAACCGCAACCTTTATGCCAAAACCAATGTTTGGCGATAACGGTTCCGGCATGCACTGCCACATGTCCCTGTCCAAGAACGGCGTAAACCTGTTCTCCGGTGACAAATATGCGGGTCTCTCTGAGCAGGCGCTGTACTACATCGGTGGCGTAATCAAGCACGCTAAAGCGATCAACGCCCTGGCTAACCCGACCACCAACTCCTACAAACGTCTGGTCCCGGGTTACGAAGCACCGGTAATGCTGGCTTACTCTGCCCGTAACCGTTCTGCATCTATCCGTATCCCGGTAGTTGCTTCTCCGAAAGCGCGTCGTATCGAAGTGCGTTTCCCGGACCCGGCTGCTAACCCGTACCTGTGCTTCGCAGCGCTGCTGATGGCTGGTCTTGACGGTATTAAGAACAAGATCCACCCGGGCGAAGCAATGGACAAAAACCTGTACGACCTGCCGCCGGAAGAAGCGAAAGAGATCCCACAGGTTGCTGGTTCTCTGGAAGAAGCACTGAAAGAACTGGATCTGGACCGCGAGTTCCTGACCGCAGGCGGCGTGTTCACCAATGAAGCGATCGATGCGTACATTGCGCTGCGTCGCGAAGAAGATGACCGCGTGCGTATGACTCCGCACCCGGTAGAGTTTGAGCTGTACTACAGCGTTTAATCGTTTGAGTTGCCGTGGAACTTTTAGCCTGCTCAGGCAGGCTTGAGATCGATGGTGAATGATAGGACGCCTGATGGCGCAAACTTATCAGGCCTGGAGGGTAACATTACCTTGTAGGCCGGATAAGGCAAAGCCGCCATCCGGCATCTATGTTTGCCAGTCATCTGTAGCCCATCCCCGGATGGGCTTTTTTCTCCACTAACAACCTGCTTTTTCGCGCTTTTTTGATGTAAAAAGCTATAATGCACTAAATTGGTGCAACACTTTTCAGGAGACTGCTGAATGGCAACCGGCACGCTGCCCGATGCTGGGCAGATCCTCAATTCTTTAATCAACAGCATCTTACTCGTCGACGATGAGCTGGCTGTACATTACGCCAACCCGGCGGCACAGCAGCTGCTCGCCCAAAGCTCCCGCAAACTGTTTGGTACCCCGCTTCCCGATCTGTTGAGTTATTTCTCCTTAAACATCGGACTGATGCGAGAAAGCCTGGAAGCAGGCCAGGGCTTTACGGATAACGAAGTGACGCTGGTGATAGACAGCCACTCACATATCCTCTCTGTGACCGCTCAGAGGCTGCCTGATGGCCTTATCTTGCTGGAGATGGCCCCTATGGATAACCAGCGCCGTCTGAGTCAGGAACAGCTCCAACACGCCCAGCAGATTGCTGCCCGCGATCTGGTGCGTGGTCTGGCACATGAAATTAAAAACCCGCTGGGCGGATTACGCGGTGCGGCGCAACTTCTCAGTAAAGCGCTTCCGGACCCGGCGCTGACCGAATATACCAAAGTCATTATTGAACAGGCGGACCGCCTGCGTAATCTGGTCGACCGTCTGCTGGGGCCACAACAGCCCGGCATGCACATCACGGAAAGTATTCACAAAGTGGCGGAACGCGTGGTGGCGCTGGTCTCGATGGAGCTGCCGGAAAACGTCACGCTAATCCGGGATTACGACCCAAGTCTGCCCGAATTACTGCACGACCCGGACCAGATCGAGCAGGTTTTGCTGAACATCGTACGCAATGCTTTGCAGGCGCTGGGACCGGAAGGCGGCGAGATCATTCTGCGCACCCGTACCGCGTTTCAGCTCACGCTACACGGCATGCGTTACCGTCTGGCGGCACGAATTGATGTAGAGGATAACGGTCCAGGTATTCCCTCGCATTTGCAGGATACGCTGTTCTACCCAATGGTTAGCGGTCGCGAAGGCGGTACCGGCCTTGGATTATCTATCGCCCGTAATTTGATTGATCAACATTCCGGCAAAATTGAATTTACCAGTTGGCCGGGTCATACCGAGTTCTCGGTTTACCTGCCTATCAGGAAATAAGGTGACGTTTATGCAACGAGGAATAGTCTGGGTCGTTGATGACGATAGTTCCATCCGTTGGGTGCTTGAACGTGCGCTCGCAGGGGCAGGGCTAAGCTGTACCACATTTGAAAGTGGTAAAGAGGTACTGGACGCGCTGGCCAGCAAAACGCCGGACGTGCTGTTGTCGGATATCCGCATGCCGGGTATGGACGGCCTGACGCTGTTAAAACAGATTAAACAGCGGCATCCGATGCTTCCGGTCATCATAATGACCGCGCACTCCGATCTGGATGCCGCCGTCAGCGCCTATCAGCAAGGGGCGTTTGATTATCTGCCCAAACCTTTTGATATTGATGAAGCCGTGGCGTTGGTCGAGCGCGCCATCAGTCATTATCAGGAACAGCAGCAGCCGCGTAATGTTCAGATCAATGGCCCCACAACCGATATCATCGGCGAAGCGCCAGCAATGCAGGACGTCTTTCGCATTATTGGTCGCCTGTCCCGGTCTTCAATCAGCGTATTGATTAATGGGGAGTCAGGAACCGGTAAAGAGCTGGTCGCCCATGCGTTGCACCGTCATAGCCCGCGCGTCAAAGCGCCATTTATCGCGCTGAACATGGCGGCAATCCCGAAAGATTTGATCGAATCTGAGCTGTTTGGCCACGAGAAAGGCGCGTTTACCGGGGCGAATACCATTCGTCAGGGGCGCTTTGAACAGGCAGACGGCGGTACGCTGTTCCTCGATGAAATCGGCGATATGCCGCTGGACGTACAAACGCGTTTACTGCGCGTATTAGCCGATGGACAGTTTTACCGTGTGGGCGGTTATGCGCCTGTGAAAGTAGATGTTCGCATTATCGCCGCCACGCACCAAAACCTTGAACTGCGCGTACAGGAAGGCAAATTCCGTGAGGACTTATTCCATCGCTTGAACGTCATCCGGGTACATCTGCCGCCACTGCGCGAACGTCGGGAAGATATCCCCCGCCTGGCGCGTCATTTCCTGCAGGAGGCAGCCCGCGAACTGGGGGTGGAAGCCAAACAATTACACCCGGAAACCAAGGCTGCGCTCACCCGTCTGGCCTGGCCAGGTAACGTGCGTCAGCTTGAGAACACCTGCCGCTGGTTAACCGTCATGGCCGCCGGGCAGGAAGTACTGATTCAGGACTTACCAACCGAGCTGTTTGAAACCTCTGTGCCAGACGCACCGTCCCATATGCAGCCGGATAGTTGGGCGACGCTATTGGCACAGTGGGCGGATCGGGCATTACGCTCCGGTCATCAAAACTTGCTTTCTGAGGCCCAACCAGAGATGGAGCGTACGCTATTGACTACCGCGCTACGTCATACCCAGGGGCATAAACAGGAAGCGGCACGCTTGCTCGGTTGGGGTCGTAATACCTTGACGCGTAAGCTAAAAGAACTCGGAATGGAGTGATATATCGTCACTGTGTAAAGATTAATAATTGAGCGCAAATAGCTGCTATTTTGCGCTTTACTGTTCCGATGAGTTAAGTATGATCGTGCCCGACTAACGGGGGGAAGTCATCATGCTGGAATCAATCATTAATCTGCTGTCGAGCGGTGCGGTCGAAAGCCATACGCCACAAACTGCGGTCGCCGCAGTATTGTGCGCAGCGCTGGTTGGGCTGTTCAGCTAGCGGGTTCGCCGGGTGGCGCTTCGCTTACCCGACCTACGTATTGAGATTTTCGTAGGCACGATAAGCGAAGCGCCACCCGGAAAAGCGTTAAATCACCCGCGAGAATTGCTGCATCCGTGCTTTCTGGCGCAGATACGCATCGAAGCACATGCAAATATTACGGATCAGCAGACGGCCCTTCGGCGTGACCTGAATCCCCTTCTCATCGACATCCACCAGCCCATCCTTCGCCAGCGGTGCCAGCAGTTTCAGGTCTTCGGCAAAATAGTCAGCGAAGTTCAGATCCCATTGCTGTTCCACAGTGGCATAGTCGAGGCGGAAGTTGCAGATCAGGAGCTTAATAACATCTCGACGAATGCAGTCGTCACGGGTCAGTGCAATTCCGCGCCACAGCGCGTCCCCCTGCTCGTCTACCTGCTGATAATAGCGCTTCAGCTCTTTCTGGTTCTGCGCGTAGTTGTCACCAATCATACTGATGGCTGACACGCCCATTCCCAGCAGATCGGTATCACCCTGGGTGGTATAACCCTGGAAATTACGATGCAGCACACCCTTGCGTTGAGCAATGGCCAGTTCGTCATCCGGACGGGCAAAGTGATCCATGCCAATGAACTGATAGCCAGTTTCGGTCAGTGAAGAGATGGTTTCCTGCAGGATATCCAGCTTCTGCTGCGCGCTGGGCAGGTCGGCATCTTTAATTTTGCGCTGAGCGGCAAACAGCGTCGGCAGGTGCGCGTAGTTAAAGACACTCAGTCGATCTGGATTCAGCTCAGCAACGCGTTTCAGGGTGAAGGCGAAACTTTCTGGCGTCTGTTTTGGCAAACCATAAATCAGATCGATATTCGTTGAAGTAAAACCGATCTCACGCGCATGATTCAGCAGCGCAAAGATGAATTCCTCATCCTGCTCACGGTTCACCAGGCGCTGAACTTCTTTATTGAAGTCCTGCACCCCCATGCTCAGGCGGTTAAAACCTTCAGCGCGTAAATGATCGAGCACATCCAGCTCAATTTCACGCGGATCCACTTCGATCGAAATTTCGGCGTCGTCGTTAAAGTTAAAGTTGCTACGCAGCAGCGACATCAAACGACTGATTTGCGCTTTATTCAGGTACGTTGGCGTGCCGCCGCCCCAGTGCAGCTGACTGACATGGCGTCCGGCGAACAGCGGTGCGCGATGAATAATTTCTTGTTCTAAGACATCGAGGTATTGATCGGCTTTATGCTGCTGGCGAGTCACGACCTTGTTACAGCCGCAGAAGTAGCACAGCTTGTGGCAGAACGGGATGTGAACGTACAGCGAGAGAGGACGCTCAGGATAACGCGCCACGGCCTTTAGAAATGCTTCAGTGCCGTAGTCTTCAGAAAACTCCAGCGCGGTCGGGTACGAGGTATATCGTGGCCCGGAATAGTTATATTTCTGGATCAGGGCCAGGTCCCAGTCTATTAACTGCTCTGACATGCTCACTCCTTCCGATGGCGTCTCTGGCGGGTACGGCGTACCGACTTAACCCCAGTACGGGTGATAAGTCGGTTGCGCAGCCACTTCTGTCGCCGCGACAACCGCTGTAGTTTAACGAATAACCACACCAGATAACATATAACCGGAAGGGTTATAAGCAGGACGGGAAGACCCACGGTGTAAAACCGTTAGTTGCCGCCTTTCAGCAGGCGCATCATGTCTTCCTGCTTTTCTTCTTCTTCCTCTTCTTCCTCGTCATCGTAAGAAAGACCCAGCTTTTGCATCAGCTCATCGATGCGATCCAGCTTGGCATCAACCCAGGACTGATCTTCCGCGCTCAGGGTTTCTCCTGCTTCAAGACGCTCCAGCAGCGCATCCAGGCGCTCATCCGTTTCCAGTAAATCCAACTCAGCCTGTGGTGAAAGCATAGGTTTCTCACTCTTCGGTTTGTGCTGTTTGGTGACTTTTTCGGTCACGCCCAATGGAATGGGGGTTTTGCTGCCAATACGAGGATCTTTTTGCTTATTTTGGTTTCCGCCACCAGATGCGCCTTCGCTACCGGACGCACGGCTACCTGCCGCATGACCACGGTGTTTTTTCTGGCGCTTACGGTCGCGAGCTTCCTGGTTAATTTCTTCGCGTGTTTTACGACGCGCTTTTGCAGGACCTTTACCGCGTGGTGTAGAAGTTGGTTTCATCATGATTCGTCTTTGGCTGTTTTTATTCAGTATATAATTGCGCCGGAATCTAGCAGAAATAAAGAAAAAAGGCGACAGAGTAATCTGTCGCCTTTTTTCCTGACTCTCAACCCTTACGGGCTCTACAATCCCTGTTGGCTATCAACACACCCTGTTTTTCCCTTAGCCTCTAACATTCCGTGTTGTTTCCATTTCCTTTTACTAACGTCTCCGGACGTTTGTCTTCCTGACAATCCTGTGTCTTCGCCTCCTGGCGCTCCTGACCCTCATCCTGAGTCGTCTATCCTGTCAGCTTCCTCGCTATGGACGCTACTTTACCGTTTTGGTTTAAACGTACAAGTAACCTGGGTAACAATTTCTGATTTTAAGAATAGCGCCCAAATGTAACCATATGATTTATTTTAGTTCTGTCATTTTTTACTCTGTCATCTCGTATAGAAACTGTCGGCAATGTCTCACAAAGCGCGAGGTTTTTACTTACACAGCCCACTCGTCGAAAAACCAGCCTTTTGCTGGGGTTCAGGTATAATCGCTGCAAAGCCCTGATTGATGGAGAGGACTGCTTTGACTAACTTGAATTATCAACAGACGCACTTTGTGATGAGTGCGCCTGATATTCGCCACTTACCTTCCGATACCGGTATCGAAGTGGCTTTTGCTGGCCGTTCCAACGCAGGCAAATCCAGTGCGCTAAATACCCTGACGAATCAAAAAGGTCTGGCGCGTACATCTAAAACGCCGGGTCGTACTCAGCTCATCAACCTGTTTGAAGTCGTTGACGGCAAACGCCTGGTCGATTTGCCAGGATACGGTTATGCCGAAGTTCCAGAAGAAATGAAGCGTAAATGGCAGCGCGCGCTGGCTGAATATCTGGAAAAGCGTCAGAGCCTGCAAGGTCTGGTGGTACTGATGGATATTCGTCACCCGTTAAAAGATCTCGATCAACAGATGATCCTGTGGGCAGTTGAGAGCAACGTTCAGGTTCTGGTACTGCTGACTAAAGCAGATAAGCTGGCCAGCGGTGCACGCAAAGCGCAGCTGAATATGGTACGTGAAGCCGTACTGGCATTTAACGGTGATGTGCAGGTAGAAGCATTTTCATCGCTGAAAAAACTGGGTGTGGACAAACTGCGGCAAAAACTGGATAGCTGGTTTAGTGAACTGGCACCGGTTGAAGAGGTGCAGGAAGGGGAATAACCCACCGATATGCCGGATGACGCCGCTGCGCGTCTTATCCGGCCTACAGCATGTGCAAAACTTTTCTTTCGCACAATAAAAAACGCCCCAGTCATTACTGACTGGGGCGGCTAAAATATTCAGCCAAATCCGATTACGTGAAGTAAAAGGTCTGAAAGATAGAACATCTTACCTCTGTACCCTACGAGAATAACTTTACTCTTTTTTGAGCAGCTCAGAAAGCACTTTTTGTAATTTTTTTTCATTCCTTACATAGGGAATTCTAATGGACATCACAAAAAGCTCTCTCTTATGTTGCTTAGTTACGAAAAAGGCGCGTTATTAAGTAAACCCTTAGTGCGCCTGATCCCAGTTTTCACCACTCCCGACTTCCACCAGCAACGGCACGTCAATCTGAGTCTCGTTTTCCATCAGTTGGTGGATCTTTTTGGAGACGCTTTCCAGATCATCTTTGTGCACTTCAAACACCAGTTCATCGTGTACCTGCATGATCATGCGCACGCGCGGTTGCTCGGTTTGCAGCCATCCATCCACGGCAATCATGGCTCGTTTGATAATGTCTGCGGCAGTTCCCTGCATCGGGGCGTTAATAGCCGCACGTTCAGCACCAGCGCGACGAGCACCATTACTGGATTTAATATCCGGTAAATAGAGACGGCGACCTTCCAGCGTTTCTACATAGCCTTGCTCTTTCGCCTGCGCGCGGGTGCGTTCCATGTATTCCAACACACCAGGGTAGCGTTCGAAGTAGAGATCCATGTACTTCTGTGCTTCTTTGCGCGGAATATTCAACTGGCGCGCCAAACCAAAGGCGCTCATCCCGTAGATCAAACCGAAGTTAATGGCTTTAGCGCTGCGGCGTTGCTCGCTGGTCACGGAATCAAGCGGTAAACCAAAGACTTCTGCCGCCGTTGCGCGGTGAATGTCTTTCCCTTCGGCAAACGCGGTAAGCAGACCTTTATCACGTGAAAGGTGCGCCATGATACGCAGTTCAATCTGTGAGTAGTCCGCAGAGACAATCAGGTAGTCTTCTGGCGCAATGAACGCCTGACGAATACGACGACCTTCGTCATTACGTACCGGGATGTTTTGCAGGTTTGGATCCGTTGAAGACAAGCGCCCGGTGGCGGTAACCGCCTGATGGTAGGAGGTGTGCACGCGCCCGGTTTTCTTGTTAATCATCAACGGAAGCTTATCCGTATAGGTCGACTTCAGTTTTGCTAAACCACGATATTCCAGGATCACTTTCGGCAATGGGTAATCCAGCGCGAGCTCTTCCAGTACCTCTTCCGACGTTGATGGCGCGCCGCCAGGGGTTTTCTTCAACGGCTTAATACCCTGCTTTTCAAACAGGATAGTTTGCAGTTGCTTAGTGGAAGAGAGGTTAAACGCTTCTCCGGCGATCTCGTGCGCTTTTTGCTCCAGCTCATTCAAACGCAGCGTCAGCTCTTCTGAATGCTTGTGCAGAACAGCCGGATCGATTTTCACACCGTTGCGCTCAACGCGAGACAAAACCGGCACCAGCGGCATATCGATATTTTCAAAGACGTTCAACGGCCCTTTATGCTGCTGCAATTCTGGCCACATCTTCAGATGCAGCTGTAGCGTAACGTCGGCGTCTTCCGCAGCGTAACGACCAGCCTCTTCCAGTGCTATCTGGTTAAAGGTCAGCTGGTTTTTGCCTTTTCCGGCGATCTCTTCAAAGGTGATGGTTTTATGTTTCAGCCAGCGGTCCGACAGGCTGTCCATATCGTGTCGTCCAGCGACGCTGTTAAGAATGTAGGATTCGAGCATGGTGTCAAAGGTGATGCCGCGCAGCTCGATGCCATAGTTCGCCAGGATGCCGCGATCGTACTTCAGGTTTTGCCCGACTTTGTGCGCGTTCTCATCTTCCAGCAGCGGCTTTAGCAGCTCCAGCGCACGGTCGCGCGCGATCTGGTCAGGGGCATCCAGGTAATCGTGGGCAACAGGAACATACGCCGCCACACCCGGTTCAATGGCAAAAGACAGGCCAACCAGATTTGCGGAAATGTTGTCCAGGCTGTCAGTTTCAGTATCGAAGGCAAAGACAGGTGCTTTTTTCAGCTTAGCGATCCACTCTTCCAGCGTCGCTTCGTCCAGAATCGTCACATAGTTTTCATACGAAAGAACCGTGGCCGGCTCCTCAGGCGTTTCATCGACGACAATAGTTTCTTGCGGTTTTGCCGCCGGCTTCGTCCCTTTCGCCTGTAGCCATTTACCCGCTTCAATGTCGGTAACCCAACGTTTAAATTCATACTGTTTAAACAGGCCAAGCAGTTCTTCTGCAGCGGGCTGACGCACTTCAAGCTGCTCACAGGTCAATTCCAGCTCAACATCCGTTTTGATGGTAGCCAATTGATAAGAGAGGTACGCCACCTCTTTGTTCTGCTCAAGTTTACCTGCCATGGTTTTCGCACCACGGAAGGTCAGCCCCGCTATTTTGTCTGATTCGGCATAGAGGGTATCCAGCCCACCCAGCCCCTGCAGTAGTGCCTGAGCGGTTTTTTCGCCTACGCCTGGAACGCCAGGAATGTTATCTGAGGAATCCCCCATCAGCGCCAGGAAATCGATGATCAGTTCCGGCGGGACGCCGTACTTATTCACCACTTCCTCCGGGCCGAGGATCGTATTGGTCATGGTGTTGATTAGGGTGATATTCGGCGTCACCAACTGAGCCATATCTTTATCACCGGTACTAATCAGCACCGGGCGACCGATCTTCTCTGCTTCCCGCGCCAGCGTACCGATAACATCGTCCGCCTCCACGCCAGAAACAGCCAACAGTGGCAACCCCATCGCCTTTACCATCGCATGCAGAGGTTCAATCTGCGCACGCAGATCGTCCGGCATCGGTGGGCGGTGAGACTTATAATGTTCGAATAATTCATCACGGAAGGTTTTACCCTTGGCGTCGAATACCACCGCTGCATGGGTTGGTTGATATTGCAGAATCAAGCTACGCAGCATGTTGAGGACACCGTACATCGCGCCCGTAGGTTCTCCTGCGCTGTTAGTCAGCGGTGGGAACGCGTGGTATGCGCGATACAGGTAAGATGAGCCATCTACAAGGATAAGTGGGTTTTCTGGGATCTGAACCATAATGTCCGTGCCTGTTTATCAGATTATGGGTAAAGGATGCCACAGACAGGATGAAAACATGAGTTTTTCGCCGCATTTGTCGAAAAACTTTTGCAGATCTTCTGCTTTGCTCGCAAAGATAGCTGTGGATAACTTTGTGAATAAATAATTTTCAGCTCTTTAAATATAGCAAGGCAATTAATGCTCCATTGTATTTATACAACATTTTCAATTGGTTAAATAAACTCACGGCATTTTATTCCATTTTTACAGCTTATATCCTGATGTGGATAGATATTCTCTTTTTTTCTATTCAGGGAAGATCCATCATTTGGTTCGTTTTCTGATAAAATCAGCCCCTTGCGCCTCTTTCGCGCACTGTCTATGGCTAACCTTTTGAATAATTTAATTATGACGAGAATACTCGCTGCGATAACGCTGTTGCTGAGTATCGTATTGACCATATTGGTCACGATTTTTTGTTCTGTGCCGATCATCCTTGCCGGGGTTGTGAAACTCCTTTTGCCCATTCCTGTCGTCTGGCGCAAGGTTTCTGTCTTCTGTAATTTCATGATGTACTGCTGGTGTGAAGGTCTGGCGCTACTGCTGCACCTTAATCCACGGCTGAAGTGGGATGTTGAAGGACTGGAAGGTCTTAGCAAGAAAAACTGGTATCTGCTCATTTGTAATCATTACAGCTGGGCCGATATCGTTGTGCTTTGCGTTCTGTTCCGTAAGCACATCCCGATGAATAAATATTTCCTCAAGCAGCAGTTGGCCTGGGTGCCCTTTATTGGCCTGGCTTGCTGGGCTCTGGATATGCCGTTTATGAAACGCTATTCACGTGGCTATCTGCTTCGCCATCCGGAACGCCGTGGTAAAGATGTCGAAACGACGCGTCGTTCCTGCGAGAAATTTCGTGCGCACCCGACAACCATTGTGAATTTTGTCGAAGGTTCGCGGTTTACTCATGAGAAGCGTGAGCAAACCCGTTCTCCTTATCAAAACCTGCTCCCACCCAAGGCGGCCGGTATTGCGATGGCATTAAATGTGCTGGGGTCACAGTTCGATAAAATGCTGGATGTCACGTTGTGCTATCCGGAAAACAGTAGCCGACCGTTCTACGATATGCTGAGCGGTAAGCTAACGAGGATTGTCGTGCGGGTGAATCTGGAGCCAATCCATGAAGAGTTACACGGTGATTACGTGAACGATAAGGCATTCAAGCGCCGCTTTCAGCTGTGGTTGAATACGCTGTGGAGTGAGAAAGACGCGCAGCTCGACGCGATTAAAGCTGCAAATAAAAAAGCCGGTCAGTGACCGGCTTTTGCTTTTACTTCTGACCGACCAGGTATTTCACGGTATCCGCATACTGTTGTACAAAGATATCCATGCTGCTGGTATCCATGCCCTGCGGGTTGACCTGATATTTGCCATTCACGAACATCGCCGGAACGCCCTGCAGCTGTAAATCAGCCGCTGCTTTTTCCTGCTGTGCCACGAGAGATTTCACTACGAAGCTGTTCCATGCCGCATCATAGTCTTCGCCTTTAATACCCGCATCGACAAACACTTTACGGATATCAGCAACAGACTGAACGGTCTGGGTTTTCTGAACCCCTTCAAACAGCGGAACAGTGACCTGATCTTCAACGCCCAGCGCCATTGCAACCGCCCATGCCTGCGTCAGATCTTTGCCCAACGGCCCGAGAAACTCGACGTGGTACTTGGTCATCTTGGTGCCTTCCGGCAGTTTTTTCTTCACGTTATCAGATACATGAAGCACTTCTTCAAACTGATAGCAGTGCGGGCAGTAGAAGGAGAAGAACTCCAACACTTGCGGTTCACCCGCAACAGGCTTCTCCAGGGTGATGTATTGTTTACCATCCTGGAACTGCGCTGCAGATGCGCTAAAAGCTAAGACCATACCAGCCAGCGCCAGCCATATTTTTTTCATGTTCAAGTTTCTCCGATTAATACATTGGCGTTAATTGTAAGGGGGGCTCTTGCAGAATTTTTGCCTGCTCAATAAAGGTCGCGGTCTGACGATGCCAGTAATCTTCCCCGGTTAACCACGGGAAGTTTTTTGGGAACGCAGGGTCAGCCCAACGTCGAATCAGCCAGGCAAGATAATAAACTAAACGCATAGCGCGTAAAGGTTCTATCAGTCCGATTTCAGAGATGTCGAACTCACTAAACTCTTCATAAGCCTCGATAATGGTTTCTAGCTGCATGCGTTGTTCAGCTTTATCACCATTGAGAAGCATCCATAAATCCTGAATAGCCGGACCATTGCGGGCATCATCTAAATCGACAAACATCGGGCCATCGCGCCACAGAATATTACCGGCATGACAATCACCGTGCAGGCGTAACGTAGTAAAACGAGTATGCCAGCGTTCGGTAACCACCGCGATAAGCGCATCCGTTGCCTTCAGGAAAGCCGCTTTTTGCCCTGATGGGATAAGCTGTGCGTGTTCAAAAACTTTACGCGGCTCAGTCAGGTATTCTTCAAGGCCAATCGTCGGTCGGAAGGCAAAAGTACTCTTGGATCCGGTCTGGTGCATACGCCCGAGATAGCGCCCCACCGCCTCCATCTGATCGATGTTGTCAGCTTCAAACTGTCGTCCACCGACGCTGGGGAAGATCGCATAATGGAAACCCTGATGGCTTAACAGCGTTTGGCCGTTCAGTACCAACGGCGCAGCTACCGGGACTTCATCGCTTACCAGTTCCAGAGCAAACTGGTGCTCTTCCTGGATCTGATCGACAGACCAGCGTTCAGGGCGATAAAACTTAACAACAAAGCGTCGACGGTCTTCGTCCTGGAATTGATAGACACGGTTTTCATAGCTGTTAAGCGGGGTAAGCCCGGAGTCCACCCGGATCCCCTGCTCAAACAGTGCATCCATGATGGTATCCGGGTGTAGCGTCTGGAAATTAAAAGCGTTGTCGTTCATCCCATCATCCGGAAAATACTACGAATGATTCAGGATATCATTTCGCAGCGCTTTCGGTGGCGGCGATTACAAGCTTTTACTCTTTAATTACACCACGAGCGCGGAGTAGTGCGGTTTTAAAATCTTCTTCATAATCTTTCTGAATACCTGGGATGACAGCATCCTTCGCTGAGTCTCGCATTTTCAGGTGATAGATCAGAATGTCATCAGTTAAATCCGCCAGTTCGCCGTCAAAACCTGACTCTTGCGCCAGTTTCTGCAAAAATTGCATCAGGTTAAGATCGGGTTCCTTCTGCCAGGCAGGCTGGAGGAGTTCAATAACTTCATTCAGACGTTTACATTTCATGGTTGTGCTCCTTAGGCTCAATACAGATACGTTAGCAGGGTCAATCCCACATTAAAAGAGGCGATATCAGTGATTCTGGATAGTGCAATAACAGGGGTTGTGCTGGCTGGCGGTAAGGCCAGACGGATGGGTGGAACCGATAAAGGTCTGCTTGAACTGGACGGTAAACCTCTTTGGCGGCTTGTGGCCGACATTCTCGCTTTGCAGGTCGAAATCGTGGTGGTTAATGCCAATCGCCACCGGGATATATACCAGCAAAGCGGCCTGAAAGTTATTCCCGATTCCTTGGCCGATTTCCCTGGCCCACTGGCCGGGATGCTATCGGTATTCCTGCAGCAAACGGGGGAGTGGTTTCTGTTTTGCCCGTGCGATATGCCCTATATTCCTCACAATCTGGTCGCTCGTTTAAAAGAACAACGCAAAGCTGCACCGGTTGTCTGGGTGCATGATGGGGAAAGAGATCACCCAACCATTGCGTTGATGCACCGCTCGATGCAGCCTTTGCTGCAGGATTATCTTCAGTCCGGTGAACGACGTGTCATGGTCTTTATGCGTCTGGCTGGCGGCCATGCTGTCGATTTCAGCGATCATAAAGATGCGTTCGTAAACGTGAACACCCCCGAAGAGCTTGCAAAATGGCAGGATAAATCATGATCCCATTACTCGCCATTGCGGCATGGAGCGGCACGGGAAAAACCACGCTGCTCAAAAAGTTGATCCCGGAACTACGTGCCAGAGGTATACGTCCCGGATTGATTAAGCATACCCATCACAATATGGATGTCGACAAGCCCGGTAAAGATAGCTATGAACTGCGCAAAGCCGGTGCAGCACAAACGCTGGTCGCCAGCCAGCAACGTTGGGCATTAATGGTAGAAACACCGGAAGAGCCCGAACTGGATTTAGCATATCTGGTAAGCCGGATGGATGCAGCGACGTTGGATCTAGTGCTGGTTGAAGGGTTTAAGCATGAACCTGTCGCTAAGATCGTGCTTTTTCGCGACGGTTGCGGGCATAGTCCTGAAGAATTGGCGATAGACGAATATGTTATCGCGGTTGCCAGTGATGTTCCGCTGGCGGTAGATGTTCCATTATTAGATATCAACGACATACAGCAACTTGCTGATTTTGTTACGCAATGGATAAGATGGTAACCGTGGTGTTGTGATGAGCCTGATGCGCTGCGCTTATCAGGCCTACAAAATACGTTCAGCCCGGCCCCTGCAGGCCGGATAAGGCGGCACGCCGCAT
>NZ_JAOWGU010000001.1:0-248 GCF_030332975.1 Citrobacter sp. Cpo032
TAAATACAATATTGGTGGAATGAATTCTTCATACTTTATTGCCATAGGGAAATAACCATGTATTTATTTTCGCCAAGCACATTGGGTTTTTATCCCATCGAGATGAAAGAAGAATACCTTACCAATGGTTCATTACCATCTGATGTTATAGAGGTTTCTGATAGCGTAAGAAATGAATATAACTTTGCACCACCTGAAGGCAAACAGCTAAGTTCCAGCCAAAATATGCCTGTCTGGATTGATATTCC
>NZ_JAOWGU010000015.1:0-240 GCF_030332975.1 Citrobacter sp. Cpo032
CGGATAAGGCGCTTGCGCCGCATCCGGCAACCGTTGTGCCTGATGGCGCTGCGCTTATCAGGCCTACGAAACTACAGACCAGTTTAAAGCTTGTAGGCCGGATAAGGCGCTTACACCGCATCCGGCTACGGTTGTGCCTGATGGCGCTACGCTTATCAGACCTACGAAACTACAGACCAGGTATAAAGCCTGTAGGCCGGATAAGGCGCTTGCGCCGCATCCGGCAACCGTTGTGCCTGA
>NZ_JAOWGU010000016.1:0-210 GCF_030332975.1 Citrobacter sp. Cpo032
AGACCGGGAGCGCAGCGAACGGGCTGCCCCGCAGGGGCGAGCAAAGCGAGTCAATCCCCCCCTCACCGCCATATTTTAAGTAGAGCTCGTACGCAAGTACGGGCTTTTTTTTTCGCATGTTGCACATCTGCGGGGGGATGAGAAGCCCCGACCGGGGTTCGACTACTGGCGCAGCCAGTTGGACAGACCGGGAGCGCAGCGAACGGGCTG
>NZ_JAOWGU010000017.1:0-232 GCF_030332975.1 Citrobacter sp. Cpo032
GTGATTCATGACTGGGGTGAAGTCGTAACAAGGTAACCGTAGGGGAACCTGCGGTTGGATCACCTCCTTACCTTAAAGAAACGTTCTTTGTAGTGCTCACACAGATTGTCTGATGAATGATGAACTTCTGAATGTACTTTCGAGTGCATTAAGAAGTTTTGCTCTTTAAAAATCTGGATCAAGCTGAAAATTGAAACGACACACTGTTTCATTTCTCCGTAATAAGAAATGA
>NZ_JAOWGU010000018.1:0-428 GCF_030332975.1 Citrobacter sp. Cpo032
TCTTCCCCGCGCACGTTTCCGGTAATCGTCTGCTTCGCCGCCGACAGCTCAGTAAAGTTCAGGGTGTTGTCGGCGGTGACATCATGAATATTGACGGTGTTATGCGCTTTAGTGTCCAGCACCACGGTACGGTGCGCCAGCGCGGTCACTTCGTTACCCACCGCATCGTGGCTGACCAGCGTCACCACCACCGCATTTTTACCTTCCTTCAGCGTGCCGACCGGCACCGCCACTTCGTAGCGCAGTTCGCCGTTATCATCGACCACCGTTCCGGTAAAATTCTGCCCCCGCACGCTGACGGTAACGGTATCCCCCGCTTTGGCATCGCCGCCTGCCACGCCGCTTATCAGCGTGGTCATGCGGTTTTCAATGGCGTTGACCACATTGTCGTTCGCGACGGTATCGATATGTACCGTGTTTTCCGCGAA
>NZ_JAOWGU010000019.1:0-245 GCF_030332975.1 Citrobacter sp. Cpo032
CCTTTTGACGACCCGCGTCTGGCGCCGGGTGGTCCAGGTATAGACTATCAATACTTTGATGACACCTATTATCTCTACAGACCTGGCAGGCATAAATCCGGTGGCGAGTATGTGAACGGCCATATAAGACCTGAATCTCCAGGTGATGCCTGGGGAACGGTGGTATTTATGAAAGCATCTTTAGCCCATTTAACGGAAGGTTATAAGGCCAACTATCAAAACCTGCCGGACAAAGAGCCGGAGGT
>NZ_JAOWGU010000020.1:0-248 GCF_030332975.1 Citrobacter sp. Cpo032
GGAATATCAATCCAGACAGGCATATTTTGGCTGGAACTTAGCTGTTTGCCTTCAGGTGGTGCAAAGTTATATTCATTTCTGACGCTATCGGAAACCTCTATAACATCAGATGGTAATGAACCATTGGTAAGGTATTCTTCTTTCATCTCGATGGGATAAAAACCCAGGGTGCTTGGCGAAAATAAATACATGGTTATTTCCCTATGGCAATAAAGTATGAAGAATTCATTCCACCAATATTGTATTTA
>NZ_JAOWGU010000021.1:0-253 GCF_030332975.1 Citrobacter sp. Cpo032
AAACAACATATCCTTCACAATCATAACCGATCAACTCCAGGTAGCGATTATCATCAAACCGGTAAATTACCTGTGAGGGTGTTTTTTTTGTACAGGCAGCGATAGCACATAGCGAAATAGTTCCGATTATTATTTTTAACGCACTTCCCTTATTCATAATTTATCCTTAAACGTTAAGCGGTTTTGGCATATCCCATTGCAGATTATTTCCCTGCATCCATATCGCAGTGCATCCGGGTCCAGCCCTTATAGC
>NZ_JAOWGU010000022.1:0-213 GCF_030332975.1 Citrobacter sp. Cpo032
CATCCGTAGCTCAGCTGGATAGAGTACTCGGCTACGAACCGAGCGGTCGGAGGTTCGAATCCTCCCGGATGCACCATATTACATGATGTCGCTTTAGCAGCGACATCAAATCTGCAGTAAAGTAAGTTTCCCTGATGCATCCGTAGCTCAGCTGGATAGAGTACTCGGCTACGAACCGAGCGGTCGGAGGTTCGAATCCTCCCGGATGCACCA
>NZ_JAOWGU010000023.1:0-283 GCF_030332975.1 Citrobacter sp. Cpo032
TGGTTTAAGTTGCCGAGTGGATATGTTATTCAGGCTTTCGAGGCGTCTTTTGATTCTAACGGGCTATATATCAATTTCCCTATACCATTTCCGAGTAGCGTTATTGCTATTGCGCCAGGCGTTTTAATGTCAACGCCTGCCTCTCCATCAC
This sequence comes from Citrobacter sp. Cpo032, assembly GCF_030332975.1. Taxonomy (NCBI): domain Bacteria; kingdom Pseudomonadati; phylum Pseudomonadota; class Gammaproteobacteria; order Enterobacterales; family Enterobacteriaceae; genus Citrobacter; species Citrobacter sp. Cpo032. The sequence continues at coordinate 152 of NZ_JAOWGU010000023.1, forward strand.
AACAATTTCCATCAATACAACGTGACGTCAATGACCTGACCCGATTTTTTGCTAAATACAATATTGGTGGAATGAATTCTTCATACTTTATTGCCATAGGGAAATAACCATGTATTTATTTTCGCCAAGCAC
>NZ_JAOWGU010000024.1:0-221 GCF_030332975.1 Citrobacter sp. Cpo032
AAATAACTCCCTATAATGCGCCTCCACTGACACGGAACAACGGATTACAAGCCGCCGGGTCAGCGGGGTTCCACTGAGAATCTCGTAGAGAAAAGCAAAAATAAATGCTTGACTCTGAATGAGGAAAACGTAATATACGGGACCTCGCGACAGAGCGCTAAAGCGCGTCGCAACTGCTCTTTAACAATTTATCAGACAATCTGTGTGGGCACTCGAAGATA
>NZ_JAOWGU010000025.1:0-291 GCF_030332975.1 Citrobacter sp. Cpo032
TTTTCATTTCTTATTACGGAGAAATGAAACAGTGTGTCGTTTCAATTTTCAGCTTGATCCAGATTTTTAAAGAGCAAATATCTCAAACGTGACTCGAAAGTCAGTTTTGAGATACTTCGGTCGGCGACTTTCACTCACACATACCAGCAAGTGGCGTCCCCTAGGGGATTCGAACCCCTGTTACCGCCGTGAAAGGGCGGTGTCCTGGGCCTCTAGACGAAGGGGACACTGAAGTCTCAATCGCAAGACGCCTTGCTATTTACTTTTCATCAGACAATCTGTGTGAGCACT
>NZ_JAOWGU010000026.1:0-293 GCF_030332975.1 Citrobacter sp. Cpo032
CCTTTTGACGACCCGCGTCTGGCGCCGGGTGGTCCAGGTATAGACTATCAATACTTTGATGACACCTATTATCTCTACAGGCCAGGCAAGCATAAATCCGGTGGCAAGTATGTGAATGCCCACATCAGACCTGAATCTCCAGGGTATGCGTGGGGTATGGTTATTTTTATGAAAAAAGGACTGGATAATCTTGTTGAGTCAGAAAAAGCGAATTATCAAAACCTGCCGGACAAAGAGCCGGAGGTGGTGGGCTATAAGGGCTGGACCCGGATGCACTGCGATATGGATGCAGG
>NZ_JAOWGU010000027.1:0-321 GCF_030332975.1 Citrobacter sp. Cpo032
TTGGTGGCAAACAACTGGGAGCCGTTAACGGCATCGGTGCTGTCCGCGGCCAGGGTGCCTGCCGCCAGATTGGTGATCTTGCTGGCGCTTCCCGAGTGGTTAGCGCTGAATGCACCAGAGTTAGCATCCCACAGCAGGGCATCATCGGCGAGCGCGGTAACAGAATCGCTCAGGTTATTGATATTGGTGGTGTTAGTGGCGATATCGGTTGTGTTCTGGTTAATGCTGTCGGTATTGGTAGTGATATCAGCAGTGTTCTGATCCACTTTCTCATTTGTATCAAACAACTGGGAGCCGTTAACGGCATCGGTGCTGTCCGCG
>NZ_JAOWGU010000028.1:0-215 GCF_030332975.1 Citrobacter sp. Cpo032
ATCGATTTTCAGCCGGACCGGGGTCATCGCTTCAACGCACTGACTTCCAGTTAAATCTTTTTTGCTGTTTAAACAAAAAACGCAGATGGTCAGGTGTGGGCTGGTCCGGCTGAAAATTGCCGACGTGTTTCCGTCAGGCCGGGAGAGCCAGCATGGATGCTGGCTCAGGGCGCGCTTTGCAAGGACGCTACCTCGCGCCCGGCCCGGTAGCCTGG
>NZ_JAOWGU010000029.1:0-262 GCF_030332975.1 Citrobacter sp. Cpo032
AGGCATCAAATAAAAGCGAAAGGCTCAGTCGAAAGACTGGGCCTTTTGTTTTATCTGTTGTCTGTCGGTGAGCGCTCTCCGGAGTAGGACAAATCCGCCGGGAGCGGATTTAAACGTTGCGCAGCAACGGCCCGGAGGGTGGCGGGCAGGACGCCCGCCATAAACTGCCAGGCATCAAATTTAGTGAAGAAGCCCATCCTGACGGATGGGCTTTTTTGCGTCTGTGCGGGATGAAAACCGCCGGATGCGGCGTGCCGCCTTA
>NZ_JAOWGU010000002.1:0-243 GCF_030332975.1 Citrobacter sp. Cpo032
TTTGACGTGGTGATATGGATGACGGATGGCTGGCCGCTGTATGAATCCCGCCTGAAGGGAAAGCTGCACGTAATCAGCAAACGATATACGCAGCGAATTGAGCGGCATAACCTGAATCTGAGGCAGCACCTGGCACGGCTGGGACGGAAGTCGCTGTCGTTCTCAAAATCGGTGGAGCTGCATGACAAAGTCATCGGGCATTATCTGACCATAAAACACTATCAATAAGTTGGAGTCATTACC
>NZ_JAOWGU010000030.1:0-2329 GCF_030332975.1 Citrobacter sp. Cpo032
GGTTAACCGAATAGGGGAGCCGAAGGGAAACCGAGTCTTAACTGGGCGTTAAGTTGCAGGGTATAGACCCGAAACCCGGTGATCTAGCCATGGGCAGGTTGAAGGTTGGGTAACACTAACTGGAGGACCGAACCGACTAATGTTGAAAAATTAGCGGATGACTTGTGGCTGGGGGTGAAAGGCCAATCAAACCGGGAGATAGCTGGTTCTCCCCGAAAGCTATTTAGGTAGCGCCTCGTGAACTCATCTTCGGGGGTAGAGCACTGTTTCGGCTAGGGGGTCATCCCGACTTACCAACCCGATGCAAACTGCGAATACCGAAGAATGTTATCACGGGAGACACACGGCGGGTGCTAACGTCCGTCGTGAAGAGGGAAACAACCCAGACCGCCAGCTAAGGTCCCAAAGTCATGGTTAAGTGGGAAACGATGTGGGAAGGCACAGACAGCCAGGATGTTGGCTTAGAAGCAGCCATCATTTAAAGAAAGCGTAATAGCTCACTGGTCGAGTCGGCCTGCGCGGAAGATGTAACGGGGCTAAACCATGCACCGAAGCTGCGGCAGCGACACTATGTGTTGTTGGGTAGGGGAGCGTTCTGTAAGCCGTTGAAGGTGTGTCGTGAGGCATGCTGGAGGTATCAGAAGTGCGAATGCTGACATAAGTAACGATAATGCGGGTGAAAAACCCGCACGCCGGAAGACCAAGGGTTCCTGTCCAACGTTAATCGGGGCAGGGTGAGTCGACCCCTAAGGCGAGGCCGAAAGGCGTAGTCGATGGGAAACAGGTTAATATTCCTGTACTTGGTGTTACTGCGAAGGGGGGACGGAGAAGGCTATGTTAGCCGGGCGACGGTTGTCCCGGTTTAAGCATGTAGGCGGAGGTTCCAGGTAAATCCGGTACCTTTTAACGCTGAGGTGTGATGACGAGGCACTACGGTGCTGAAGTAACAAATGCCCTGCTTCCAGGAAAAGCCTCTAAGCATCAGGTAACACGAAATCGTACCCCAAACCGACACAGGTGGTCAGGTAGAGAATACCAAGGCGCTTGAGAGAACTCGGGTGAAGGAACTAGGCAAAATGGTGCCGTAACTTCGGGAGAAGGCACGCTGATATGTAGGTGAAGTGATTTACTCATGGAGCTGAAATCAGTCGAAGATACCAGCTGGCTGCAACTGTTTATTAAAAACACAGCACTGTGCAAACACGAAAGTGGACGTATACGGTGTGACGCCTGCCCGGTGCCGGAAGGTTAATTGATGGGGTTATCCGTAAGGAGAAGCTCTTGATCGAAGCCCCGGTAAACGGCGGCCGTAACTATAACGGTCCTAAGGTAGCGAAATTCCTTGTCGGGTAAGTTCCGACCTGCACGAATGGCGTAATGATGGCCAGGCTGTCTCCACCCGAGACTCAGTGAAATTGAACTCGCTGTGAAGATGCAGTGTACCCGCGGCAAGACGGAAAGACCCCGTGAACCTTTACTATAGCTTGACACTGAACACTGGTCCTTGATGTGTAGGATAGGTGGGAGGCTTTGAAGTGTGGACGCCAGTCTGCATGGAGCCATCCTTGAAATACCACCCTTTAATGGCTGGTGTTCTAACGTAGACCCGTAATCCGGGTTGCGGACAGTGTCTGGTGGGTAGTTTGACTGGGGCGGTCTCCTCCTAAAGAGTAACGGAGGAGCACGAAGGTTAGCTAATCCTGGTCGGACATCAGGAGGTTAGTGCAAAGGCATAAGCTAGCTTGACTGCGAGAGTGACGGCTCGAGCAGGTGCGAAAGCAGGTCTTAGTGATCCGGTGGTTCTGAATGGAAGGGCCATCGCTCAACGGATAAAAGGTACTCCGGGGATAACAGGCTGATACCGCCCAAGAGTTCATATCGACGGCGGTGTTTGGCACCTCGATGTCGGCTCATCACATCCTGGGGCTGAAGTAGGTCCCAAGGGTATGGCTGTTCGCCATTTAAAGTGGTACGCGAGCTGGGTTTAGAACGTCGTGAGACAGTTCGGTCCCTATCTGCCGTGGGCGCTGGAGAATTGAGGGGGGCTGCTCCTAGTACGAGAGGACCGGAGTGGACGCATCACTGGTGTTCGGGTTGTCATGCCAATGGCATTGCCCGGTAGCTAAATGCGGAAGAGATAAGTGCTGAAAGCATCTAAGCACGAAACTTGCCCCGAGATGAGTTCTCCCTGAGACTTTAAGTCTCCTGAAGGAACGTTGAAGACGACGACGTTGATAGGTCGGGTGTGTAAGTGTAGCGATACATTGAGCTAACCGATACTAATGAACCGTGAGGCTTAACCTTACAACGCCGAAGATGTTTTGGCGAA
>NZ_JAOWGU010000031.1:0-286858 GCF_030332975.1 Citrobacter sp. Cpo032
TTGCTGATTACGTGCAGCTTTCCCTTCAGGCGGGATTCATACAGCGGCCAGCCATCCGTCATCCATATCACCACGTCAAAGGGTGACAGCAGGCTCATAAGACGCCCCAGCGTCGCCATAGTGCGTTCACCGAATACGTGCGCAACAACCGTCTTCCGGAGACTGTCATACGCGTAAAACAGCCAGCGCTGGCGCGATTTAGCCCCGACGTATCCCCACTGTTCGTCCATTTCCGCGCAGACGATGACGTCACTGCCCGGCTGTATGCGCGAGGTTACCGACTGCGGCCTGAGTTTTTTAAGTGACGTAAAATCGTGTTGAGGCCAACGCCCATAATGCGGGCTGTTGCCCGGCATCCAACGCCATTCATGGCCATATCAATGATTTTCTGGTGCGTACCGGGTTGAGAAGCGGTGTAAGTGAACTGCAGTTGCCATGTTTTACGGCAGTGAGAGCAGAGATAGCGCTGATGTCCGGCGGTGCTTTTGCCGTTACGCACCACCCCGTCAGTAGCTGAACAGGAGGGACAGCTGATAGAAACAGAAGCCACTGGAGCACCTCAAAAACACCATCATACACTAAATCAGTAAGTTGGCAGCATCACCGAATTCGAGGCAGGTATGTTTCTAAATTATTTCGCGTTGGGCGTGCTGATTTTCGTATTTCTGGTTCTGTTTTATGGAATCATCGCTATCCACGATATCCCCTATAACATGGCTAAGAAGCGCAACCATCCCCATGCCGATGCCATCCATACTGCAGGATGGGTGAGCTTGTTCACTCTTCATGTTATTTGGCCGTTCCTGTGGATCTGGGCCACGCTCTACCAGCCTGAAAAGGGATGGGGAATGCAGTCACACATCACACCGACCGGAAAGGAGTCAGACCCTGAGATTGCCGCGCTGGCAGCGCGAATCACCCAGTTGGAAAAAAGACTGGATGGGGAGAAAAAAACCGATAACTCCACCTTTCCGGAGATTTAATCATGGATTTGTTGATAGTCCTGACCTATGTGGCCTTTGCCTGGGCCATCTTTAAAATATTCCGTATTCCGGTAAACCAATGGACGCTTGCTACCGCTGCATTAGGTGGGGTGTTCATTGTTGCGGGATTGATTTTATTAATGAACTATAACCACCCGTATACCTTTACGGCGCAAAAAGCGGTTATTTCAATTCCGGTCACTCCGCAAGTCACAGGAATTGTTAGTGAGGTAACGGATAAAAATAATCAGCTAATTAAAAAAGGCGATGTGCTGTTTAAGCTCGATCCGGTACGGTATCAGGCGCGTGTCGACAGGCTGCAGGCTGATCTGGTTACCGCTACGCACAACATCGACAACCTGAAAGCACAGTTGTCGGAAGCGGTCGCCAATACCACCCGCGTGTCTGCGGAACGTGACCGCCTGTATAAAGATTATCAACGCTATTTGAAAGGCAGTCAGGCGAAGGTTAACCCGTTCTCTGAAAGCGATATCGATAACGCCCGGCAAAACTATCTGGCACAGGATGCGCTGGTCAAAGGCTCAGTAGCGGAACAGACGCAGATTCAGAGCCAGTTAGACAGTATGGTCAACGGTGAGCAATCCCAGGTCGCCTCCCTGCGCGCCCAGCTTGCCGAAGCCAAATATAATCTTGAGCAGACCGTTGTGCGTGCGCCCAGCAACGGTTACGTGACGCAGGTGCTCATTCGCCCGGGGACTTACGCCGCCGCGTTGCCTCTGCGACCAGTTATGGTATTTATTCCTGAACAAAAACGGCTAATCGTGGCGCAATTTCGCCAGAACTCACTGCTGCGTCTTGAGCCGGGCGATGAAGCCGAAGTGGTATTCAACGCGCTGCCAGGCCAGGTGTTCAGCGGCAAACTAACCAGTATCCTTCCCGTTGTGCCGGGAGGTTCTTATCAGGCGCAGGGGGCATTACAGTCCTTAACGGTGGTGCCGGGGACCGATGGCGTATTGGCAACCATTGAACTGGATCCGAATGCCGATGTGGAGGCGCTGCCGGACGGTATCTATGCCCAGGTTGCAGTCTATTCCGATCATTTCGCCCACGTGTCGGTGATGCGTAAAGTGCTGCTGCGCATGACCAGCTGGATGCATTACCTTTATTTGGATCATTGAGACTGCCATCACCTGCCATTTTCAGTGACCTGAGCCATACTAAGCGGTGTCCCACTATCGTTGGGCACCGCTTTTTTGTTGGCAAAAAGGACCCGGCATGAAACTCATTGGCAGCTATACCAGCCCTTTTGTGCGTAAAATTTCTATTCTGTTACTGGAAAAGGGCATCACCTTCGAATTTGTGAATGAACTCCCCTATAACGCGGATAGCGGCGTGGCGCGCTATAACCCGTTAGGTAAAGTACCCGCGTTGGTCACCGATGCGGGCGAGTATTGGTTTGATTCTCCTATCATCGCGGAATATATAGAGCTACTGGATATTGCACCAGCCATGCTGCCGCGTGATCCGCTGGCCGCGCTGAAGGTACGCCAGTTGGAAGCGTTGGCAGACGGCATTATGGATGCCGGTTTAGTTTCGGTGCGCGAACAGGCTCGCCCTGCCGCGCAGCAGTCAGAAACTGAATTGTTACGTCAGCGTGAGAAGATCACCCGTAGTCTGGATGTGCTGGAAGGCTATCTGGCGGAAGGTACGCTGAAAACGGATACGGTTAACCTGGCAACCATTGCGATTGCCTGCGCCGTCGGTTATCTCAATTTCCGTCGGGTTGCGCCCGGCTGGTGTGTTGATCGCCCCCGTCTGGTCAAACTGGTGGAAACGCTCTTTCAACGCGAGAGTTTTGCCCGTACAGAACCGCCAAAGGCTTGATGCGTATTATGTCCGCCTGAGCAAAGTCACGGTACAATCCTTCCTATATCGATATCCCTCTCCACGGTGGAGAGGGCCACCAACAGCCAGGCCCTTTCATGACAACCGACATGCGTTCACTCTACAGCCAGCTTCCTGCTATCGATCGTTTATTGCGCGATAGCGCCTTCCCAGCCCTACGTGAATCTCACGGCCATACCCGGGTGGTTGACCTGCTGCGTCACATGCTCGACGAAGCCAGAGAAGCTATTCGCGACACGCACGCGCTCCCGGCATGGTGTGAGGACTGGGCACAAGAAGCCAGCGCCCGGCTGGAACGAGAATCGCAAAGCGCGCTACGCCCGGTGATTAACCTGACCGGAACGGTGCTGCATACCAACCTTGGGCGCGCGTCGCAGGCCGAAGAAGCAATTGAAGCGGTGGTACAGGCGATGCGCACGCCGGTGACGCTGGAATACAGTCTGGATGATGCCGGGCGGGGACATCGGGATCGGGCCCTGGCGGATTTACTCTGCCGTCTGACGGGGGCGGAAGACGCCTGTATCGTCAATAACAATGCGGCAGCTGTTCTGCTGATGCTGGCCGCCACGGCGAACGGCAAAGAGGTGGTTGTGTCTCGCGGCGAGCTGGTGGAAATTGGCGGCGCGTTTCGTATTCCGGACGTCATGTGTCAGGCCGGATGCATTCTACGCGAGGTGGGGACCACCAACCGGACCCATGCGAAAGATTACCGCCAGGCGGTGAATGAAAACACCGGTCTGCTGATGAAAGTGCATACCAGTAATTACAGCATTGAAGGCTTCACAAAGTCGGTGGATGAGGCGGAGCTGGCCGTAATTGGCCAGGAGCTGGATGTACCGGTGGTGGCGGATCTGGGCAGTGGTTCGCTGGTCGATCTCAGCCAGTATGGATTGCCGCAGGAGCCGATGCCGCAGCAACTGATTGCCGCTGGCGTCAGTCTGGTGAGTTTCTCCGGCGATAAACTGCTGGGCGGGCCGCAGGCTGGGATAATTGTCGGTAAAAAAGAGATGATCGCTCGTTTGCAGAGCCATCCGCTGAAACGCGCATTACGGGCAGATAAAATGACACTGGCTGCGCTGGAAGCGACGCTACGGCTCTATCTGCACCCGGAAGCGCTGGCGGAGAAGTTGCCGACGTTGCGCCAGCTCACCCGCTCACAAGAAGCGATCCACGCGCAGGCACAGCTATTACAGGCACAGCTTGCAGAGCATTACGGTGATGAGTTCGCCCTGAATGTGATGCCTTGCTTGTCGCAGATTGGCAGCGGCTCACTACCTGTTGATAGGCTGCCCAGCGCGGCGCTAACCTTTACCCCACATGACGGGCGCGGGAGCCGCCTCGAAGCGTTGGCAGCCCGTTGGCGTACGCTGCCCGTGCCGGTTATTGGGCGAATTTATGATGGCCGCTTATGGCTGGATCTGCGCTGCCTTGAAGACGAGACCCGGTTTATGGAGATGATGCTGAAATGATTATTGCAACCGCCGGACACGTTGACCACGGAAAAACAACGTTATTACAGGCGATTACCGGTGTGAATGCCGACCGTCTGCCGGAAGAAAAAAAGCGCGGCATGACCATCGATCTCGGCTATGCCTACTGGCCGCAGCCGGATGGGCGGGTGCTGGGGTTTATCGACGTTCCTGGACACGAAAAGTTTCTGTCCAACATGCTGGCGGGGGTCGGCGGCATCGATCACGCGTTGCTGGTGGTGGCGTGTGATGATGGCGTAATGGCGCAAACCCGTGAGCATTTGCAAATTCTGCAGCTGACGGGCAATCCGCAGATCACCGTGGCACTCACGAAAGCCGACCGCGTAGACGAAGCAAGAATTGAAGAGGTACGTGCGGAGATTCAGGCCACGCTGGGGAATTATGGTTTCGCGGAGTCGGTGCTTTTCGTCACTGCGGCCAATGAAGGCCGTGGCATAGAGGAACTGCGTGACCATTTGTTGCAATTAACGTCGCGCGAGCATGCCCGCGATCACAGCTTCCGCCTGGCGATTGACCGCGCCTTTACGGTCAAAGGCGCAGGGCTGGTGGTGACCGGGACGGCGCTCAGCGGTGAAGTGAATGTCGGTGACACGCTGTGGCTCACGGGCGTCAACAAACCGATGCGCGTACGTAGCCTGCATGCACAAAATCAGGCCACCGACCGCGCGCAAGCGGGACAACGTATTGCGCTGAATATTGCCGGTGATGCGCAAAAAGAAGAACTAAACCGCGGCGATTGGCTGCTTTCCGATGCGCCGCCAGAGGCTTTTACCCGCGTGATTGTTTCTTTAGAACATGCCGCGCCGCTGATGCAGTGGCAACCGTTGCATATTCACCACGCGGCTAGCCATGTTACCGGGCGTATCTCTCTGCTTGAAGGGACACTAGCTGAGCTGGTGTTTGATACACCACTCTGGCTTGCCGATAACGACCGTCTGGTGCTGCGTGATATTTCTGCCCGTACAACGCTGGCAGGTGCACGTGTTGTGACGCTTAATCCGCCGCGACGCGGAAAGCGTAAGCCGGAATATTTGCAGTGGCTGTCGGCGCTGGAAAACGCGCAGACTGACGGTGACGCCCTGGAGCTGCATTTGACGCGTGGGGCGGTGAATATTCCTGATTTCGCATGGGCGCGTCAGCTCAACGGCAACGGGATGCGCCCGTTGATTGAGCAACATGGTTTTATTCAGGCGGGATACAGTCTGTTGAATGCCCCCGTTGCCGCGCGTTGGCAGCGAAAAGTTCTCGATACGCTGGCGACCTACCATGAGCAGCACCGTGATGAACCAGGACCCGGGCGCGAGCGCCTGCGCCGTATGGCTTTGCCGATGGAAGACGAAGCGCTGGTATTGCTGCTAATTGAAAAGATGCGCGAGAGTGGCGCGATCCATAGCCATCATGGCTGGTTGCATTTGCCGGAACATAAGGCGGGTTTCAGCGATGAGCAGTTGGCAATCTGGCAAAAAGTAGAACCACTTTTTGGCGATGAGCCGTGGTGGGTGCGCGATTTGGCAAAACAGACGGGAACGGATGAACAGATGATGCGTGTGGCGTTACGACAAGCGGCACAGCAAGGCATCATTACCGCGATCGTGAAAGATCGTTATTACCGTAACGATCGGATTGTGGCCTTTGCCAATATGATCCGCGAACTGGATCTGGAAAGGGGATCGACATGTGCCGCCGATTTTCGCGACAGGCTTAACGTCGGGCGCAAATTGGCTATCCAAATTCTGGAATATTTTGACCGCATTGGTTTTACTCGCCGTCGGGGAAATGATCATTTATTACGCGATGCCTTGCTGTTCCCTGAAAAATAATGAAACAATTAATTCATGGATTAAATGAATTAATACAAAATAGATGTTGATTGAAATAAGCACATTAGATTATGAACCTAATGTGCTTTTTAATTGTAAGTGTTATTAAAATAACAACCACGATCATATTTTGTTGGAAATTTCACTCGTATGCTTCCTACCTCTTTAGAGTAATTAAGGATCGTACAATGGCTGCTTCAACATTTTTTATTCCTTCCGTGAATGTAATCGGCGCTGACGCATTAAAAGACGCAATGAATACAATGGCGGAATATGGTTTTCGCCGTACGCTGATTGTTACGGATGCCATGCTGACGAAATTAGGTATGGCTGGCGATATTCAAAAAGCGCTACAGGAACATGATATTTCCAGCGTAATTTACGATGGTACGCATCCTAACCCCACGACCAGTAACGTTGCTGCTGGCCTGAAAATGCTGAAAGAAAATGACTGTGATAGCGTTATTTCTCTCGGCGGCGGCTCTCCTCACGATTGTGCGAAGGGCATTGCGCTGGTGGCGGCTAATGGTGGCGATATTCGTGACTACGAAGGTGTAGACCGCTCTGCAAAACCGCAGCTGCCGATGATCGCCATCAACACCACGGCGGGTACGGCATCTGAAATGACCCGTTTCTGCATCATTACCGATGAAGTACGCCACATTAAAATGGCGATTGTCGACAAGCACGTCACTCCGCTGCTGTCGGTCAATGACTCCTCGCTGATGGTCGGTATGCCGAAGTCTCTGACGGCGGCTACCGGTATGGATGCGCTGACTCACGCTATCGAAGCCTATGTTTCTATTGCTGCGACCCCCATTACCGATGCGTGTGCGCTGAAAGCGGTCACCATGATTGCGGAAAACCTGCCGGTTGCCGTTGAAGAGGGCGGCGATGCTCAGGCGCGTGAAGCCATGGCTTATGCGCAGTTCCTTGCAGGTATGGCATTTAACAACGCCTCTTTGGGTTACGTGCACGCCATGGCGCACCAGTTGGGTGGCTTCTACGATCTGCCACACGGTGTATGTAACGCCGTGCTGCTGCCGCATGTGCAGGTTTTCAACAGCAAAGTTGCTGCCTCTCGTCTGCGTGATTGCGCGGCTGCGATGGGCGCTAACGTGGCTGGACTGAGCGAAGAGCAAGGGGCGGAAGCCTGCATCGCGGCGATCCGCGAACTGGCGCAGAAAGTGAATATTCCGGCTGGGCTGCGTGAGCTGAACGTGAAAGAAGAAGATTTTGCCGTTCTGGCGACTAATGCTCTGAAAGATGCCTGTGGTTTCACTAACCCGATTCAGGCGACACATGAAGAAATCATGGCGATTTATCGTGCTGCCATGTAATTCGTGATACCTGTCGTAAAGCAGTAAAAGGCTGGCGAATAATTCGCCAGTCCCGTCTACCCTTGTAGTACCCCTACAGCAAGGAGACGGTCATGACCAATAACCCCCCTTCAACACGTATTTATCCCGGCGAGTATGGTTACCATCTGAAGTTAAAAGCCCGATACGATAACTTTATCGGCGGTGACTGGGTCGCACCGGTGGACGGTGAGTATTACCAAAACCTGACGCCGGTAACCGGGCAATTACTGTGCGAAGTGGCCTCTTCCGGCAAAAAGGACATCGATTTGGCACTGGATGCCGCGCACAAAGCAAAAGATAAATGGGCGCAGACTTCCGTGCAGGACAGGGCGGCGATTTTGTTCAAAATTGCCGATCGTATGGAGCAAAATCTGGAGCTGCTGGCGACGGCTGAAACCTGGGATAACGGTAAACCCATCCGTGAAACCAGCGCGGCAGATGTGCCGCTGGCGATTGACCATTTCCGCTATTTCGCGTCCTGTATTCGTGCACAGGAAGGGGGAATAAGCGAAGTTGATAGCGATACCGTGGCGTATCACTTCCATGAACCTCTTGGCGTGGTGGGGCAAATTATCCCGTGGAACTTCCCGCTGTTGATGGCCAGCTGGAAGATGGCGCCTGCCCTGGCTGCCGGTAACTGTGTCGTGCTTAAACCTGCGCGCCTGACGCCGCTGTCCGTGTTGTTGCTGATGGAAGTTGTCGGCGATCTGCTCCCGCCTGGCGTGGTGAACGTGGTAAACGGCGCGGGTGGGGAAATCGGTGAGTATCTGGCGACGTCAAAACGCATTGCAAAAGTGGCGTTTACCGGCTCAACGGAAGTTGGGCAGCAGATCATGCAGTACGCCACGCAGAACATTATCCCTGTTACGCTGGAGCTGGGCGGGAAATCCCCCAATATCTTCTTCGCGGACGTGATGGATGAAGAAGATGCGTTCTTTGACAAAGCGCTGGAAGGTTTTGCATTGTTTGCCTTCAACCAGGGCGAAGTATGTACCTGCCCAAGTCGGGCGCTGGTACAAGAATCCATTTACGAACGTTTTATGGAAAGAGCTATTCGTCGGGTGGAAAGTATCCGTAGCGGCAACCCGTTAGACAGCGTGACGCAAATGGGCGCGCAGGTGTCGCATGGTCAACTGGAAACCATTCTGAATTACATCGACATTGGTAAAAAAGAAGGGGCAGATGTTCTCACCGGCGGGCGGCGCAAGCAGCTGGATGGCGAGTTAAAAGAGGGGTACTACCTCGAACCGACCATTCTGTTTGGTAAGAACAACATGCGGGTTTTCCAGGAGGAGATCTTCGGACCGGTGCTGGCTGTCACGACGTTTAAAACCATGGAGGAAGCGCTGGAAATCGCTAATGACACCCAATATGGGCTTGGCGCTGGCGTCTGGAGCCGTAACGGAAATCTGGCGTACAAAATGGGGCGTGGGATTCAGGCGGGGCGAGTTTGGACCAACTGTTACCATGCTTACCCGGCACATGCGGCGTTCGGCGGCTACAAGCAGTCGGGTATCGGGCGCGAGACGCATAAGATGATGCTTGAGCATTATCAGCAAACCAAATGCCTGTTAGTGAGCTACTCTGATAAACCACTGGGGCTGTTTTAATTTCACGTCACCTACTGCCCGGTCGCGTTTAGCGTACCGGGCATCAAGTTATGTCCTCAGGTAAGTGGCTGGGGTGAACGAACGCAGCCAACAAAGAAGCAGCTCAAAAGACGACGGGTATATATAAACCCATATATCGTTATATAAATAAGATAATTGCATCCAATCTGGTCATTCCAATACTATTATCAACTCTATTGTTTAAATCAAATTGCATCCGAATTTCTTAATTTAAATCCCTGAGGCAAATATGTTCCTTAATTATTTTGCATTAGGAGTGCTTATTTTTGTATTCCTGGTCATTTTTTACGGGATTATTATTCTGCATGATATTCCCTATCTAATTGCAAAGAAACGTAACCATCCTCATGCCGACGCAATACATGTTGCGGGTTGGGTTAGTTTGTTTACCTTACATGTTATTTGGCCCTTTTTATGGATCTGGGCAACGCTTTATCGCCCGGAACGCGGGTGGGGCATGCAGAGCGCGGATTCTTCCCTGATCCAGCTTCAGGCAAGGGTTGCGGATCTGGAAAAGAAACTGGGTGAGGCCAAGACCTCTCCGGCGGAGTAATATCGATGGATTTACTGATTGTTCTGACCTATGTGGCGTGTGCATGGTCAATATTTAAAATTTTTAAAATTCCTGTAAATAAATGGACAGTTCCTACCGCGGCATTAGGCGGTATATTCATTGTTTGCGGACTTATATTACTGATGAATTATAACCATCCGTATACATTTAAGGCACAAAAAGCGGTAATTTCTATTCCCGTGGTGCCGCAGGTAACGGGTGTAGTGACAGAAGTGACGGATAAGAAGAATACGCTAATCAAAAAAGGCGAGGTTCTGTTTAAGCTTAATCCAGGGCGTTATCAGGCGCGGGTCGATCGCCTGAAGGCTGATATTGTCACCGCACAGCATAAAGAGCAGGCTCTGGTTGCGCAGTTAGACGAAATGAAAGCCAACACGCAGCGGGCAAAGGCCACGCGTGACAAACTGGCAAAAGATTACCAGCGCTATGCGCAGGGGAGTCAGGCGAAGGTGAATCCTTTTTCTGAACGCGATATCGATGCGGCGCGCCAAAACTACCTGGCGCAGGAAGCCTCGGTGAAATCCTCCGTTGCAGAACAACAGCAAATTCAGAGCCAGTTGGACAGCCTGGTACTGGGTGAGAATTCGCAAATTGCCAGCCTGAAAGCACAGCTAGCGGAAGCAGAGTTCAACCTGGACCAGACCGTGGTTCGCGCGCCCAGCGATGGTTACGTCACTCAGGTGCTGATGCGCCCAGGAACCTATGCCGCCGCGCTGCCGATGCGTCCGGTCATGGTATTCATCCCGGATCAGAAACGACAAATTATCGCCCAGTTCCGTCAAAACTCGCTGTTGCGACTGGAACCAGGCGATGAAGCGGAAGTGGTGTTTAATGCCCTGCCGGGTAAGGTGTTTAGCGGTAAACTGGCCGCCATTAGTCCGGCAGTACCGGGTGGTACATACCAGTCGAACGGGGCACTGCAATCTTTAAACTCTACGCCCGGTTCGGAAGGGGTAATCGCCACGATTGAGCTGAATGACAATGCGGATGTGAACGCATTACCTGATGGGATTTACGCCCAGGTTGCCGTTTACTCTGACCATTTCGAACATGTGTCGGTCATGCGCAAGGTGTTGCTGCGGATGACCAGTTGGGTGCATTACCTGTATCTCGACCACTAAGCGCAGGCTATTTCGCTTACTCAGGCTGTCGTATCGCCTGAGCAAGCTGCTGACGTATCTCCGCGAGCATTGCATCGAGAATATACTGCACTCGCCAGGGCTGGTATTCACGCTTGCGGAAAATCGCCACTAAATCCAGCCACCATTCATGTTGCTCCGAGAAACACGGGACCAGCATCTCGGAACGACAATCTCTTTGCACACTTTCATTTGGCGCAAAAACAATCCCCAAATGATTACGTGCCAGCGCCAGTGCGGATTGTGTATTGTCGCAGATGTAATTTCCCGTCACACGATAGTCACGCATCTTTTTGTCTTCAGCAGAATTGAATCGCCAAATGTTGGCATCATCAATCATCATAGAATCAATTAGAATGCAAGAATGGTTGACTAATTCATCAGGACTACTAATAGGATTCTTGGTGAGATATTCCCGACTGGCAAAAGCAATAACCGCATATTTAGTGATAAAACTGGCGACCAGTGATTCATCTTTAGGATGAGCATAGGAAAGTAAAATATCACAATCGTCAGGAAAGTCGACGCCTTCATAAAATGCTTTGCGATCCAGGTTATAGGTTTTTAGCACCAGACTGATATCGCCAATATCCATTATTTTTGCAATAACATGTTGCGATAAGTAAGCAATAATTCCGGTTGGTGCATATACCGTTACTTTGCCACGTTTCTCGTGCTTATAATCAGCAATGAAATTATTTAACTGCTCATTTCTGTCTAACATGTCATTGATGTAAGGAAGTAACGCAATACCAAACGGCGTGAGGGTCAGTTGTCGGGTGGTGCGGTCAAATACCTTTAGCCCCACTTTTGATTCAAAATCAGCAAGATACTTACTTACGTTGGCCTGAGCAATGCCGAGAACAGTAGCGGCATGGCTGATATTTTCACTGGCAGCAATTACCGAAATAATCTTCAGTTCCCGGTGTTTAAGTTGTAATTTATTCATCGCCAAGCCCAATATATATAATTTTATATATATTACTATATAAATAAGAACCTTGCACCGATGAAATTGTAAGCATTATTATGCACCCGCTTTGTAGCTTATTTTAAAATGGAATGTTGGCATGTTAATTAAACGCAATATTGTGGCGCTGCTCGCCTTTTCTTTTATGGCGAGTGCAACTGCCGCAGAATTTTCTATTGGCGCTGGCGCTGTATATAATGAATCACCTTATCGCGAGTATAATGATAATGTTCATGCAGTACCGCTTGTCAGTTATGAAAGTGAATCATTTTATTTTAGGCAAACAACGCTAGGTTATATTTTGTCTAAGAGTGAAAGTAATGAATTTAGTATTACTGCCTCTTATATGCCGCTGGAGTTTGATCCCGGCGACAATGACGATCACGCGATGAAAACGCTGGATAAGCGTGACGCAACTGCAATGGCGGGTGCCGCGTGGTATCACCATGAAAGATGGGGTAGCGTGAAAGTCTCCGCCGCTGCGGATGTGCTGGACAACAGTAATGGCTGGGTAGGGGAAGTTTCACTGTTCCGTCCAATGCCGATGGGCAAGCTGACGCTGACGCCATCAATTGGCGTGCTCTACTATGACGAAAAATTCAATGAATACTACTACGGCATTTCGGGTAATGAGTCCCGTCGTAGTGGTTTATCAAGCTATTCCCCAGGCGATAGCTGGACACCGTATGTTGGCCTGTCCGCTAAATACGCATTAACCACTAACCTGACGCTGCTGGCAAGCGCCAACTATAGCGCACTGCCGGATGACATTAAAAATAGTCCGATGGTTGATCGTGATGACAGCTTCACCTTTATGTCCGGTCTGACCTGGCGTTTCTGATTCTCACCCGTTTGTCCTCAGGGAGGAGGGCAATCTTTTCATGAGACATTGACGGATGGGGGCTAACCGCCGCCATCCGCCTTATTATTACTGCTCGTTTATCCAGATACGCATTTCGCCTTCACCACGGTTCGCCCAGCTAAACCACGGAATAAACGTCAATGTATGCGCCTGGCGCGAAGCTGGGGAAACATCGTAGTGCCACAACGATTGTTGTGCTGCATCGGCATTACTTTGCTTCACGCCTTCAGCCTGAATTAACATTTTATGGCTGAACAATCCCTTACCCTCGAATACTCTGAACTCACTCTCTTTTGGCAACCGCAGGTTATGCAATTCCTCACCGTTATCGGCCTGCTCCAGGCAATACACCAGCGGTCCACGCTGAATGGCGACCTTACCGGCAACATGACGCACTAATGGATTTCCGTATACCCGACGCACCGGCATTGGCAGGGTCAGACTGAGCGTATCGCCTTCCTGCCAGGTTCGGCTGATGTGCAAATAGCCTTTACGAATATCCTGCTCAACTGGCTGACCATTCAGTAAAACCTGCGGCGCGGTGCACCAGTCTGGCAGGCGCAGGGCCAGGGTGTGATATATCGACTGCGGTGATTCGATGGCGATTTTCACCTGCTCATGCCATGGATAATCCCCGCTAATGCGCAGCTTGAGCGAGCCATCCGCCACCGGGACTTCCATGCTATTGCCCACGTACATATTGATATATAGCGCGTCCTGACGTGGTGTGTAGATGTAATGACCAATAGAGGTGAGTACGCGGGCGATATTCGGCGGGCAACAGGCGCAGCCAAACCAGCGCTGACGAACGGGTTTCACGTGATCATAAATATGATTGAATTTTAATGATTTAGGATGTACTTCCAACGGGTTCACATAGAAGAAGTGCTTGCCATCGAGCGCCATCCCGCCCAATACAGTGTTATACAGGGCGCGCTCCATCACGTCGGCATACTGGCTGTCTGCCTCCATCTCCAGCATTCTGCGGGCGAACATCATTAGACCGATTGAGGCGCAGCTTTCCGCATACACGGAGTCGTTAGGCAGATCGTAATCGCTGCTAAACGCCTCGCCGCTGCTTTGTGAACCGATCCCGCCGGTAATGTACAACTGACGCTGGGCCATGTTTTTCCACAGACGCAGGCAATCCTGACGTTTGCCTTCGTCCTGACTCAAGCGTGCCAGATGCGCCACGCCGGTCATCAGATAAACAAAACGTACTGCATGACCGATCGCCGTTTGCTGTTCTGAAATGGGCTGATGAGCCTGGCTATAGGGTTTATCCTTCACCATCCATGCCGGGCCGTAAGTATGCCAGTAAGAGGTTTGGCCGCGCTTTTCGTACTCTTCGTCATAGAAATGGGGTTGCGCGCCGCGCTGTTCCACAAAGTAATTTACCAGCGCCATATAGCGTGGTTGCTGGGTCACTTCGTATAAGCGCATTAACGCCAGCTCAATTTCCGGGTGTCCCGGATAGCCGCGCAGTTGATTCTCTCCGAGCCCGAAAATGTTGTCGATGTGGTCTGCCAGACGGCACACGACATCTAAAAGACGACGTTTTCCCGTCGCCTGAAAGAACGCGACGCCTGCTTCGATCAAATGACCTGCACAGTACAACTCATGACACTCGGCGAGGTTAGTCCAGCGTTCATCCGGGGCTTTCACTGTAAAGTATGTATTGAGATAGCCGTCTTCACACTGCGCAGCGGCCACCAACTCGATGACCTCATCTGCGGTTTTCTCAAGTTCCGCATCAGGTTTCTGGCACAGGGACCAGGCGACTGCCTCCAGCCATTTCGCTACGTCGCTATCCTGAAAAACCATGCCGTAAAATTCGCCATCCTGCAGTCCTGCGGCGATACGAAAGTTCTCTATCGCATGACTTGGTTCCGCCTCTGCAATGCGGTCATTGAGCGCATCCCATTGGTAGGGGATCACGACATCACGGACCAACTGTTGGTATTGTCCGAGGAATGGATCGCTGACGGTGAGCTTATGCAGGTCGACTTCCAGTACGTTCATTTCGTGCTCCTTAAGGCTGTACATGACGCTGACGCAGATCGGTGGCAATGCGCGACATCATCGGATTATTGAGTTTGCAGATGCGGACAGACAGCGCCAGCAGCAGGTGGAACAGTGCGGGCAGCAGCGTCTCCATCGCGGTAATTCCTTGCAGCGAACTGGCGGTTTGGTTACCAGCGCCTGGCTGATAGGCGACAAAAATAAATAACAGGCTGATGATCCCCGCACTTGAGGCCCAGGCCAGCTTGATGAAAAACAGGTTGAAGGCGAAATTCATGCCGGAAGAACGCACGCCGGTTTTCCACTCGCCGTAATCGTCGGCAAAGGCCATCAGCGAGAAGTGCAGAGGCAGCGTAAAGCCCAGAATAATGCCGTTGCCGAGAATAACCGCCAGCCATAATGTTTGATAAGCCGGACCGGTCGGCAGGAACCACATCATCACTGCCAGGGCTGCCAGCACCAGGTTGGTGTAGTAATAGAGTTTGACGGTATCTATACGGCGGGTCAGCGGGCTGACAACCACTGAACCGATGATGGACGCAAAGGTCACCATGGTGAAAAACAGCGACGTGTAAGCTGTACTGCCTTCCAGCACGTAGGTAATGAAATACATGTACCCGCCGCCACGAATATTGAAGACGTTAATCAGCAGGAAAGACATCACCAGCATCAGCAGCAACTGGTCATTTTTGCGTAACCCACCAATGTGTTCACGCAGGGTAAATTTCCCCATCATCGCCAGCGGCACACGCTCGCGAACCCAGAAGAAGCAGCACAGGAACATCACCACAGCGATGGCGCACAGGATGCCCACGCCGAACTGATAACCCTGCGCGGCATTGCCCTGACCCAGAATATCCACCATCCACGGCAGACCAACGGAGACAAGGAATCCCGCCACGCCGCACAGCACAAAGCGCCAGGACTGACAGGCGATCACCTCGTTATGGCGGGTCGTCATGGTGTTGATCAGCGCACAATACGGTACGTTGATGGCGGTATAGCCGACAGAGAGCAGTAGATAGGTGCCGAATGCCCAGGCGATTTTTACGCTCATGCTGGCGTCAGGGACGGTAAACGTGAGTACGCCAATGATGCCAATGGGAATTGCCACCCACAGCTGCCATGGGCGAAAACGCCCCCAGCGGCTTTGCGTGCGGTCGGCAAGTATGCCCATTATCGGATCGGAAATGGCATCAAATACGCGCAGGGCGATAAACAATGTGCCGACCAGCGCGGGCGTTAACCCGAAGACATCGGTGTAGAAAAATGTCAGGAAGTTCATGATCAGACAGGTAATTACCGTCCCGCCTGCATCGCCTAACCCATAACCTATTTTTTCACGCAGGGATAATTTGTCGTCCTGGGCACGCTGTGCCAAATCAGATGTCGTAATCGGAGCCGAAGTCATAAATAACTCCCGGAGAGGATGTTCAGAAAGTATCCCGCTACGTTGCGGGTTATTTGTTTGTAATTTGCAAAGTACGTTATTTATTCTGCACGAAATGTTTGGGTCAACAAGGGAAGAGAAAAGTATAAAAAGATGACAATTCCGACTTCATTATAAAAATGTGATTTCGATCCAGCGAAAAGCAAGTTTATCGTGAATAATCAATAATAAAGAGCAGTTTAAATAATGTAAAAAGCGGGAATTTGAATATATATGCTCGAATTATCCATGTCTCTTCCGATTAAAGTGCAAAATGGTGGGCTATTTATTTCCCGAGGTGTGGGAAGCCATCCGGCGCGGCAATTGCAATCCTGGGAAATCATCTTTGTCGAAAAAGGGACATTAACGATTCGCGAAGGCCAGACCGTTTTTTGCGTGAATGCTGGAGAAAGTTTGCTGCTATGGCCGCAGCGTTTGCATATTGGCGTCGGGCAATTTCCGGCTGATTTGAAATTTTACTGGCTACACTTTGAGGTGACAGCAGAAAACGATGCTTCACTTACAGAACCGTTGCTTGCGATTCCTCAGCATGCGCGGGTTAGCGAGCCACAATATATTATTTCGCTGTTTCGCCAGTTCTTACGCGAGCAGGAAAATATTCATCGCAGCGTTGCGCTGGAACTGATCCTACTGCTGATTTTGCAGCAAATCTCCGCGGCGGCTAGCGAGCAACCCGCAGATAGCCCCGGTAATGCGCTGGCATGGAAAGCGCAACAAATAATCCACACCCAGTTCCACCTGCCGATTAGTGCTTCAACTCTGGCGAAAGAGCTGCATTGCAATGCGGATTATCTGGGGCGTGTATTCCGTAGCGCTTTCCGGCTGACGCTAACTGAAGCATTGCATCGCCAGCGGGTAAGGGCAGCGGAAAAGTTGTTGATCAGTGACTCGCTGTCACTTACCGAAGTGGCGATTAAATGTGGGTTTAATGATGTGGGTTACTTTCGCAAAATCTTTCGTAAGCATACCAGCCTGACGCCTGCGGCGTGGAAACGGCGCTACTGCAAAGAGCATATTAATTCGGCGTAAATGAGGATCGCCGGGTGGCGCTATGCTTACCCGGCCTACAAAATGACAGACCAGTGCAAGCACAGCGCCGCCGGACGTTAATTTTGCCCGTAATACGCATTCACACCGTGTTTACGCAGATAGTGTTTATCCAGCAACTCAGGCTGCATATCCGGCAACTGCGGAGCTAACTGGCGCGAGAAAAGCCCCATGTAGGCGCATTCTTCGAGTACCACTGCGTTATGTACGGCATCTGCGGCATCTTTACCCCAGGCAAACGGACCGTGTGAATGCACTAACACTGCCGGAACCTGCAGCGGATTGAGATCGCGTTGCTCAAATGTCTGAATGATCACTTCACCGGTTTGATATTCATATTCGCCATTGATTTCCTCAACGGTCATCAGCCGGGTACACGGAATAGAACCATAGAAATAATCGGCATGCGTGGTGCCCCATGCCGGGAGATCAAGACCCGCCTGCGACCAGATCGTCGCGTGGCGTGAGTGAGTATGGACGATCCCACCGATCTCATTGTAGCGGCGGTACAGCGCCAGATGGGTTGGCGTGTCTGAGGAG
Organism: Citrobacter sp. Cpo032; assembly: GCF_030332975.1. Taxonomy (NCBI): domain Bacteria; kingdom Pseudomonadati; phylum Pseudomonadota; class Gammaproteobacteria; order Enterobacterales; family Enterobacteriaceae; genus Citrobacter; species Citrobacter sp. Cpo032. Next base: position 17,756 of record NZ_JAOWGU010000031.1, read on the forward strand.
GGTTTTTTACTGCCTTCAACCATGTTGCCGCTGGCAATATCCACCACCACCATATCGTCGGCGGTCATCACGTCATATTCCACGCCGGACGGCTTAATCACCATCAGCTTACGCGTTTCATCCACAGCGCTGACGTTACCCCAGGTAAAGGTGACTAAACCATGAGCCGGAAGCGCCAGATTGGCCGCCAGCACCTCGGCCTTCAGTTGTTCTAACATGGAAATCCTCCTTCCTGCATACGTGCTTCTATCCAGCGTCGTGCCTGGATAATTTCCAGTACCGGCTCTTTTGCTTTTTCAGTCCACATTTCAATCAGAAACGACCCGCGATAGTTCAGCTCATGCAGCGTTTTGAAGATACCAACAAAGTCCACGCACCCTTCGCCAAAGGGCACATCGCGAAACTGGCCCGGATGGGTTTCGGTTACCGGCAGCGTGTCTTTCAGGTGGATAGCGGCGATACGGTCGATGCCCAGCGTCAATTCGGCAGTGACGTCATTACCCCATGCGCTGAGGTTGCCCACGTCCGGATAGACGGTGAACCACGGCGATGACAGCATTTCATCCCACTTTTTCCACTTGCTAATTGAGTTCATAAAAGCGGTATCCATGATTTCTACCGCCAGCATGACCTGCGCGGCGGCGGCTTGTTCGACTGCCCATGCCAGCCCTTCGGCAAAGCGCTGCTGCGTACCTTCGTCATGTTCCTCGTAATAGACGTCGTAACCTGCCAGTTGAATAGTGCGAATACCGAGATCGCGCGCCAGACGAATGGCTTTGGTCATGATGTCGCGTGCCCGAACACGGACTGATTCATCGCGACTGCCAAAGGGAAACCGACGGTGGGCGGACAGGCACATTGAGGGGATTGCCACGCCGGTTTCTAACATTGCGCTCACCAGCGATGCACGCTGAGCAGGACTCCACTCAAGACGCGACAGACGTTCATCGGTTTCATCCACTGACATCTCGACGAAATCAAAACCACAGCTTTTCGCCAGCACCAGACGCTCCGGCCAGGAGAGGTCTTTCGCCAGCGCTTTTTCATAGATACCTAACGGATGATTACGCATACTGTGCTCCCCAGATAGCATCGATTTGCGTATGGAATTCAGCGGCAACCTGCGTTGGGTTTTGCGCCCCAGCCAGCGCGCGTCCGGCGATAAAGGCTTTGACGTTGATATCGCGAAACAGTGGCAGGTCGGCGGGCGTAATCCCGCCGGTAATCGACAACTCCAGACCGATATCGGAAAGCGCTTTCATGCGCGCCAGATCAGCTTCTCCCCATTGTTGTCCGCTGGCCTGAGCATCGCGGCCACGATGGTAAATTGCCTGGCGAACCCCAACGCGATACCAGTCACGGGCATCATCCAGCGTCCAGTTGCCGAACAGTTCCATCTGAATTTCGCCGCCGCAGGACTGCGCGACGCCATGGCCTTTCTCTACCGTCGCCAGTGGGGCAGCGCAGATGATAGTCATCCAATTAGCGCCAGCGCCAAACGCTTGCTGTGCGAGGGTTTCGCCCGCATCGGCTACTTTCCAGTCGGCAACGATGATTTTATTTGGACACTGGGTACGCAGCGCTTTCACGGCAGCCAGGCCTTCGGTTAAGCAGAGAATCGTCCCTGCCTCAACGATATCAACGCTTTCTTGTAGCAGTGCGACATCGTGTTGGGCCGCCTGCAGGTTGGTGTGGTCGAGCGCCAGTTGCAGTAATGGTCGACTCATCATTCGTGCTCCTTAATGCGGGCGTGATAGCCCTGTAGTGCGGTAATTAAATTCTGGTATTGGCGGTATTTACGCTGGTAGCTCGCATGCGCCGTAGCGTCTGGCAGCAGTGTGCGAACCGGGTGCTGTAAGCTGCGCTGCGCGTCACTGAAATTGTGATAAACGCCGGTGCCTACGCGGGCGGCGAGCGCAGCGCCAAAGCAGCCGGTCTCTTCAATCTGTGGCAATTCGATACGTAAACCGCTGACGTCCGCCAGCATTTGCATCCAGATGTCGGAGTGGGCCGGACCTCCAGTAACGCGCAGGGTATGTGCCTGCGTAAAACGTTCGCGCATGCGGTTCAGGTGGGTCATATGGCTGAAAACCACGCCTTCGTAGATGGCCTGTAATAAGTGGGAGCGAGTGTGTATAGCCTGCATGCCATAAAAGCCGCTGGTCATCTCCAGTCCGGCGTTGCTGCCGTACAAAAAGGGCAGAAACAAAAGCTCGCTACCGGCTTTCGGTAAGCTGGCAACGGCCTGATTAATCTCATCAAAAGAGAGTTCGCCCCACTGGGCGGTAAACCATTCCAGATTGCCTGAAGAAGTCGGGCTGGCTTCATGAACGATGTACTGCCCGTCATTTACATAGCGACCATAGACATAGGGATGGGGCTCGTGGTCGCGCAGGCCGTGAGCGATCCCGCTGGTGACGGCCCAGGTACCCATCACCGCGTTGAGGGTGCGTTCATCTTCGATACCGGCGCAGAGTGCGGTGGAAACCACATCAAACAGTCCGCCGACGACGGGGGTACCCGCCGCCAGACCGGTTATGGCGGCTGTCTGAGCGGTGATTTCCCCGCATATTTCTGCTGAACCAACGATGGGGGGCAGGGCATTGTCGATTTCACTGATGCCCAGCCACTGAGTCAGCCTCGGGTCGTACTGACCCGTGGTCATGTTGTAGAGGTTCGACTCGGAGATATTGCTCTCTTCACAGCCTTTGGCGCCGGTTAAGCACCAGCGCAGGTAGTCATGACCCATCATGACGCTACCAATTTGCGCGTAGCGCTGGGGGGCGTTCTCTTTCACCCAGCGCAGGAGCGATGCCGGATGCCCGGTCCACAATGTCTGGCGGGTGATCGGGTAGAGCTGCTCAGGTATCCCATCCTGCTGCCAGCGCTGAACGATTTCCATCGCGCGTCGGTCAGAAGAGAGAATGGCATTGCCTAGCGGCTTATCTTGTTTATCGAGAAGGAACAGACCTTTGCCCTGAGCGGATATACCGACGCCTTTGATTTGCTCACCGCACACGCCTGCGCGCTTTAACAGCCCGGCGATGGTCGCGACGCACTGTTGCCACAGTTGGTGCATATCGCGTTCGGCGTAACCTGGAAATGGCGATATTGTCTGCAGCGATTGCCGGTTAATTCCCTGCTCATGACCTTTGGCATCATACAAACCCGCTTTCAGATATGTACCGCCACAATCAATACCCAGCCAGAAGGTCGCTTTCTTACTCATCTTTGTTATCTCATTTTTGCCGGATGGCGCTGCGCTTATCCAGCCTACGACGGTTGCCCGGTAAGCGAAGCGCCACCGGGCATTGTTTTAAGCTGTACGTTTATGTGGATTCAGCGTCTTTAGCGGCGCGGCACCTGCATCGCATTTTGCTGGTAGCAACAGGGCCATCAGCGCGGCCAGAGCCAGTGAAATTGCCAGGCAATAAACGCCCGCATCTTTGCTGTACAGGGTGATGAGAACGCCGACCGCGTAAGGGCCGCAGAAGCCACCGAGGTTGCCGAGAGCGTTGATGACCCCACGTGCGCCACCGGCCATTTCCGCACTGAACAAACGCGCTGGAATAGTCCAGAACACGCCCGCAGCCGATTGCAGGAAGAATCCGCAGCCGACCAGCGCGGCATAAGCCAGCCAGACGTTATTTTTCAGCGCCACAGAGAGGAACATGCACAAGGCAAAGCCAATCAGCGGTAGGCAGACGAACAACTTGCGTTTACCGGTGCGGTCAGAGAGTGAAGAGAACAGGAACATTCCGGCAATTGCGCCGACGTATGGCAGAATGGCGAGCATGCCGACCTGTCCCATGCTGCTGTGAGTCAACTCTTTGAGGATGGTCGGCAGCCACAGGGTGTAACCGTAAATCCCGGTCTGATAGAAGAAGTTCAGCGCGATTAGCTGCCACATGGTTTTATCGGAAAGCACTGCACCCAGAGAGGCGTTTTTGACCTCTGTTCCGGCAATAGCTTTTTGCTCGGCGGCCAGGGTTTCTACCAGGTAATTTTTCTCCGCCTCAGAGATCCAGCGTGCTTCCTGCGGACGGTCGTAAACGGTATAGGCCCACAGCACCAGGACGACGACAGACAGTAAACCTTCAATGATAAACAGCCAACGCCAGTCGAGTACGGTGATGATCCAGCCCGAGAGCGGGGCGGTAATGATCCCGGCAATCGGCACAAACATAATCACAATCGCATTGGCGCGACCGCGCTCGGCGTCGGGGAACCAGTTGCTGATCATCGTCAGCACGACCGGCAGCATGCCGCCTTCAGCAACACCGAGTAAGAAACGCAAAACCAGCAGTTGATACTGATTCGTGATTAATCCCGTCAGAACGGAAATAACCGCCCAGGCAACCAGCGACCAGCCGATAAATTTCTTGCCGCTGCCGTGTACGGCAATTTTTCCGCCGGGAACCTGTAAAAACAGATAACCGATAAAGAAAATACCACCGGCCAGACCGGCCATGGTGGCGGAAATACCTAATTCTTCATCCATTCCGCCGGGCATCGCGAATGCGATATTGACGCGGTCCATATAAGAAATAATACAGGCGATAAGAATAGGTGGAATAATCCGTAGCCAGCGCTGACGGGGTATGTCTTGAAGTGTAGGGCGAGAGGTCATGTTCATATTAATATTCTCGTAGAGTAGTATTTTATTTTTATAGTTTTGCTTTATTTAATGCGGCGATACCGTCGCGCAATATCGCTACACGATGGTTCACATCTGCACTGGCATTTATTTCCAGCAATTTAATGCCAGAAAATTGCAATGGGTCTGCTCCTGCGCAGGCGAATAATTCGTGGGCATGCTCTGTGGTCATTAGACCTTCTGGACAGAAAGGGGCAAACGGTGCGTGTAAGTCCTGCCACTCGCCGTATTCCCCCGCAAGCGTGGTACCGGAAAACATCAGTGCGCCCAGTTTTCCAGCCCGTTTGGTCTGCTGCATGTGGGTCAGCGGTAGGGTGAGGTTCCGCCCTTCAATGGCCGAGCGCGCCCAGTTAATGCACACGCTGATGTCATATCCGGCTATCGCGTCCAGCACGTTGTCTAACGGTAAAAATCCTTTGCGTGGCGCGGGGCCTGTCATGGCATCGCAATGTTCCAACACCAGATCGCAGGACCAGTCCCAGCGGGTAATTTCTTTCAGCGAACGAGCAAACGCGTCGGTGGCCTGAGCGACGTTCGGGTTGCCCGCCAGCGGAGCAGCATGCAACTCCAGTGCAATCACTTTTCCGCCGTTGGCCGCATTGATATGGTTGATTTTCTGCTGCAGATGACGGTAATACGCCACGCAGGCTTTACGCTGTTCTTCATCGCTGGAGGCTAGCCCGAAACCACCATTAATACCGCGACGGCGCATGGTTTCCATAATGGCCGTGACCACGATTTGCCAGTCGCCCGGCGTATGGCGTAATAACCATTCGTCGCCTAACGGGTGCAGATGTTCAAGACAGGGCTGCTCCAGTCCGCGAATATCCGGGGTATCGGAGAGTTGTCGCCAGAATTCCTTCTCTTCCTCTTCACTCTTTTGGTGAAATGAGGGTGCACAGGGGTACGCACCGATAATATAACCGGTAGTGTTAGCTTTCATTTTTTGTGCTCCTTTTATAAAACTGAAATAGCAACCTTCACGACTATTTTGCGGATCGGTGTGGCGACAGTTTTATGACATGCTGGACGATGAACATCCTGCGGGAAAAATATGGCGTAACTTCCCGGAATCATTTCAATAAAAGATTCATGTTCGCTGGCGTGATAAAAAATAATATCGCGCTGTTCTAATAGCGATTCACTGATTTGGTTATTCCCGGTATCAATGGCGATCCCGATTTTCTCTTCACCCCAGGCCAGAAACTGAATATCCAGATAGCGGCGATGCACCTCAGGACGATTTTCGGCAACGTCACGCGTGGTTAAATCAATAATTTGCGCGAAGATATTTTTACCGTCGATCTCCACCACGCCCGGCTCCAGTTTGCGAAAATCTGTGGTGCGCAGAAAGTCGAGCGCCCTTTCAATCGCAGCAGGCAAATGGCATGGGTTAGGTTGAGCAATATGTCCGAAGATCATGGTGTTGCTCCTTACAGGGCCTGAATTTTTGCCCAGACGCTGTCGTCAACGGTGATACCGTTCCGGCGATTTTCTTCCAGTAGCTTCGTAAACTCGTGGCCCGGCAGACGGACAGGCGTGTTTTCATCTGCGCGTTCGGCGGTGGTGATGAAATCCATAATCCGCTGTAGCTTGGCATCACGGGTGGCGCCATCGATCAGCTTATCCACTTCAATGGCGATAAATATCTGTGAAACGCCATATTCATCGCTGTTATCCTGGGTGACTTCCGCAACGGAAGAGCCATCAGAAAGCAGGGTGGCAATCATATCCAGCACAATCGACAGACCCGAACCTTTCCAGTAACCCATTGGCAATATGCGGCGGTTTTTTTCGATAACGCCCGGCTCTTTGGTGAGATTGCCTTCATCATCAAAGCCACCGTCTACCGGCAGTTCGCGACCGGCCAGGCGATTCACTTCCAGCATGCCGTAGGAGAACATCGACATAGACATATCAACCATGGTGATTGGCGATGAGGGGATCGCGACGATCAGCGGGTTAGTGCCAATGCGGCACTCTTTCGAACCCCACGGCGGCATGACGGCAATCGAGTTAGTCCAGCAGATACCGATGTAACCTTTCTCCGCCGCCTGCCAGCCATAGCTGCCGCCGCGCATCCAGTGGTTGGCGTTACGCAGTGCGACCAGGCCAATACCGTGATCGGAGGCCAGCTCAATGGCTCTGTCCATCATCTTTTTCGCCGTCAGATTGCCGATCGAATGCTGAGCATCCCATTGTTCAATCGCCCCCAGGCTGGTAATGCGTTGCGGTTTGGCCTCAGGAATGATGTCGCCGTTATCCAATTGCTGAATAAAACGAGGAAAACGATTCACACCGTGCGAATAAACGCCGGACTCGGTAGTGCGCGCAAACATTTCGGCACAGGCATCGGCGGTTTCAACGGCAATACCGCGTGCCAGCAGTACCCGATTGAACGCATCTTTCAACTGCTCAAAAGTGACTTTCATTCCTGTTTCCTTGTTTAAATTTGATCGCTTTTTTATCTCTAAATTTCACTATGCGAAATCTGATTTCAAATATAGCGATCAAATTTTGACAGATCAACGGGGTGGTCTATTTTTTAAAATCATCAAAATCAAATAGTTGTGTTTTTTCGGTTCAGATCGTGAACTGAAACACACTTTGCGCTACCATCAGAGCGCGACGAAAAGGGGAGCGGAAGCGATGGGCACAAAAGAGAGTGAAATGACGCAAGACAAAGAGAGGCCAGCCGGAAGTCAGAGCCTGTTCCGTGGTTTGATGTTGATTGAGATTCTGAGTAACTATCCGAATGGGTGCCCACTGGCCCATCTGTCTGAACTGGCCGGGCTGAACAAAAGTACTGTGCATCGACTCCTGCAAGGGCTGCAGTCCTGCGGATATGTCACGCCTGCACCTGCTGCGGGTAGCTATAGGCTGACCACCAAATTTATCGCCGTTGGGCAGAAGGCACTGTCGTCACTGAATATCATCCATGTTGCCGCGCCGCACCTCGAAGCGTTGAATATTGCTACTGGTGAAACAATCAACTTCTCCAGCCGTGAAGATGACCACGCGATTCTGATTTATAAGCTGGAACCGACGACGGGCATGCTGCGTACTCGCGCTTATATCGGTCAACATATGCCACTGTATTGCTCCGCGATGGGTAAAATTTACATGGCGTTTGGGCATGCGGATTATGTGAAATCTTACTGGGAGAGCCATCAGGATCTTATTCAGCCGCTGACCCGCAATACCATTACCGGTTTACCAGCGATGTACGACGAATTGGCGCAGATCCGCGAAAGCAGTATGGCGATGGATCGGGAAGAGAACGAATTGGGCGTTTCCTGTATTGCCGTGCCGGTGTTTGATATTCATGGTCGGGTGCCGTACGCGGTGTCAATTTCACTATCTACCTCGCGACTTAAGCAGATAGGGGAAAAAAATCTACTCAAGCCGCTACGGGAAACCGCGCAGGCGATTTCAAATGAGCTGGGTTTTACCGTTCGCGATTAAGGTTATTCAGTCACCTGACAAAATTTAACCGTTTCCCCTGTCCGATCAAAGCGCCAGGGGCGGTCTCTCTGGCACTCTGTGGTTTTCACGCAGAGGGAGGGGGCAATGAACGCGTTTATTATGGCGGATGCGGCAAAATGTATTGGGTGTCGTACCTGCGAAGTTGCCTGCGTTGTCGCGCATCAGCAAAACCAGGACTGTGCTTCGGTCTCTTCTTCTGCGTTTATACCGCGGATTCGGGTCATCAAAGACGACGCCTTTACCACGGCGGTCGCCTGCCATCAATGCGAAGACGCTCCCTGTGCGAATGTTTGTCCAACTCACGCCATTCGTCGTGAACATGGGCATATCTTCGTTGAACAGGCACGTTGTATTGGTTGTAAAAGCTGTATGCTGGCCTGCCCGTTTGGGGCAATGAATGTCGTTGCCCGTTCGTCGCGGGTGCAGGCGATAAAATGCGATTTGTGCTGGCATCGCGAGACGGGGCCCGCGTGTGTCGAGGCCTGCCCGACCAGCGCGTTGCAGTGTATTGATGCCGTCAGCATTCAGCGACAGCGCCTGCGTTCACAGCCGCTGTGAAGTGAGCCCGACCCGCACTTGGGTCGGGTTTGCGTTAGCCTTCCAGCCAGGCGCGTTCGATCTCTTCCGCCAGAATCTTCACGCCAGCTTCGATTTTCTCCGGCTCTGGCACGTAGTTCATCCGCATGCACTGATGGGTATGCGGCCAGGGTTTATCCAGCCCCGGGAAGAAGTAGTCACCAGGAACCATCAGTACGCCGCGCGCTTTCAGGCGCTGATACAACAGTTCTGTGGTGATCGGTAAATCTTTGAACCATAGCCACAGGAAAATCGCGCCTTCAGGTTTATGGATAAGGCAGCGATCTTCAGACAAGTAGCGGCGAATAATCGCAATCGTCTCCTGAACGCGCTGATAGTAAAACGGCTTGATAACCGTTTCGGACAGACGCAGCAGATCGTTACGTTTAATCATCTCGCACATCATCGCCGGTCCCATCCCGCCAGGTGCAAGGCTGATGATGCCGTTCATATTGGTAATCGCAGTGATGATTTTTTCATTCGCGATAATGATACCGCAGCGGGAACCTGGCAGACCCAGCTTGGAAAGGCTCATGCACAACACAATGTTGGGGTTCCACAACGGGCGTGCTTCGCTAAAGATAATGCCTGGGAATGGTACGCCATAGGCGTTATCAATCACCAGCGGGATCCCATGCTGGTTGGCCAGCCGGTCCAGCTTCATCAGCTCGTCGTCGGTGATCACGTTGCCTGTCGGGTTAGTGGGGCGCGATACGCAGATCATCCCTGTCTCTTCACCGATGTGCAGGTGTTCAAAATCAACGTGATACTTAAACTGGCCTTCCGGTAGCAGCTCAATGTTCGGACGTGCTGAGACGAAGAGATCTTCTTCTAGCCCTGAATCTGCATAGCCAATGTATTCCGGCGCTAACGGGAATAACACTTTTTGCGTTGTTCCGTCAGCGCGGCGTCCGGCGAACAAATTGAATAAGTAGAAAAACGCGCTCTGACTGCCATTTGTCAGTGCAATATTTTGTGGCTCGATATCCCAACCCTGCTTCTCACGTAGCAGTTTCGCCAGTTCAGACAGTAGCTCGGTTTTCCCTTGCGGACCGTCATAATTACAAAGCGCATCAGTGGCTTTGCCGTTTGCCAGCATATCTGTCAGCAGAGACTGGAAGTAATTTTGCATCTCTGGAATTTGCGCCGGATTACCACCGCCGAGCATGATGGCGCCTGGGGTGCGTAAACCGTCGTTGAGGTCCTCCATCAGGCGGGTGATGCCTGAATGGCGGGTAAATTTGTCGCCAAAAAGTGAGAATGTCATAGCAGGGGGTCTGTCGAACTGAGTAGTAAAGTGGCTAACCATAGCGCTACCTATGGCAGGGTGCAAATCAGGGGGAGCGGGCTGGATTGATGTTTTGTGCTACAGATGTTTGCCTGGCTGGTTTTTTATTTTGTGTTGGGCTTCCCGCTGTATGCACAGCGAGAAGCCTGTTGGGATCAGGGCTGACCGGCCCACACCACCATTACCTTATCGTCGCCATGCTCGCGGATAAATCCGTATCCCTGCTTCAATGTCAGCGTGGTCTGTTTACCAGCACCGATGGCGGGATGTCTGGCCCGGAACTGACTGATGCGCTGCCAATGAGTGACGCTGGCGGCAGATTTCCCGGCCACATCCGGCCAGTTCATTTCTGAGCGCGTACCCTGCAATGGGTCTGAACCTGTTGGTCCAAAGGGCCGGGCCGACTCGTCGCCGTAAAAGAGTTGTACCGCGCCTGGCGCCAGCAGCAATAGCTCGGCGGCTTTGTCTCCACCTTCGCGGAACAGGCGCGTATCGTGCGAGGAAAGATAGCTCAGGACGTTGAAATCCTGTAGTTTTTCAGCCATTTGTTGCCAGGTGACATCCATATTTGCCAGACAATCGACGGCCTTTGCCGCCTGCTCCTGATAGTCGAAATTGATCATCGCATCAAAGCCGTGAAGGTAATAGTCGCTTTGCATCACGCCGTGACCCCAGGCCTCGCCGGTCATCCAGAAAGGTTTGTCATCCAGCGCTTTATCCGGGTTCGCTTTCTTCCATTCAACCAGCGCCGCGCTGGCCTGTGTTTTTAACTGCTGCCAGGCGGGAAGTTCGACGTGTTTGGCGGTATCGACCCGAAACCCGTCAATCCCGTAATCACGCACCCACTGGCTGAGCCAGTGGGTCAGATAATCTCGGGGCGTGTAACCAGCAATAGCTTTAGCGTGCGTATCTGGTTTGTGTAGATAAAAGTTTGGCAGCCCGGAAGGCGTGGTGGATTCGGTTTTCAGATCGGGCAGGAAAGCCAGTGACATGGTCAGGTCGTCAAAACCCGGATTGTCGTAATCGCCAATATCGGTTCGGATCCAGTTTTTCCCCCACCATTTTTCCCAGCCTGCTTTATCGCTGAAGTTGATGTAATCATTAAAGCTGTGCCAGCTTTGCCCGGCGGCTGGCTTCCAGTCCGTCCAGCGTTCACCGAGCGTGTTTTTCAGTTCATCGCCCGACAAGTACAGGGCCCCAAACTGATACTCCTGCATATCCGCCAGCGTGGCGTAGCCGGTATGATTCATGACGACATCAAACAGGATGCGAATGCCGCGCTGGTGCGCGCCGTCAACCAGCGCACGCAGGTCAGCTTCATTACCCATATTCGCGTCGAGGGTGGTCCAGTCCTGAGTGTAATAGCCGTGGTAAGCATAATGGGGGAAATCACCTTTGGTGCCACCGCCGACCCAGCCGTGAATTTGCTCAAACGGCGCGCTGATCCACAGGGCGTTGATGCCTAACTGTTGTAGATAGTCGAGTTTGCTGGCGAGCCCGCGCAAATCGCCGCCGTGGAAAGTACCAATTTCCTGCATGCCGTCGTTGCGACGCCCGTAGCTGTGGTCGTTGCTTGGGTCACCATTTACAAAGCGGTCTGTCAGGACGAAATACACCGTAGCGTTATGCCAGTCGAAAGCGGCCGGGGCATCGGTTTCCGCCCGTTCCAGCAGCAACAGTCCGTTACTGGCTGCGGCAGGCTGTAGGGTAATTGTCCCATTTTTTACCGTTGCCGTTTTCTGGCTGTAGAAATCGCGCACCACGGCACCTTCCGGAAAGGTCTGGCTCACATCCAGTGTTAACGGCGAACCATCCCATTTCGGGCACTGGCGAATCTGGGTCGTGACAGGGTCTGCGGCGCTTTTTACCGAGAGCATCAACGTTGGCGTTCCGGAGCGGGTATCCACTTCCAGCGTGTAATCGCCGTCTTTGAATAAGCGCCATTGCGGCGGGGCGCCTTCACACGGTTTTAGCGACAGCATCTGGTTGAGTTTTATCGCATCAGCAGGCTGCCAGCACTGTTGGTCAAAATTTAGGATTAAAGGACGCGTACCCTTCGTCAACGCTGCATGGCTGACGAATTTACCCGTACCTTCCGCTTCGAAGATGGGGAGTCCCTGAGAAGTCCATGATGAGGCGATGGCAATGCCGGGCATGAGCGCCAGCGCAACGGCGGCAAGTTTCATAATGCTGTCCTTGGTGCTGCGATTTTCGCCAGTTTGCCAGTGAAATCAGGCCGGAAACTCCTCCTTTGAGTCGATTCCGCCAGGAGGAGAAGTGAGGGTGAGCGATCGCGCGCAAAAAATGAACTTATTTTGCGATAACCTCCACATTTTCTTCGAATTAATAGCACCCTGAACCGTTAATGCGTGACATAGTTTCAGAATTGGACTATTCCTTTGGGTGCTCTTGACGGCTATTTTTGATATGATTTGAGATTCATCTCTCATTTTTGTGAAAAATATAAGGTGTTGGAATGTATAAATCCGACCAGGAGACCTAATGATATTGACTCCCATTCGACGATATGGGGCAATGATTCTTATGTTACTCACCGTTGCATTTTCGGGTGAGGTGCTGGCAAAGACACACACGGCGACAACGAGTCACAAGCCCCAGGTAATCAAGACAAGTAATACACAGGTAAGCAGTAAACAAGAGTATTCTCGCAATAGTGCAAAGAGTAGTTCACTTCCTGATTTGCGAAAATACCCTTCCGGAACACCAAGGAAAAAAGCGTTTCTCCGGACGGTTATGCCTTATATTACCAGTCAAAATGCTGCCATTACGGCGGATCGTAACTGGCTGATTTCAAAACAGTACCAGAACCGCTGGTCACCGACTGAGCGTACGCGTATGAAAGACATCGCGAAGCGCTACAAGGTGAGCTGGTCTGGCAACACGCGTAAAATCCCATGGAATACGCTGCTTGAGCGCGTAGACATTATCCCGACCAGTATGGTGGCAACCATGGCTGCGGCTGAAAGTGGCTGGGGTACGTCGAAGCTGGCGCGTAGCAACAACAACCTGTTTGGCATGAAATGTGGCAAAGGTCGTTGTAACAATGCCCCGGGTAAGGTGAAAGGCTACTCACAGTTTGAATCTGTGAAAGAGTCGGTGAATGCTTACGTCATCAACCTGAACACGCATCCGGCTTACTCTTCATTCCGTAAGTCACGTGCGCAGCTGCGTAAAGCCGATCAGGAAGTCACCGCTACCGCGATGATTCATAAGCTGAAGGGTTATTCCACTAAAGGACAGAGCTACAACAACTATCTGTTCGCAATGTATCAGGATAACCAGCGTTTAATCGCCGCGCATATGTAATTCTGTGTGCCGGATGGCGGCTTCGCCGCATCCGGCAATAATCCTCACAGCAACACTTCGCTGTTCACATCGCGATACTCTTTGGGCGTCGTGTCATACTCTTTCTTAAAGACCGAATAAAAGTATTGCAGAGACGGATAGCCGCACATCTGTGAGATTTCGTTGATTGAAAGCGTGGTAGATATCAACAGGCTGCGCGCTTTTTCCAGCTTTTCGGCATGAATCACGGCGTGGATAGTCTCTCCAACTTCTTCTTTAAAACGCTTCTCCAGATTCGAACGAGAAATCCCCACTGAATCCAGCACTTGTTCAACCTTAATACCTTTACAGGCATGGTTGCGGATAAAGTGCATCGCCTGAATCACCGCCGGATCGGTTAATGAACGATAGTCGGTTGAGCGGCGTTCAATGACGCGCACCGGAGGAACCAGTGTACGTTGCAGCGGCAGCTCTTCATTTGCCAGTAAACGATGTAAGAGCTTAGCGGCCTGATACCCCATCTGCCTGGCTCCCTGAGCCACGGATGAAAGCGCCACCCGCGACAGATAGCGGGTCAGTTCTTCGTTGTCGATCCCAATCACACACAGCTTTTCCGGAACCGGAATATGCAGGTGTTCGCAAACTTGCAGGACGTGTCGTGCCCGTGCATCGGTAACGGCGATAATACCGGTTTGCGGCGGTAGTGTTTGTAGCCAGTCCGCCAGACGATTTTGCGCGTGCTGCCAGTTTTCCGGTGCGGTTTCCAGCCCCTGATAGACAACGCCGCGGTACTTCTCTTTGGCAACCAACTGGCAAAACGCATATTCACGTTCCGCGGCCCAGCGTTTGCCGCTTGACGATGGCAGACCATAGAATGCAAAGCGGTTAACCCCTTTTTCCTTCAGGTGCAGGAAAGCGCTTTCTACCAACGCATGGTTGTCGGTGGCGATGTAATGTACCGGTGGATAATCTTGCTCCAGATGGTAGGAGCCTCCAACGCCGATGATGGGAACTTCAACATCGGCAAGTAATTGCGCAATATCATCATCGTCATAATCAGCAATAACGCCGTCGCCTAACCAGTCTTTAATATTATCGATACGGGCGCGGAAATCTTCCTCAATGAATATATCCCACTCGGATTGCGATGCCTGTAAATATTCACCCACACCTTCTACCACCTGGCGGTCGTAGGCTTTATTGGCATTAAATAGCAGAGTGATGCGGTGACGTTTATCAAACATAAGAACCTGTCCTGGAAAGGTTAACGTGGGCCTGTCGATACTAGCAAAACCGCAGGTACGACTGCTTGATGAAGCGTGACAAAATTCCTGATTGCCTGAGGCTACGCAAAATTTACATACTGGTCGCGGGATGACAATTGTCATTTTTTATCTGCGCATTACGGTTTTTTGTTTAATGACTAACCTTCGATCGCGATCGCTTTTTTATTTCTTTATTTAGCGCGTTTTTTTGGGAGCCAGCGCACGTTTGGGTATTCTCTTAATGGCGGTGTGAAATAACGTAATTGAGCAATAAATCAGGAAATTCCAGTATAGCCATATCGCAGTTTACTTGCCGTATTACCTGATTATGGAGCTTATTATGCCGGCTTATTTTGACCAACTCGATCGTGTTCGTTTCGAAGGCACTCAATCCACCAACCCGCTCGCATTTCGCCATTACAACCCTGACGAAATCGTATTGGGCAAGCGCATGGAAGATCATCTGCGTTTTGCGGCCTGCTACTGGCATACCTTCTGCTGGAACGGGGCGGATATGTTCGGTATGGGCGCTTTCGATCGTCCATGGCAGCAGCCTGGTGAAGCTCTGGCACTGGCGAAACGCAAAGCGGATGTGGCATTTGAGTTTTTCCACAAGCTGAACGTGCCTTACTACTGCTTCCATGACGTGGATGTTTCGCCGGAAGGCGCGTCTTTGAAAGAGTACAAAAACAACTTTGCGCAGATGGTTGATGTGCTGGCGGCAAAACAGGAACAGAGCGGCGTGAAGCTGCTGTGGGGTACAGCAAACTGCTTCACTAACCCACGCTACGGTGCGGGTGCGGCCACAAACCCAGATCCAGAAGTGTTCAGCTGGGCCGCCACGCAGGTGGTTACGGCCATGGATGCCACGCACAAGTTAGGTGGTGAAAACTACGTTCTGTGGGGCGGCCGTGAAGGTTATGAAACACTGCTGAATACCGATCTGCGTCAGGAACGTGAGCAGATTGGTCGTTTCATGCAATTAGTCGTGGAACACAAACACAAAATCGGTTTCCAGGGCACTTTGCTTATCGAGCCGAAACCGCAGGAACCGACCAAGCACCAGTACGACTACGATGCGGCGACCGTGTACGGATTCCTCAAGCAGTTCGGTCTGGAAAAAGAGATCAAACTGAATATCGAAGCCAACCACGCTACGCTTGCAGGCCATTCGTTCCATCACGAAATCGCCACTGCTATCGCGCTGGGTCTGTTTGGCTCTGTCGATGCCAACCGCGGCGACGCACAGCTGGGCTGGGATACAGACCAGTTCCCGAACAGCGTAGAAGAGAATGCGCTGGTGATGTACGAAATCCTGAAAGCGGGCGGCTTCACTACCGGCGGCCTGAACTTTGATGCCAAAGTACGTCGTCAGAGTACCGATAAATACGATCTGTTCTATGGTCATATTGGCGCGATGGATACCATGGCGCTGTCCCTGAAAATTGCGGCCCGTATGATTGAAGACGGTGGTCTGGATCAGCGTGTGGCTAAACGTTATGCCGGTTGGAATGGTGAGCTGGGCCAGCAAATTCTGAAAGGCCAGATGACGCTGACAGAAATTGCGCAGTACGCTGAACAACACAATCTGGCGCCAGTGCACCAGAGCGGTCATCAGGAATTGCTGGAAAATCTGGTAAACCATTATTTGTTCGACAAATAACGGGTCTCTGAGAACGTCCGTAAGCCCGGTCAGCTAGCGCTACCGGGCCTTTCTTTAAGGAACGATGCCTTATGTATATCGGGATAGATCTTGGCACATCAGGCGTAAAGGCCATTCTGCTCAATGAGCAGGGCGATGTGGTGGCTTCAAAAACGGAGAAACTCACCGTCTCGCGCCCGCACCCGTTATGGTCAGAACAAGACCCTGAGCAGTGGTGGCTGGCAACGGATCGCGCGGTAAAAGCACTGGGTCAGCAGCATTCACTCCGCGAGGTGAAAGCGTTGGGGATTGCCGGGCAGATGCACGGCGCGACGCTACTGGATGAACAACAGAAGGTATTGCGTCCGGCTATCTTATGGAACGACGGTCGCTGTGCTGAAGAGTGCGAGATGCTGGAGAGTCAGGTTCCGCAGTCTCGTGCCATCACCGGCAACCTGATGATGCCTGGCTTTACCGCGCCAAAACTGCTGTGGGTGCAACGCCACGAGCCGGAGATTTTCAACCAGATTGATAAAGTCCTGCTGCCGAAAGATTACCTGCGTTTGCGCATGACCGGTGATTTTGCCAGCGATATGTCTGATGCGGCAGGGACAATGTGGCTGGATGTCGCGAAGCGTGACTGGAGCGATGTCATGCTGGCTGCCTGTAAACTGACTCGCGCACATATGCCTGCGCTCTATGAAGGCAGCGAGATTACCGGAACCTTATTGCCAGACGTCGCTAAAGCCTGGGGAATGCAGGAGGTTGCGGTTGTTGCCGGAGGTGGTGATAACGCGGCGGGCGCGGTTGGCGTAGGCATGATGAATGCCGGTCAGGCGATGCTTTCGCTGGGGACATCCGGCGTCTATTTTGCAGTGAGTGATGGTTTCCTTAGCAAACCGGAAAGTGCGGTTCACAGTTTTTGCCATGCTTTGCCTGAGCGATGGCATCTGATGTCTGTAATGTTAAGTGCGGCATCGTGTCTGGACTGGGCGGCAAAATTAACCGGACTGGCGAGCGTTCCTGCGTTGATTGACGCTGCGCAACAGGCGGATGAACACGCGGAGCCGGTCTGGTTTTTACCTTATTTGTCCGGCGAGCGTACGCCGCACAACAATCCGCAGGCCAAGGGCGTATTTTTCGGTCTGACGCATCAGCATGGTCCGGCAGAACTGGCACAGGCGGTGCTGGAAGGTGTGGGGTTTGCGCTGGCTGACGGTATGGACGTGGTACATGCCTGTGGCGTTCAGCCCGCCAGCATTACGCTGATCGGCGGTGGGGCGCGTAGTGAATACTGGCGTCAGATGCTATCTGACATCAGCGGATTGCAGCTGGATTACCGTACCGGCGGTGACGTTGGTCCTGCACTCGGCGCGGCGCGCCTGGCGCAAGTTGCCATGAATCTGCAAACGTCGTTATCAGAGTTACTGCCTCAGCTTACGCTGGAGCAGGCGCATTATCCTGACGCGGAGCGTCATGCTCGTTATCAACAGCGTCGAGAAACTTTCCGTCGTATCTATCAGCAATTACAACCGCTGATGTCCTGACCACTTTCCCCTCTGGCTAGCAGAGGGGAATTTGCCGCATATATATATCCACGAAAATAATAATTTACACGTATGGATGTATTCTGAAAGTCCTGTGTAGTCGCTTTTTTCTGTGTTGTCTTTAGCGGGTTATTCATATTGTATCCATGATGGATAAGGAGATCCCAATGAAGACAACCAGGCTGTTGCCATGGATATTATTCCTCTCAGGCATACTGACTTACAGTATCGGTTTATGGCGCGCATGCCCGTTATTGAGCGGCAAGGGGTATTTTTTGGGGGCGCTGATGACGGGGATGTTCGTAACGTATGCCTATCAGCGCGCAGTAAATCTCAATCAAAACGATGAACGCTTCGCTTCCGTATGTCAGATGGTGGCGCTCATCACGGCAGGGCTGTTGCTGGTGGGGGTGTGGAATGCCCCGTTGGCGCCCTTCGAAATAGGGTTATACCCGGCAGCATTCTTCGTGTGTTTGGCCGGACAAGTTTTACTCCTGCGTCCAGGGCCGAATGAACAAAAGGGTGAGTCTTAACTCACCAACCTGCGCGTATCGATACGCTGCAAGAGTATGGACAACAGCAGGCTACCCGCCAGCGTGGCGCTGAAAATCCATAGTATATCCAGCGGTGGCCAGTTTTTGAGTTCAATTCCGTTGGTACGTAGTGCGTGAATGATCAGCGCATGAAAGCCATAAATGCCCAATGAATGGCGAGAAATAAGGCCCAGTAGCGGCAGAGTACGTGCGCTGAGCGTATTTTTGACCAGCGTCAGGAGCGAGGCGGCGCAAATAAATACCGCTGGGCCGCAGTAGAGGTACCAGGTGTCGGCAAAATTGCCTCGCCAGCGCAGTTCATGCAATGTGCCACGAGAAATAATAAATACTGCGGTAATGAATAATGCCGCACAGAGCCAGCTGAGCGCACGCTTTTGCGTATCCATCATGCCAATCGCCCGGCCCAGCATGCCGTACAGGATGTAATAGAAAGTATCGCCACTGATGTACAGGTTGACTGGGAGCCACTCAAAGCCGCCGATTTTTTGCGAGACGGTGTTGGGATTGGCAATCACCCCAATGACAACCATGAGCGCCAGTAGCATCTTGCCGCTGATATTTTTCACCTGTATCAGCGGAGAAACCAGGTAGATGACGGCGATCGCGAAGAAAAACCACAGGTGATAGAACACCGGCTTTTGCAGCAGGTTCTTCAGCGACAGCTCAGCGTTGATCGAGGTAAACAGCAGGATATAGGCCAGCGCCACGCTGCTGTAAAACAGAATGCAAAGCGCGATGCGCAGGAAATGGCGCGGTTTGGCGCTACGCTCACCAAAAAACAGATAGCCCGAAATCATAAAGAACAGCGGAACGCTGACGCGAGAAGCTGAATTGAGCACGTTAGCCAGATCCCAATTCAACGGGCTGACGCTTTGCGCATTGGTGATGTACCAGGTTGTGGTGTGGATCATCACGACCATTAAACAGGCTATCCCGCGCAGGTTATCAATCCAGAAAATTTTGGGCTGCATCAGTTCCTCTGTGTCCATTAAAAAAAGTCTGACCGATATTTTGCGAACGTAGCTCACTGGAATAATCCGAGTTCTTACGCTAAAGCTTGAGATGGTCTGATGAGATTCTCAAAATAGGATCTGTTTCCAGACACTAATAATAAGACTGACCAGCAAACCAGGCGGTAATAAAATGATGATGAAGTATTTCTTTCCCGCGATCGCTGCCCTTTTGCTGGTAGCGTGCGCTGACACACAATCGTCTGCACCTGCGCAGAAAGCGCAAAAGGTTAAGGTCAGTGCCACACGTTCGCTGGATATGGAGTCATTGTGCAAAAATGAGGCGGCGCAACGCTACAACACTGGCGCGCAGAAAATTGATATCTCCGGCCTGGAGCAATTCCAGGGCAGCTATGAGATGCGTGGTTCTACCTTCCGTAAAGAGAGTTTTGTCTGCTCTTTTGATGCAGACGGGCAGTTTTTGCACCTTTCCATGCGCTAAGTTCCCCCTTTTTCCCGTTTCGTACTGTATATCTTGCAGCCAGCGGGTATACTGACCGCTTCCTTTAAATCCACACGTATCCAGCACGAAATAATATGCAAAAGTTTGATACCAGGACCTTCCAGGGCTTGATCCTGACCTTACAGGATTACTGGGCTCGCCAGGGCTGCACCATCGTTCAACCATTGGACATGGAAGTCGGCGCGGGAACATCTCACCCAATGACCTGCCTGCGTGCGCTGGGGCCGGAGCCGATGGCGACTGCTTATGTGCAGCCTTCTCGTCGTCCGACCGATGGCCGCTATGGCGAAAACCCGAACCGCTTACAGCACTACTATCAGTTCCAGGTAGTGATTAAGCCGTCTCCGGACAACATTCAGGAGCTGTACCTGGGTTCTCTGAAAGAACTGGGTATGGACCCGACCATTCACGATATCCGTTTCGTGGAAGATAACTGGGAAAACCCGACGCTGGGTGCCTGGGGTCTGGGTTGGGAAGTGTGGCTGAACGGCATGGAAGTGACGCAGTTCACCTACTTCCAGCAGGTTGGTGGCCTGGAATGTAAACCAGTAACCGGGGAAATTACTTACGGTCTGGAACGTCTGGCCATGTACATTCAGGGCGTAGACAGCGTTTACGACCTGGTCTGGAGCGACGGCCCGCTGGGTAAAACCACTTACGGCGACGTGTTCCATCAGAACGAAGTGGAGCAATCCACCTACAACTTCGAATACGCCGACGTGGACTTCCTGTTCACCTGCTTCGAGCAGTACGAGAAAGAAGCGCAGCAGCTGCTGGCGCTGGAAAATCCGCTGCCGCTGCCTGCGTATGAACGTATTCTGAAAGCCGCCCATAGCTTCAACCTGCTGGATGCGCGTAAAGCCATCTCCGTCACTGAGCGTCAGCGCTATATCCTGCGCATTCGCACCCTGACCAAAGCAGTGGCAGAAGCTTACTACGCTTCCCGTGAAGCCCTTGGCTTCCCGATGTGCAACAAAGACAAATAAGAGGCGGCCATGTCTGAGAAAACTTTTCTGGTGGAAATCGGCACTGAAGAGCTGCCACCAAAAGCACTGCGCAGCCTGGCTGAGTCCTTTGCTGCAAACTTTACCGCGGAGCTGGATAACGCTGGCATCGCGCACGGTAACGTTGAGTGGTTCGCCGCGCCGCGTCGTCTGGCGCTGAAAGTCGCGAATCTGGCGGAATCTCAACCCGATCGCGAAGTTGAAAAACGCGGTCCGGCCATTGCCCAGGCGTTTGACGCTGAAGGTAAACCGAGCAAAGCGGCAGAAGGTTGGGCACGTGGCTGCGGCATCACGGTTGATCAGGCTGAGCGTCTGACTACCGACAAAGGCGAATGGCTGCTGTACCGTGCGCATGTAAAAGGCGAAAGCGCAGAAACGCTGCTGCCAAACATGATCGCCACGTCACTGGCGAAGCTGCCTATCCCGAAACTGATGCGCTGGGGCGCGTCTGATGTCCACTTCGTGCGTCCGGTTCACACCGTGACCCTGCTGCTGGGCGACAAAGTGATTCCGGCAACGATTCTGGGCATTCAGTCCGATCGCGTGATCCGCGGGCACCGCTTTATGGGCGAGCCGGAATTCACCATCGATTCTGCCGATCAGTACCCGGAAATCCTGCGTGAGCGCGGCAAAGTAATTGCGGATTACGCTGAGCGTAAAGCGAAAATCAAAGCCGATGCTGAAGAAGCGGCGCGTAAGATTGGCGGTAACGCTGACCTGAGCGAAAGCCTGCTGGAAGAAGTTACCTCGCTGGTGGAATGGCCGGTAGTGCTGACTGCGAAGTTCGAAGAGAAATTCCTCGCTGTTCCGTCTGAAGCGCTGGTACACACCATGAAAGGTGACCAGAAGTACTTCCCGGTATACGCGAACGACGGCAAACTGCTGCCGAACTTTATCTTCGTTGCCAACATCGAATCGAAAGATCCGATCCAGATTATCTCCGGTAACGAGAAAGTCGTTCGTCCGCGCCTGGCGGATGCCGAGTTCTTCTTCAATACCGACCGTAAAAAACGTCTGGAAGACCATCTGCCGCGTCTGCAAACCGTGCTGTTCCAACAGCAACTGGGTACGCTGCGCGACAAGACTGATCGTATTCAGGCGCTGGCGGGCTGGATTGCTGGTCAGATTGGCGCTGATGTTAACCACGCAACGCGTGCTGGCCTGCTGTCCAAGTGCGATCTGATGACCAACATGGTCTTCGAATTCACCGACACCCAGGGTGTGATGGGCATGCACTATGCGCGTCACGATGGCGAAGCGGAAGATGTAGCTGTTGCGCTGAACGAACAGTATCAGCCGCGTTTTGCTGGTGATGATCTGCCGTCGAACCCGGTAGCTTGTGCCGTGGCGATTGCTGACAAGATGGACACCCTGGCGGGTATCTTCGGTATCGGTCAGCATCCGAAAGGCGACAAAGACCCGTTTGCGCTGCGTCGTGCTGCGCTGGGTGTGCTGCGTATTATCGTTGAGAAGAACCTGAATCTGGATCTGCAAACGCTGACCGAAGAAGCGGTTCGTCTGTATGGTGACAAGCTGACCAACGCCAACGTGGTGGATGACGTTATCGACTTTATGCTCGGTCGCTTCCGCGCCTGGTATCAGGACGAAGGTTATACCGTCGACACCATTCAGGCCGTACTGGCACGTCGTCCGACTCGTCCGGCTGATTTTGACGCACGTATGAAGGCGGTTTCGCACTTCCGTACGCTGGAAGCCGCGTCCGCGTTGGCTGCCGCGAACAAGCGTGTATCGAACATCCTGGCGAAGTCTGAAGAGACGCTGAATGACCGCGTGAATGCGGCAACGCTGAAAGAGCCGGAAGAAATTGCGCTGGCGATGCAGGTGGTTGTGCTGCGCGATAAGCTGGAGCCTGTCTTCGCTGCCGGTCGTTACCAGGAAGCGCTGGTTGAGTTGGCGGAACTGCGTGAACCGGTTGATGCGTTCTTCGAGAAAGTGATGGTCAACGTAGAAGATAAAGATCTGCGTATTAACCGTCTGTCTATGCTCGAAAAACTGCGCGAGCTGTTCCTGCGCGTGGCTGATATTTCTCTGCTGCAGTAATGGCCCTGCGCTGACTTAGAAAATGCCGGATGGTGGCTTCGCCTTATCCGGCATTTTTTTATGTTGTTAGCGCAACTGCAATTTTGTCAGACAGGTCTGGCTGTCTTCCATCGTCTTAATAGGATACTCCGCCGTTTTACCGTTGTAGCTCACTGCGATGGTGCCTTCCATATTGCGCGGTAGCCATACCCCGACAAAGCCATTTCGGCCGCTCTTCATCGCTTTTTGTACCACCACATCACCCTTGTTATCCGTCACTTTGACATTGAATGTCTTCTCCGGCATTTCGCCCTGGCAGCCAGAAAGGCTGTGGTTGAAACAAGGATGTGTTTGCCATTCATACGGGGCAAACGACAGATAGAACTTGTCACCGAGCGGCAGGGTATAAACCTGATCGCCCGAAGAGAGCTTCAACGCGGTGCTGGTGATGGACGCTGAGTACGGCAGCGGGCGGCTCTGCGGTGATTGATCAATCGTCTCTACGATTTGTTCGACGGATTTCCCGCTAAGCCCGTGTTCGGCCAGAAAAGTAGCTTCCGGCGTTGCCGCGAAAGCAGTACCAGTGGTGAGCAAACCTAAAATCAGCAGCAGTGAGGATTTCGACATAGCTTCAATTCCTTGTGAAAATTGTGGAATATAGACTGGCTCACTATAAAGCTTGCCCTTAGGGAAAGGTCAAAGGGACGACGGGTAAAGTAATGCAAAGAAGCGTTGGGGAGGGGAGACTTACAAAATACAGATAAAAAAATCCCCGCCGTTTGGCAGGGATTCAGAATTTTGAGCTTTTTAAGCTTACAGGCTGGTTACGTTGCCAGCTGCCGGGCCTTTAGCGCCGCTTTCGATGGTGAAGGAAACTTTCTGACCTTCGTCCAGAGATTTGTAGCCATCGTTCTGGATAGCAGAGAAGTGTACGAACACGTCTTTAGAGCCATCGTCAGGAGTGATGAAGCCGAAACCTTTGTCAGCGTTGAACCATTTTACGATACCAGTCATTTTACCGGACATAGTGTATTACCTTTTAAAAAATAAGTGTGCCTTTCGGCGATATGGCGTGCTTTACAGATTTTTTAACAGTAAAGGAAATGCTCACTACGAAGGGTATCAACGATAACTCTTGAAGGGACTTGCCTTACTAACTGCTGTAATGGTCTGTACGTCAAACCGTTGAGGGCATTAACTCATTTTACGCATGTGGATGCAACTACTATTTTCTTTTTTGTGGATAACCTTCGTAAGAGAACGGCCCTGTTACAGGACCGTTCTTGAGCAAAATTGAAAAATAGTTCAATCCATCAGTTGCTTACTTAACCTAGGGTCTGCCTGAATCAGGCGCATTAACTTCAATTCGGTAGTGGAAGGCTTTACGCGTTTAGACTCCCATTCATGAACCATCGCGACCGTCACGCCCATCACTCGGGCAAAATCATCTGTTTTTAAACCTGTCCCTCGTCGTAGCTGTTCAAATTCGGTGAAAGGGTTGGTTTTTTGCGGCAGAGTGACCGTCTGCGATACATCTTTAAAAACAATCTGCTCCAGACTGCTTAGCAGTTCAAACATAGGATCTTTGTATTCCATTGAGAACTCCTACAAATCACACAGCGGGATCGTGAATTTCTTCGAAGCTCATTAAGAGTAGTCGGAAAAAATGAAGCCGGATTTAAGGTTTGCGTGATGGATTCGTTTCAGCGGATCGCAGGTGACAATCTATTGCTGGCTAACGAACTGATAAAGGTCAGGATCTCCGAACGATCGATTCCGATTGTAAAGATGACTAAAATATGACGCCGAGTGGTAAATGCAGCATTGTTTAGCAAAACGAACGGTGGCGGGAACGGTTATTTTCCCCCACAAGATTACGCGGAAAGGGTATCTTGCGGGGCTGACCTGGACTATCCTTGTCAACGTCAGGCACGCGGGTGTCGTTGTGCGCATTTTTGGGTGAAAGGAGTATTAAAATGGCGACAGGTAAGTCCTGCTCTCGCTGGTTTGCGCCTGTTTTGGCGCTCTTAATGGTAGTTGGCCTGAGTGGGTGTTTTGATAAAGAAGGCGATCAACGCAAAGCGTTTATCGATTTTCTGCAGAATACTGCAATGCGTAGCGGAGAGCGTTTACCAACGCTGACCGCCGATCAGAAAAAACAGTTTGGCCCGTTTGTGTCCGATTACGCGATTCTGTATGGCTATTCGCAGCAGGTTAATCAGGCGATGGACTCCGGTCTGCGCCCGGTGGTTGATAGCGTAAATGCGATTCGTGTTCCTCAGGATTATGTGACTCAGCGTGAGCCGCTGCGTCAGGCAAATGGTGCACTAGGTGTATTAGGGCAACAGTTGCAGAATGCGAAACTACAGGCAGATGCTGCGCATGGCGCGCTGAAGCAGGGCGAAGATCTGAAGCCGGTCTTTGATCAGGTGTACAACAAAGTTGTTACTGCACCAGCAGAGGCCTTACAGCCGCTGATCCCTGCCGCGCAAATTTTCACGCAGCAGTTGGTGCAGGTTGGTGATTTTGTGGCGCAGCAGGATACACAGGTGAGCTTTGTCGCCAACGGTATCCAGTTCCCAACGTCACAGCAGGCAAGTCAGTACAATACGCTGATTGGCCCGTTGGCTGCTCAGCATCAGGCATTTAATCAGGCCTGGACTGCTGCGGTGAATGCCGCTCAGTAATTAAGATACGGTAATGCATGAAAGGCCGGGTGAGCGTAAGCGCTACCCGGCCTTTTGTTTATGATGCGACCTGCGGGTTTACGCAGTTCTTCTCAACGCGTCCTTGCAGCGCATCGATTAAGTTATCCACCGCACAGGCCGCCATGTTGTAGCGCGTTTCGTGTGTGGCTGAACCAATGTGCGGTACGGCCACCACGTTGGGCAGTGACAGTAGCGGTGAGTCTACCGATAATGGCTCTTGCTCAAATACATCCAGGCCAGCGGCATGAATTTCGCCTTTTTGCAGGGCAGCAATCAACGCTTTTTCATCGACCACCGGGCCACGTCCGGCGTTAATAAAAATGGCGGAAGACTTCATTTTTGCAAACTGCTCGGTGCTGAACAGATGATGCGTTTCGTCGGTTAACGGCAGGATCAGGCAGACAAAATCAGACTCCTGCAACAGCGTATCGAGGTCGCAGTAACGTGCATTGAAGCGTTCTTCTGCTTCCTGATGGTGACGGCGCGCATTATAGAGAATCGGCATGCTAAAGCCGAAATGCGCACGTTGTGCCAGCGCCAGCCCAATGCGGCCCATACCGACAATCCCCAGCGTTTTGTGGTGTACATCGGTACCAAACCAGTCCGGTCCGATACTTTTGGTCCATTCGCCAACCTTTACCCGTTCGGCAACTTCCACTACGCGGCGTGCGGTGCTTAACACCAGCGCCATTACCGTATCGGCGACGGTTTCCGTCAGCACGGTTGGCGTGTGCATCAACAGCACCTTACGCGCGTTGAGGGCATCGACGTCGAAGTTGTCATAGCCTACGGAAATCGTGGATGTCGCACGCAGCCTGGGCATTTTCTCCAGCAGAGCGGTATTGACGGCTTCACTGGAGCCCAGTAGACCTTCTGCATTGGCAAAAGCGTCGGCGTGCTGTGCGACCGTTTCCGGGCGCAGGTTAGGCACCTGAGTCACAGTAAAATGTTCTTCCAGGCGATGCAGTAAATCGTCAG
Organism: Citrobacter sp. Cpo032; assembly: GCF_030332975.1. Lineage (NCBI taxonomy): Bacteria > Pseudomonadati > Pseudomonadota > Gammaproteobacteria > Enterobacterales > Enterobacteriaceae > Citrobacter > Citrobacter sp. Cpo032. The sequence continues at coordinate 44,280 of NZ_JAOWGU010000031.1, forward strand.
GTAACGCTTTATAGAGAATAATGGACGGCTTCATGCGAATCTCCGTAAGTTAAAATTTAAGCGTGGCGTGCGCCAATAGGTAGCTGTTGATTATTAGCAGGCTTAACAATGAGAGTTAGCCACACTGAGACAAAAAGCGCTACCCCCATAAAAATGTACGAGGCGGACGGGCTGCCGGTAGCGCCATTGAGGTAGCCGACAAACCATGATCCAAAGAATGAACCTAGCGCGCCCATACTGTTGATCAGCGCCATTGCCCCACCGGCGACGTTGCGCGGCAGCATTTCCGGGATGATGGCGAAGAAGGGACCATAGGGGGCATACATTGCCGCGCCTGCAATAACCAACAGCGTGTAAGAAATCCAGAAGTGGTCTGCGCCTACGGCCCAGGAGCCGATAAACGCGAAAGCGGCTATTAATAACAGTGGCCAGACAAACAGCTTACGGTTTTGCAGCTTATCGGACGCCCAGGAGACGAGGATCATCGCCGCCGTTGCCGCCAGATACGGTACGGATGACAGCCAACCAACTTCCACCATCCCCAGATTTGCACCGCCGTTGCGGATAATCGACGGCAGCCACAGGACAAAACCATAGACGCCAATACTCCAGGCGAAATACTGCATACACAGCAGGATGACGTTACGTGAGCGGAAAGCCTCGCTATAGTTACGTACGGCTTTGATGCCTTGCTGCTCTTTTTCCAGTTGTGCCTGAAGCGCGGCTTTTTCAGATTCTGACAGCCAACCGACCTGAGACGGTTTGTCTTTTACCAGCACCCACCAGCAGAACGCCCAGATGATGGCCGGGAAGCCCTCGATGATGAACATTTCTCGCCAGCCCAGCGCCTGAATCAGGTAACCGGAAACCACGGACATCCACAGAACGGTGACCGGATTACCGAGGATCAGGAAAGTGTTTGCGCGCGAGCGTTCAGATTTCGTAAACCAGTTGCTGATATAAATCAGCATTGCCGGCATCACGGCGGCTTCAACGACGCCAAGAATAAAGCGGATGGCGGCAAGCATTGGAATATTGCTGACCATGCCGGTTAACGACGCGCATGCGCCCCAGAGGATCAGACAGACAAAAATCAGTTTTCGTACGCTGCGTCGTTCAGCGTAAATTGCGCCCGGGATCTGAAAGAAGAAATAGCCGAGGAAAAACAGCGCGCCCAGCAGGGAAGAGATCCCCTTGGTAATGCCGAGGTCTTCGTTGATACCGGCGGCGGAGGCGAAGCTGAAGTTCGCGCGATCAAGGTACGCCAGGCTATACGTGATAAACACGATTGGCATGATGTACCACCAGCGTTTTGCTGCATTAGTTGAGCTATTCATAGACTGCCCTCTGGTTATGCTGATACGCCGCCTCTGTATGTAGGGTACAGAGTTGGCCGGGAGTTTATTCCCCTAATTGTTCACGTGTGGGTAATCCTTCGCTGTCGCCCTGAACCTGAATGGCCAGTGCGCCAATTTTATTGCCGCGTGTCACCGCCTGATGCACCGAGTGGCCTTCCAGCAGGGCGCTAATAACGCCCACGGCAAAGCCATCGCCTGCGCCGACCGTATCGACCACGTTGTCGACTTTTACCGGTGCCACGCAGCCTTGTTCGCCGCTGGCGGTTTTGTACCAGGCGCCATCAGCCCCGGTTTTGACGATCACAGCCTTCACCCCATGGCGCAGATAAAAGTCGGCGATGGCTTCAGGCGTCTGCTGACCGGTTAAAATCATGCCCTCTTTTAACCCAGGTAAAACCCAGTCAGCCTGAAATGCCAGGCGGTTCAGTTTTTCCACCATTTCGGCTTCGCTTTTCCACAATACCGGGCGCAAATTTGGGTCAAAGGAGATGGTTTTCCCTTGGGCTTTCAGCGTGCGGGCGGTATGCGCCAGAAGTTCATAGGAACTGGCAGAAAGCGCGGCTGCCACGCCGCTCAGGTGCAAGTGACGTGCGCTGGCAAAATAGTTCTCGTGGTAATCCTCAATGCTGAGGTGGCTGGCAGCGGAACCTTTACGGAAATATTCCACAATGGGATCGGTTCCATTTTCGACCTTAGATTTAAGCTGAAAGCCAGTAGCGTAACGCCCGTCCTGGGTGACTCCCTGCGCATCAATCCCTTCTTTTTCCAGCGACTTAACGATAAAACGTCCAAAACTGTCGTTGCCTACACGGCTCACCCAACCGACCTTCAGGCCCAGACGGGCAAGACCGGTCGCCACGTTGAGCTCCGCGCCTGCAACGCGCTTGATAAACTGCTCCACATCCGCCAGTTCGCCGGTTTGCGTGGCGACAAACATCGCCATCGCTTCACCAATAGTGACCACATCCAGTGAATTTTTCATGCGTTACTCCTCGCGTAACAGCTCGACGTAGCGGCGGGTAACCGCCGCCAAATCCTGCCCTTCCAGGGGGAACTCAATGCCGCGTGGGACATCGTTGGGCAGCGTTTTTAGCAGCGCCAGCCAGCGCGGATCGGCGGTATCTGGCGGTACGGCGCGGTAGCTGTCGCGATGTGCAACTGCGGCTTTGACATGGATATACCCAACGGTTGACGCCAGGTTCTGCGCCGCCAGTTGCGGGGAGTCGCCCACCCACAGCCAGTTGCCCATATCGAAGGTTAAAGATATCGGCAGGTTTTGCGCCTGACAGGCTTCGTTAAAGCGCTGCATCGGCTGCAGGCGTCCGCAGTCGGTCTGATCGTTCTCGACAACCAGCTCCATTCCGCTGTTGTCCAGCCATTGGCGTAGAACGTCGAACTGTTCGGTATGGGAAAAATGGCCGAGGGAGACTTTTAACCACAGTGCCTGCAAGGCCTGCGCTTCCTCAAGTAGTTCTGGAAGACGGGGGTTGAGGCTACCGTCCTCAAGGAACAACGGTTCAGGCGCAGAGTAACAGGCCAGCAGGCCGAAGATTTCGATCGCAGAGGCCATCGTGGACAGCGTCTTCAGCTCAACGTCGGTTAATAGCTCGCGGCGGATTTCGACGCCGTCAGCACCGGCTTCAGCGATGATGGGCAGCATTGCCGTTTGCCCGCCTGCGGCCCGTACCTGGTCGTGCCCATAAGCGGCGGTGACCACCATAATTTTTCTTTTCATGGAAACTCCAGACTAGCGTTCTTGTTATAACGCTAGATGGAACCGGTTCCAAAGAAAAGCCTATGATGTCGAATTTATGATCACCATCACGAAGGTAATTTAACGGCAGGTAGAGCCGCGCACGATCAGCTCGCCGGAGAAGACCTGCTCCTGAATGGCCGCAGAGCCGCCATCGATCCGGCGCACAACCTGCTCAACGGCGGTGTAACCAATCTGCCAGGTGGGTTGTTTCAATGTGGTAATACCAACGCCCGCCAGCTCGGCCCATTCCAGCTCGTCAAAACCGAGTAGGCCAATGTCGCTCCCCCAGTTGAGGCCAATGCGTTTCAGGGCGCGGGCTACTTGTAGCGTGAGGGCACCGTTGGCAGAGATAACGGCTTTGCGCATTCCACGATGCTGCTGGTGAAACTGGCGCAGGGTGTCGTCCAGTTGCGTATTGTCCGTGAGCGGGACTTCGGCATTTTGCGCGATCACGCCGGGGTATTGCGTGAGCGTGGCACGAAAAGCGCTCAGGCGTTCGCGGCGGGTATTCACCATGCCGAGTGGTTCGCTGAGGAACAGGATGGCTTCAAAACCTTGCTCTACCAGATGCTCGGTGGCAACCGTTGCCGCCTGGGTGTTATCCAGCCCGACCATATCACAGGCGAAATCGGGAATTTTACGGTCAATCAGCACCATCGGCAGCGCAGACTGTTGCAGGCGGTTCAGCCCCTCTTCGCGCATCCCGACGGCGTTGACCACAATCCCTTCGACCTGGTAGCTGCGCAGCAGGTCGAGATAATGCAGTTCCTGATCCACTTCGTTGTTGGTGTTACACACCAGCGGGGTAAAGCCTTTATCGCGACAGGCGGCTTCAATACCACTTAGCACGTTGACGGAGTAGGGATTAGTAATATCGGCGATGATCAGGCCAATCAGGCGGGTACGACCATGTTTCAGGCCTCTTGCCATCAGGCTGGGACGGTAGTCGAGATCGGCAATGGCTTGTTCAATGCGGGCCAGCAGCGCGTCGGAAAGCAGGTGCTTTTCACCGTTGAGATAACGTGAAATGCTGGTCTTGCCGGTTTTTGCAGCTTTCGCCACATCGCTGATGGTTGCCCGTGTTGATTTGCTCATCGCTGATTTCCCTGAATTTGGTGACAACACCTTAACGCGAAAATCAACGATGGCAAGTGCTTCATGCCGGATGGATACGGTCTGCTTCCATCCGGCACAAAACGTTACTGGATCGGGCTTAAGGTAATTTCTACGCGGCGGTTTTGCGCTTTACCTTCCGCTGTGCTGTTACTGGCGATCGGATTTGCCGGGCCCATACCCTGAGTGCGGATGCGGTTAGCTGCGACCCCTTGAGTGATCAAGGCGCTGGCTACGGAGTCTGCGCGCTGCTGTGACAGACGCATATTCAGATCCTGGCTGCCGGTGCTGTCGGTGAAGCCCAGCACGTTGACGGCGGTTTTATTGTACTCTTTCAGTACCATCGCCACGCCGGTCAGGGTGTTAGCACCCGCAGGCTTCAGGTTGGCACTGCTGCTGTCGAAGGTGACGTTGTTTGGCATGTTCAGAATGATGTTATCGCCACTGCGCGTCACGCTGACGCCCGTTCCCTGCATTTTTTCGCGCAGTTTCGCTTCCTGCACGTCCATGTAATAGCCGATACCACCGCCAACGGCCGCGCCAGCCGCTGCGCCAATCAGTGCGCCTTTGCCGCGATCTTTCTTCGAAGAAGAGAGTGCGCCAATGCCCGCGCCGACCAGAGAGCCAATACCTGCGCCAATGCCGGATTTACCCGCTTCGCGTTCGCCGGTGTAAGGGTTTGTTGTGCAGCCAGAAACCGCCAGGGCGCCGCTCACGATGGCAGCAATAACAAATACACGTTTCTTCATCTTAATTCCTTAATGACTTTTTCTTCTTTGCCACAGCGACCGTGGCGGTTGATTATGACGTGTGAACATGAAGAAAATTCCAGGGAAGACTCTGAAATTTGTAAGTAACATTGAACGGCATAATAAATAATCCGTCACATCGCATTCAGGAGCGCCATCTTGGCTAATTCACCCGCACATTACTCGGTGTTAACCGCCGCCCACTGGGGACCAATCCTCGTCGACACTGATGGTGAGACGGTTTTCTCCTCGCGTGGCGCGCTGCCCACCGCTCATCCCAACTCTTTGCAAACCGTGGTGCGCGACCAGGTTCACAGTAAAACGCGGGTACGTTTTCCGATGGTGCGTAAAGGGTTTCTCGCCTCGCCGGAAAACCCACAGGGCGTACGTGGGCAGGATGAGTTTGTTCGTGTCAGTTGGGACGACGCGCTGAATCTTATCCATACGCAGCATAAACGCATCCGTGACAGCTACGGCCCGGCCTCAATTTTTGCCGGTTCGTACGGCTGGCGTTCCAACGGCGTGTTACACAAAGCGGCGACCCTGTTACAGCGTTATATGGCGCTGGCGGGCGGTTATACCGGGCATCTGGGGGATTACTCGACGGGGGCTGCGCAAGCGATCATGCCGTACGTGGTGGGCGGGAACGAAGTTTACCAGCAGCAAACCAGCTGGCCGGTGGTGCTGGAGAACAGCGAGGTGGTGGTGTTGTGGAGCGCCAATCCGCTGAATACCCTGAAGATTGCCTGGAACGCGTCCGATGAGCAGGGCCTCGCGTACTTTGAGGCATTGCGCGACAGCGGTAAACGGTTGATCTGTATCGATCCGATGCGATCGGAAAGCGTCGATTTCTTTGGCGATAAGATGGAATGGATTGCCCCGCATATGGGGACCGACGTAGCGCTGATGCTGGGCATCGCGCATACGCTGGTGGAAAACGGCTGGCATGACGAGGACTTTCTCTCCCGGTGTACTACCGGATATGACCGTTTTGCCGACTATCTGCTGGGTAAATCTGACGATGTTGCAAAAACGGCAAAATGGGCGGCAGAGATTTGTGGTATTCCGGCAGCGAAGATACGCGAACTTGCAGCGATATTTCACCAAAATACCACCATGCTGATGGCCGGATGGGGCATGCAGCGCCAACAGTATGGCGAGCAGAAACACTGGATGATTGTCACCCTGGCCGCCATGCTCGGACAAATCGGGACGCCAGGCGGCGGTTTTGGGCTGTCGTACCATTTTGCCAACGGCGGCAACCCAACGCGCCGGGCTGCGGTGCTGGCTTCAATGCAGGGCAGCGTTAAAGGCGGCACCGACGCGGTAGATAAAATCCCGGTGGCGCGAATTGTCGAAGCGCTGGAAAATCCCGGCGGTTTTTACCAGCACAACGGCATGGACCGCCATTTCCCGGACATCCGTATGCTGTGGTGGGCGGGTGGCGCTAACTTCACCCATCATCAGGACACTAACCGTTTAATTCGCGCCTGGCAAAAACCGGAGCTGGTGGTCATCTCGGAGTGTTTCTGGACCGCAGCAGCAAAGCATGCTGATATCGTGCTGCCAGCAACCACCTCCTTTGAGCGTAATGATTTGACCATGACTGGCGATTACAGCAACCAGCACCTGGTGCCGATGAAGCAGGTCGTACCGCCGCAGGACGAAGCGCGAAATGATTTTGATGTCTTTGCCGAGCTGAGTGAGCGCTGGGAAAAGGGCGGATATGAACGGTTCACCGAAGGTAAAAGCGAACTGGCGTGGCTGGAGACTTTTTACAATATTGCCGGGCAACGTGGGGCCAGTCAGCAGGTGACATTGCCGCCTTTCGCCGAGTTTTGGCAGCGCAACGCCCTGATCGAAATGCCGGAAAACGCCGCCAGCGCACAGTTTATCCGTTTTGCGGATTTTCGCCGCGACCCGCAGGCGCATCCGCTGAAAACGGACAGCGGCAAAATTGAAATCTACTCCGCGAGGATTGCAGGTTACGGCTACGCGGACTGCGCGGGACACCCGATGTGGCTGGAGCCGGATGAGTGGTTCGGTAACGCTGAACCGGACCAGCTACAGCTGCTTTCCGCCCACCCGGCGCACCGTTTGCATAGTCAGCTTAACTACAGTGCGCTACGTGAGCAGTACGCGGTAGCGGATCGTGAGCCGATAACGATTCATCCGCAGGACGCCCACGCGCGCGGCATTGCGGATGGCGATACGGTCAGGGTGTGGAACCAGCGCGGGCAAGTTCTGGCGGGCGCGGTGGTGACGGCGGGTATTAAACCCGGCGTCATCTGTATTCATGAAGGCGCCTGGCCTGATTTGGATCTCGCAGCGAACGGTATTTGTAAAAATGGCGCCGTCAACGTGCTGACCAAAGATCTCCCCAGCTCGAAGCTGGGGAATGGCTGCGCGGGCAACACCGCGCTGGCGTGGCTTGAAAAATATAGCGGACCAACGTTGGCGCTTACGGCGTTTGATCCGCCTGCCAGCCCATAATCCACGTGGGGTGGTGAGTCTCTTCCTGCCATGCGCCGTCTTCAATACGAAAACCCAGCGCATGGTAGAAGTTCACCGCTGATTGATTCTTCTGGTATACCTCAAGGCTGAGTATCGAAAAGCGCTGCTGGACATGCTGCACCAGCGCTTTGCCGATCCCGCTTCTGATGGCGGCAGGTGCGACAAACAGCGCGCCGAGAAAGCGGTCGTCAATCACGCTGGCAAAGCCTTTGAGCTCGCCTTCTTCTTCCCAAACCCAGGTTTGCGCGGCTGGCAGATAAACATCCCGCACCACGGATTCACTTTCGCGCCAGTAGCGCTCTTCGATAAATGGATGGGCATGGATTGTGCTTTCCATCCACAGCGCCAGAATTGACGGCAGATCTTCAGCCTTGGATTCACGAATCATGTTGTTCTCCCGGATAACAGATGCAGCTGGTGACATGGTCGTTGACCAGGCCGCACGCCTGCATAAAGGAGTAACAAATGGTGGTGCCGACAAACTTAAATCCGCGTTTTTTTAACGCTTTAGACAGCGCGTCTGACGCAGGCGTGGAGGTGGGAATATCGCTCAGATTGGCGGCGTGAGTCACTTGCGGTTGGTTATCAACAAATGACCAGACGAATTCGCTAAACGACTCTCCGTTTTGCGCCATCGTCAGAAAAGCGCGAGCGTTGCCGATAATGGCCTGAATTTTTCCGCGATGACGAATAATGCCGGCATCCAGTACCAGCCTTTCCACATCCTCTTCGGTCATGGCCGCCACTTTTTCCGGGTCAAAATGGTGGAAGGCGTGGCGATAGTTTTCCCGTTTCTTGAGCACGGTAATCCACGATAACCCGGCCTGCTGGCCCTCAAGGCAGATCATTTCGAACAGCTTTTTACCATCGGTTTCGGGGACGCCCCATTCCTTGTCGTGGTAGGCAATGTAAAGTGGGTCCTGGCTGACCCATCCGCAACGCTGCATATTCTTCCTCGCTGTTTTTACTGGCGTAAAAATTTCATTCGGCCCGCCTTGACGCGCCAGCTAAAAAGACAATATTTAATACAGGGCCTGATGGGCCCAATATCCTTCACACAATGACAATAATATCGCCGAATTCGGCTCTTTTCTGGAGTCGCGTTGATGATTATAAGAAACAGTAGTGGTCGCCAAAGGTTAACTCTGGCGAGCGTCGTAGTTTGTGCGCTGTCCATCAATACAGCATATGGCTGGCAACAAGAATATATCGTTGATGCGATGTCAGGGCATACGGCTGAACGTTATACATGGGACAGCGATCACCAACCACGTTATAACGACATTCTGGAAGAACGTATTCGTTCCACTCAGAACGTGGCGGGTCCCGTGGTGAATCTGGCGGATGAGACGCCTATGGATGCGACCAGCGGCATGAGTATGGGCTGGAACTTCCCGCTTTCAAGGCAGGTGACAACTGGTCCGGTTGCCGCGCTGCATTATGACGGTTCAACCACATCTACTTACAACGAATTTGGCGATAGCGCGACGTCGGTAACGCAGAACGATCCGCTGTGGCATGCCAGCGTGAGTTCGTTGGGTTGGCGTGTCAATTCGCAGTTCGGTGATGTGCGTCCGTGGGCGCAAATCAGCTATAACCAGCAGTTTGGCGAGAATATCTGGAAGGCGCAGTCGGGTCTCAGCCGCATGTCAGCAGCGGGTCAGGACGGTAACTGGGTGGATGTCACCGTCGGTGCAGATATGCTGTTGAACCCGCACATGGCGGCTTACGCGGCGCTTTCGCAGGCGGAAAACAGTACCAACAACAGCGACTATATGTACACCATGGGAGTGAGCGCCAAATTTTAACGTAAGTAATCAGCATATAAACATCTTGATTACATGTTGAGATCAACAATCACACGCACTCCAGCGATAGCGTGTACTAACTCATGCGATAAAATTCAGTAACCCGACTTTTTGTCTCGTCATTCATTCCGCATTCCAGGCATTTCATTCCGTCCTGGCGGCATTTCATGCCGTTTTCTCCTGCTCATAAAAGCGCTTCGGTATGGTTGTTGGCAGAGAATTTCCCATTTTGTTTATGCAGGAAGACTGCCATGAAAACTTCTGATTATCAGCGTACCCGCTGGCTGACACTGATCGGCACCATCATTACCCAATTTGCTTTAGGTTCTGTTTATACCTGGAGCCTGTTTAACGGTGCGCTCTCTTCTAAGCTTGATGCGCCGGTGAGTCAGGTTGCCTTTTCCTTTGGCCTGCTGAGCCTCGGGCTGGCAATTTCTTCTTCCGTCGCCGGGAAACTGCAGGAACGTTTTGGCGTGAAACGCGTCACCATGGCCTCCGGTATTTTACTGGGTGTCGGCTTCTTCTTAACCGCCCACTCTGACAGCCTGATTATGCTGTGGCTGAGCGCCGGTGTATTGGTCGGTCTGGCGGATGGCGCAGGCTACCTGTTAACACTTTCCAACTGTGTAAAATGGTTCCCTGAGCGTAAAGGGCTGATTTCCGCCTTTGCCATCGGTTCTTACGGTCTTGGCAGCCTCGGTTTTAAATTCATCGACAGCCAACTGTTGAGCACTGTGGGTCTGGAAAAAACCTTCATGATTTGGGGCGCGATTGTGCTGGTGATGATCGTCTTTGGCTCCACGCTGATGAAAGACGCGCCGAATCAGGAAGTGAAAACGAAAAATGGCGTGGTTGAGAATGACTACACCCTGGCGCAGTCCATGCGTAAACCGCAGTACTGGATGCTGGCAGTGATGTTCCTGACGGCGTGTATGAGTGGACTATATGTGATTGGCGTGGCGAAAGATATTGCACAAAGCCTGGCGCATATGGATGTGGCAACGGCGGCAAATGCGGTTACCGTCATTTCTATCGCTAACCTGTCAGGTCGTCTGGTTCTGGGGATTCTGTCCGACAAAATCTCTCGTATTCGCGTTATCACCATTGGGCAGGTCGTTTCGCTGGTCGGTATGGCGGCACTGCTGTTCGCCCCGCTGAATGATGCGACCTTCTTCGCGGCGATTGCCTGTGTAGCATTTAACTTTGGCGGTACCATCACCGTGTTCCCGTCACTGGTGAGCGAGTTCTTCGGTTTGAATAACCTTGCTAAAAACTACGGCGTCATTTACTTAGGTTTCGGTATCGGCAGCATTTGTGGTTCCATTATCGCCTCGCTGTTCGGCGGTTTCTATGTGACCTTCTGCGTTATCTTTGCGCTGTTAATCATCTCACTGGCACTCTCCACCACCATCCGCCAGCCACAGCGTAGCGTATATACCGAGGCGCACGCCTAAACCTATTAGTAGTCTGATTAATACCTGGCGCATATATTTACAAAAATATATGCGCCATTTGCATTCTCCATAAGCACTTTTTCCCCCTCCTGTGGTCTACTTACCCGCGCCCGTAGACATTTCACTTCTGCTGTTGTCGCATTTTCCCCTGCCTGGTCTGTTTGACTACTGCTCAGGGTGTTTTAATCCCGATTCCCAGGGTTTGTTTGCATGAGATATATTAAGTCGATGACGCAGCAGAAACTCAGTTTCCTGCTGGCAATCTATATCGGTTTGTTTATGAACTGTGCTGTATTTTTCCGGCGCTTTAGCGGATATGCACACGAGTTTACCGTCTGGAAAGGACTCTCTGCGGTTGTTGAATTAGCCGGCACTGTGCTGGTGACCTTCTTTTTACTACGACTTCTCTCTTTATTTGGTCGGCGCGCCTGGCGTGTCCTGACAACGTTAGTGGTGCTGTGTTCTGCCGGTGCCAGCTATTACATGACCTTCCTGAACGTGGTAATTGGTTACGGTATTATTGCCTCCGTAATGACCACGGATATTGATTTATCGAAAGAAGTGGTTGGCTGGCATTTTGTCGTGTGGCTGGTTTCGGTCAGCATTTTACCGTTGGTTCTGATTTGGAGTAATCGCTGCCGCTATACCCTGATGAAACAGATCCGTACGCCTGGCATGAGATGGCGCAGCGTGGCGGTAGTTTTACTGGCTGGTCTGATGGTATGGGTCCCGATTCGCCTGCTGAGCATGCAACAGAGAAGCGTTGAGCGAGCAACGGGAATCGATTTACCCAGCTATGGCGGGGTAGTGGCGAATTCCTATCTGCCGTCAAACTGGCTCTCCGCGCTGGGTCTGTACGCCTGGGCACAGGTGGATGAATCCTCAGACAACAAATCGTTGATGAACCCGGCGAAGAAGTTTACCTATGTTGCACCCAAAAACCTCGACGACACCTATGTGGTCTTTATTATCGGCGAAACGACCCGCTGGGATCATATGGGGATTTTTGGCTATGAGCGTAATACCACGCCAAGGCTCGCCCAGGAGAAAAATCTGGCCGCCTTCCGTGGATATTCCTGTGATACGGCAACCAAACTTTCGCTGCGTTGCATGTTTGTGCGTGAGGGTGGGGCAGAAGAAAACCCGCAGCGTACTCTGAAAGAACAAAACGTCTTCTCCGTGCTCGGCCAGTTAGGGTTCAAGACCGATCTTTACGCGATGCAAAGCGAGATGTGGTTCTATAGTAACACCATGGCGGAGAACATCGCCTATCGTGAGCAGATTGGCGCAGAGCCGCGCAACCGTGGCAAGAACGTTGACGATATGCTGTTGATTACCGAGATGCAGCAGTCTCTGCAAAATAATGAAGATGGTGGCAAACATCTGATTATTCTGCATACCAAGGGCTCGCATTTTAACTACACCCAGCGCTATACCCGTGATTATGCGCAGTGGAAGCCGGAATGTGTCAATGTTGATAGCGGTTGCTCGAAAGCTGAGATGATCAACTCATTCGATAACTCGGTAACCTATGTTGATCACTTTATTACCAAAGTGTTTGATCAGCTACGCGATAAGAAAGCGATCGTGTTTTACGCCGCCGATCACGGTGAGTCGATTAACGAGCGCGAGCATCTGCACGGTACGCCGCGTAAAATGGCGCCACCTGAGCAGTTCCGCGTTCCTATGATGGTGTGGATGTCTGACAAATATCTGGAAGACCCCGACCATGCGAAGGCGTTTGCACACCTTAAGCAAGAAGCTGATATGAAGGTGCCGCGTCGTCATGTGGAACTGTACGACACCATTTTGGGTTGCCTCGGTTATACCTCGCCAAATGGCGGTATTAACGAGAATAATAACTGGTGCCGTATCCCGGACGCGAATAAGGCGACAGCCCAGTAACTGAGCTGCTGACTTTCTCGCCGATCAAATGGCATTTTGATACTAAGGGATTGACGGGCGCGCAGCTGAGCAGTAAGATGCGCCCCGCATTCGGTGATTGGCGCAGCCTGGTAGCGCACTTCGTTCGGGACGAAGGGGTCGGAGGTTCGAATCCTCTATCACCGACCAAATTAGAAAAGCCCGCTCTCTGAGCGGGTTTTTTGCATTTGTGGCTTTTGTAGGCCTGATAAGCGAAGCGCCATCAGGCAAAACATCACGCTATAACAGACACTGCCGGATGCGGCGCAGGCGCCTTATCCGGCCTACAGGCGAAGCGCCATCAGGCAAAACATCACGCTATAACAGACATTGCCGGATGCGGCGCAAGCGCCTTATCCGGCCTACAGGCGAAGCGCTGGCAGGGCGTATTTTTTGTTTTTCCGACCCCACGTTTGACCTTCATTTTATCTGCAAAAATTGTGCACCACTTCCCACTGACTGTTAACGATTCTGTGACATATTCCATTGCCTTTTTTTATATTTGCTTGAAACTTTTTTTGCGCTACTTATGGCTGAAGCTGGCATTTTCCGCTGTGCGCTTTAACGTTCATGGTATTAATCGCTCAGATATGCAGCATTAATTTAGAAAGTTTGAATAAATTGCATAAATGTTAATCACCAAATGTTGCGAAATATGAAGATGTTTATTCTGGCATAGTACGCGTAGCACAAATTTCCCTGCTGAAAATGTCCTTCCGCACTTTTTTTAATCTTTGTTTGTGAATTCTCACCGTTGGCGTAAATCACGGTGACCTGTATTGACGTTTTCACATTCTGTTGACAGATTGTAGGGTATGAGGGGCATTTCATGGAGAATCCGCACTGCAACTCAGTCGCTTATGTGAACGGAATCCCCATCCTCTTAACGCCGACCCGGCCGGGTAAAAAACAAAAAAGGCCAGGCGGTGCAAACCCACTGCAAAGGGTAAAACAACAAACATCACATTGGAGCAGAAGAATGAGTATTTCCTTGAAGAAGTCAGGGATGCTGAAGCTTGGTCTGAGCCTGGTGGCTATGACCGTCGCAGCAAGCGTACAGGCTAAAACTCTGGTTTATTGTTCAGAAGGATCTCCTGAAGGCTTTAACCCGCAGCTTTTCACCTCTGGCACCACCTATGATGCCAGCTCCGTACCGATCTATAACCGCCTGGTCGAGTTCAAAACCGGTACGACTGAAGTGATCCCGGGCCTTGCTGAGAAGTGGGAAATCAGCGAAGACGGCAAAACCTACACTTTCCACCTGCGTCAGGGCGTGAAGTGGCAGGACAACAAAGAATTTAAACCGACGCGCGATTTTAACGCCGATGACGTGGTGTTCTCTTTCGATCGTCAGAAAAATGCCCAGAACCCGTACCATAAAGTCTCTGGCGGCAGCTATGAATACTTCGAAGGGATGGGTCTGCCGGATCTGATCTCCGAAGTGAAAAAAGTGGACGATAAAACCGTTCAGTTCGTGCTGACTCGCCCGGAAGCGCCGTTCCTGGCTGACCTGGCGATGGACTTCGCTTCTATTCTTTCCAAAGAATATGCTGACAACATGCTGAAAGCCGGTTCTCCGGAGAAAGTGGATCTGAATCCAATTGGTACCGGTCCGTTCCAGCTGCAGCAGTACCAGAAAGACTCCCGTATTCTGTATAAAGCATTCGAAGGTTACTGGGGCACCAAGCCGCAGATCGACCGTCTGGTCTTCTCCATTACGCCTGACGCTTCCGTGCGTTACGCCAAACTGCAGAAGAACGAGTGCCAGGTGATGCCGTACCCGAACCCGGCAGACATCGCGCGCATGAAGCAGGATAAAAACATCAACCTGATGGAGCAGGCGGGTCTGAACGTGGGCTACCTCTCTTTCAACACCGAGAAGAAACCGTTTGATGACGTGAAAGTCCGTCAGGCGCTGACCTACGCGGTAAACAAAGAAGCGATCATCAAAGCGGTTTATCAGGGCGCTGGCGTTGCCGCGAAAAACCTGATCCCGCCGACCATGTGGGGCTATAACGACGACGTTAAAGACTACACCTACGATCCTGAGAAGGCTAAAGCGCTGCTGAAGGAAGCTGGTCAGGACAAAGGCTTTACCGTTGAGCTGTGGGCTATGCCTGTACAGCGTCCATATAACCCGAACGCACGTCGTATGGCAGAAATGGTTCAGGCTGACTGGGCGAAAATTGGCGTTCAGGCCAAGATTGTGACCTACGAGTGGGGCGAGTATCTGAAACGCGCCAAAGCGGGTGAGCATCAGGCGGTGATGATGGGTTGGACCGGTGACAACGGGGATCCGGACAACTTCTTCGCGACCTTGTTCAGCTGTGCGGCAGCGAAAGACGGTTCTAACTACTCTCGCTGGTGCTACAAGCCGTTTGAAGACCTGATCCAGCCGGCGCGTGCGACCGACGATCACAACAAACGTATTGAACTGTACAAGCAAGCTCAGGTTGTTATGCACGACCAGGCTCCGGCTCTGATTGTTGCTCACTCCACCGTGTACGAACCAGTGCGTAAAGAAGTGAAAGGCTATGTGGTTGATCCATTAGGCAAACACCACTTCGAAAATGTCTCTGTCGAATAATTAAAAGCAATTCAGGAAGCGCTGCGCCCCGGTATTGTGTAGGCCGGATAAGCGCAGCGCCCTCCGGTGTAATGCTTTACCCGCGATGCAGTTTGCGTGGGATAAGATTTGTGAGCAATACAGACTCACGGTTCCAGGCCGTGCGTCATTAGAGAGAATCCGGGTTATGTTGCAGTTCATTCTCCGACGTTTGGGACTCGTCATCCCCACGTTTATCGGTATCACTCTTCTCACCTTTGCCTTTGTCCATATGATCCCCGGCGATCCGGTTATGATCATGGCGGGTGAACGTGGGATCTCCCCTGAGCGTCATGCTCAACTGTTGGCTGAACTCGGTCTGGATAAGCCGATGTGGCAGCAGTACCTCCACTATATCTGGGGGGTTATGCATGGTGATTTAGGTATCTCACTGAAAAGCCGCTTACCGGTGTGGGAAGAGTTCGTACCTCGCTTCAAAGCAACGCTGGAACTCGGCGTCTGCGCGATGATTTTCGCCGTCGCAGTGGGTATCCCAGTGGGTGTACTTGCTGCCGTTAAGCGCGGCTCCATTTTCGATCACACGGCAGTTGGCCTGGCGCTGACCGGTTACTCTATGCCGATTTTCTGGTGGGGCATGATGCTGATCATGCTGGTTTCCGTGCAGTTGAACCTGACGCCAGTTTCTGGGCGGGTGAGCGACATGGTGTTCCTTGATGATTCCAATCCGCTAACCGGCTTTATGCTGATCGACACCGCCATCTGGGGTGAAGAGGGCAACTTTATTGATGCGTTGGCGCATATGATCCTGCCTGCGATGGTGCTGGGTACCATTCCCCTGGCGGTCATTGTGCGTATGACCCGTTCATCGATGCTGGAAGTGCTGGGTGAAGATTACATCCGTACCGCGCGCGCCAAAGGCCTGACCCGTATGCGCGTCATCATTATTCACGCTCTGCGTAACGCGATGCTGCCCGTGGTGACCGTTATCGGCCTGCAGGTTGGTACGCTGCTGGCCGGGGCGATTCTGACCGAGACCATCTTCTCGTGGCCGGGGCTGGGGCGCTGGCTGATCGATGCGCTGCAACGCCGCGATTATCCGGTGGTGCAGGGCGGGGTGCTGCTGGTCGCGACGATGATTATTCTCGTCAACCTGCTGGTAGACCTGCTGTACGGCGTGGTGAACCCGCGTATTCGGCATAAGAAGTAAGGGGCCATCATGTCACAGGTTACTGAAAATAAAGTTATTGCTGCACCGGTGCCGATGACTCCGCTGCAGGAGTTCTGGCACTATTTTAAACGCAACAAAGGTGCGGTTGTTGGGCTGGTGTACGTTGTGGTGATGATCCTGATTGCGGTCTTTGCCAACGTCCTCGCACCCTACAACCCGGCAGACCAGTTCCGCGATACGCTGCTGGCTCCTCCCGCGTGGCAGGACGGCGGTACCATGGCGCATCTGTTTGGTACTGATGATGTAGGCCGCGACGTGTTGTCCCGCCTGATGTACGGTGCGCGTCTGTCGCTGTTGGTCGGCTGTCTGGTGGTAGTACTCTCCCTGCTGATGGGCGTGGTTCTTGGGCTGATCGCCGGTTACTTTGGCGGGATTGTTGATAACGTCATCATGCGTGTGGTCGATATCATGCTGGCATTGCCGAGCCTGTTGCTGGCGCTGGTGCTGGTGGCGGTATTTGGCCCCTCGATTGGCAACGCCGCGCTGGCGCTGACGTTCGTGGCATTGCCGCACTATGTCCGTTTGACGCGCGCCGCCGTGCTGGTGGAGGTTAACCGCGACTACGTCACAGCATCTCGCGTGGCGGGAGCCGGCGCGATGCGCCAGATGTTCGTCAACATTCTTCCTAACTGTCTTGCGCCGCTGATTGTTCAGGCGTCGCTTGGCTTCTCTAACGCCATTCTCGATATGGCTGCCCTCGGCTTCTTGGGGATGGGCGCACAGCCGCCTACGCCGGAATGGGGCACCATGCTCTCTGACGTTCTGCAGTTTGCCCAAAGCGCCTGGTGGGTTGTGACCTTCCCGGGGCTGGCGATCCTGTTGACGGTGCTGGCATTTAACCTGATGGGTGACGGT
Organism: Citrobacter sp. Cpo032; assembly: GCF_030332975.1. Taxonomy (NCBI): domain Bacteria; kingdom Pseudomonadati; phylum Pseudomonadota; class Gammaproteobacteria; order Enterobacterales; family Enterobacteriaceae; genus Citrobacter; species Citrobacter sp. Cpo032. Next base: position 61,604 of record NZ_JAOWGU010000031.1, read on the forward strand.
CTGCGTGACGCGCTCGATCCCAAACTGAAGCAGTAAGAGGTTCGAGATGGCGTTATTAAATGTAGATAAATTATCGGTGCATTTCGGCGACGTAGGTTCCGAATTCCGCGCCGTAGACCGCATTAGCTACAGTGTGAATCAGGGTGAAGTGGTTGGCATTGTAGGAGAGTCCGGCTCTGGTAAGTCCGTCAGTTCGCTGGCGATTATGGGACTGATTGACTACCCAGGCCGCGTTATGGCCGAAAATCTGGAGTTTAATGGTCGCGACCTGAAGCGCATCTCTGAGAAAGAGCGTCGCCAGTTAGTGGGCGCGGAAGTGGCGATGATCTTCCAGGACCCGATGACCAGCCTTAACCCCTGCTACACCGTCGGCTACCAGATTATGGAAGCTATTAAAGTGCACCAGGGCGGCAACAAAAAAACGCGTATTCAGCGGGCAATAGACCTGCTGACGCTGGTGGGTATCCCCGATCCGGCCTCACGTCTGGATGTATATCCTCACCAGTTGTCCGGTGGGATGAGCCAGCGCGTGATGATCGCGATGGCGATAGCCTGTCGTCCGAAACTGCTGATTGCCGACGAACCGACAACGGCGCTGGATGTGACTATTCAGGCGCAGATCATCGAGCTACTGCTGGAATTGCAGCAAAAAGAGAACATGGCGCTGGTCTTAATCACGCACGATCTGGCGCTGGTGGCTGAAGCGGCACACAAAATCATCGTGATGTACGCCGGCCAGGTGGTAGAAACCGGAGCCGCGCAGGATATTTTCCGCGCGCCGCGTCATCCTTACACCCAGGCGCTGCTGCGCGCGCTGCCGGAGTTTGCTCAGGATAAAGCACGTCTGGCCTCGCTGCCGGGCGTGGTTCCCGGGAAATACGACCGCCCGAGCGGCTGTTTGCTGAACCCACGCTGCCCCTATGCGACCGACAAATGCCGCGCTGAAGAACCTGAACTGAACCTGCTGGAAGGCGGTCGTCAGTCGAAATGCCACTACCCACTTGATGATGCCGGGAGGCCTGGGCTATGAGTACGCAAAAGGCCGCTTTGCCACAGCCGCTGTTGCAGGCTATTGATCTGAAAAAACACTACCCGGTGAAAAAGGGCATGTTCGCCCCGGAGCGCCTGGTGAAAGCGCTGGACGGCGTCTCCTTTACCTTAGAGCGTGGTAAAACGCTGGCGGTGGTAGGCGAGTCGGGCTGTGGGAAATCCACCCTTGGCCGCCTGCTGACGATGATTGAAGTCCCGACCGGCGGTGAGCTGTATTACCAGGGACAGGATCTGCTTAAGCACGACCCGCAGGCGCAAAAGCTGCGTCGGCAGAAAATCCAGATTGTATTCCAGAACCCGTACGGTTCCCTGAACCCGCGTAAAAAAGTGGGACAGATTCTGGAAGAGCCGCTGCTGATCAACTCCACGCTCAGCAAAGAGGAGCGTCGTGAAAAAGCGCTGGCGATGATGGCGAAAGTGGGGCTGAAAACCGAACACTACGACCGCTATCCGCATATGTTCTCCGGCGGTCAGCGTCAGCGTATTGCCATCGCTCGCGGTCTGATGCTTGACCCGGACGTGGTGATTGCCGATGAACCGGTCTCAGCGCTGGACGTTTCGGTGCGTGCGCAGGTGCTGAATCTGATGATGGATTTGCAGCAGGAACTGGGGCTGTCATACGTCTTTATCTCGCACGACCTGTCGGTGGTCGAGCACATTGCCGATGAAGTGATGGTGATGTATTTAGGCCGCTGCGTGGAGAAAGGGACGAAGGACCAAATCTTCAATAATCCGCGTCATCCGTACACGCAAGCGCTGCTCTCCGCAACGCCGCGTCTGAACCCGGACGATCGCCGTGAGCGTATCAAGCTGACCGGTGAACTGCCAAGCCCGCTGAATCCGCCGCCGGGCTGCGCGTTTAATGCCCGCTGCCGTCGTCGCTTTGGTCCGTGTACCCAGCTTCAGCCGCAGTTGAAAGATTACGGCGGTCAACTGGTGGCGTGTTTTGCCGTTGACCAGGATGAGAACCCACAGCAATAAACCTGGGTTATGACCCGATAACCGGAGCCTTGTGCTCCGGTTTTTTTATATTTTCTCTTTACGTCCACAATGTGAGTCCTTTGGCAGAACATTATTCCACAGCGTCTAGAATGTAGTCAGATTTCCTCTAGTCACAGAAATATCTATTTCGCAGTTGCTAACTACCAGGAGCAAATGTGGTCACGATACGCTGGGATATTAAAACAATTGATCGTCTGTCGATGGTTGAGGATGTCCTGAAGGAGTTTTCCTGCTGTGATATCAATATCATCTCCATGAAAGTCACGCCTGGGCGGATCCTGATTAAATCCTGGTGCCGCCAGCTACAGGATATTTCCTGTGTGCAATCCTGTTTAAGCCAGCGCGCCGATATTATTCATGTCGCTTACCTCTGTGAGGAGATAAGTGAGCTGTCAACGCCGGAGCCGGAACGACCGCGCTATTTCTCTGACATTATTTGCAGCAGCCAGAGCATGCACGCGCTTATCGAAAAGGCGATAAAAATTGCCGACAGCAAATATACCGTTCTGATCCGTGGCGATACGGGGACCGGTAAAGAGCTGCTGGCCCGGGCTATCCATAATTCCGGGCAGCGACGTTTTTATCCGTTTATTCCGGTCAACTGCTCTGCGCTACCTGAGTCGCTAATGGAGAGTGAATTCTTTGGCTATGAGAAAGGGGCTTTCAGCGGCGCGGATTGTAAAGGCAAAAAAGGGCTGTTTGAAATGGCCGATAAAGGCACCCTTTTTCTCGATGAGTTTGGCGAAATGTCGCTGAGCTTACAGGCTAAACTCCTGCGCGTGCTTCAGGATGGCGGGATTCGGCGCGTTGGCGGAGCGCATATTATTCCGGTCAATGTGCGCATTATTGTGGCAACCAATGCCAATCTGGAAGAGATGGTGGAACAACGTCTGCTGCGCGCCGATCTCTATTACCGCATCAACGTGCTTTCACTGACCATTCCACCTTTGCGCGAGCGCCCACAGGATATCAGCCTGCTGATTCGCCACTTTGTGCAGAAATACGCGAAGGAATTCCAGCGGCGGATCATTCTGGATAAAGCCTGTTTTGATGCCCTGCACCATCACACCTGGCCGGGAAACGTGCGCGAACTGGAAAATACCATTATTCGCCTGATGCTGATGGCGGAATCCGATGTTATTACGCGGGAAGAATTAGGGATGGTGAATTTGCCTGCCGTTGAGCGGGGCGCGACAGAACGTCCTTTTAAAGAGCAGGTTCTCTGCGCTGAACGCCAGCTCATTGAACAGATGGTGGAAGATAATGTGTCGTCACGGCATATCGCCAAAGCGCTGGGTGTGTCGCACACCACGGTGCTGAATAAAATTCGCGGCTATCAGCTGGAGAGTGTGGGTTAAGCGCCGCCAGCGTCTGACGGCGCGATATACATGGGTTATTCAATCAGCTTCAATAAGGGCGACAGGCACAGCAGAATTCCGTACAGCAGGATCAACCAGGTTTTCAGTCCGCGCAGTTTTTCCAGTTGCGTTACTTTATAGATCAGGAAGAACGGAATAATACACGACACAATCCCGTAAAGCGGGCTACCTAACTGGAAGAACACCAGTACCGATACGCGAAATGACACCCAAATGACCAGGGTGATAACAATAAAGGTGCAAATACCCAGCGTAAGCACCAACGGATTAATTTTCTCAACGTCAATGACGCGGCTCAGAACGTTGAGAATAATACCTTTGATCGCTTCGTGGAATCCCAGATAAATACCAAAGAACGCGGTTAATACGGCGAAGATATTTAATACCGTTGAGGTGATATGAATAATCTGCCCAGGAATGACCTGAGCCGCCAGCGCCAGTGCTGAAATATTTTGTTCGAAAGCCGAAACGGCCTCTTCATGGCTAATGGAAAAGGTAAAAGAGAAGGAGAAAAACAGAATGACAGCAATCAGAGTAATGTAACTGATGCGATGCGTACGGATTGCCATACGCGTAGCCAGCACCCGGTCTGCCACCCGTTTGCGGTAGGCGATGTTCATTGGGTTCAACACCTGAATAAACACCGCTGAGAAGAAGCAGAACGGGATGGTTAGCAGTACATCACGAAAGAAGACCGATGCTTCAGGGAAGGCGCTGATATTAGCGAAGTTCCAGTGCGGAACCATCGCAAAACCAAATACGATGATGATACCCACTTTGACCACCACCATCGGGCCGGAGATTTTGAACAGCAGTTTTTCTCCCCCGGAAGCAATGGCGACCAGCACGGCAAAAATGGCCACTTTATAGATTATCGACTGCGAAAGATCGGCCTCGGTCAAGCCGAAGGTTTTGATATATGAGGCGCTGTCAAAAACCACGGATAAGGAATAAATAAATATGCCGTGAATAATCATCAGAAAATAGATGACGCCAAGAAATACGCCCCAGTTTTTTCCCAGATAATGACTTATAATATCCGTGTAGTCATTACAGGTTTCGCTTTCTGATAATGTTTTTAAATAAATATCCTGCACAATATAAGTTGCCGGATAAGCAATAATAAAGGCAACGATAAATACCCAAATGCCTGTTAAGCCAATTTGTACCGGCATCAGTACCGTTCCGGCACCAATGGCCATGCCGATACACAGTAATACCCAGCCAAAATCGTATTTCGTAAACGGTATTTTTTTTGAGAATGGTACGGCGGTTGCTGTATTGTTGCTTAATTGTAATGTGTTGTCCTGCATAGAACCCCCTGCCCAAAATACACGTTCTCCCCGAAAGAGGATCGCGTGTATTGCCAGACTGTTGTGCCTTGATTCTCAACAACCTGAACCGAACGACGTCGGTTCAGGCCATATTGGTCAGAATGTTGCCTTTCTGATGGCGTGTTCAAGGTCGTTAATAATATCTTCTGGATCTTCAAGACCCACAGAAAGACGGATAAGCCCGTCGGTAATACCTGCTTTGAGCCGTTCCTCAGGTGCAACGGGCGAATGTGTCATAGACGCTGGGTGCTGAATGAGGGTTTCGGTATCACCGAGACTGACCGCGAGGAGGCACAATTCTACAGAATTGATCATCCGCCTACCAGCCTCGAGGCCGCCGGCGATTTCGAAGCTGATAATTCCACCTGGCAGGCTCATTTGCCGCTGGCCCAACTCATACTGTGGATGCGAAGTCAGGCCAGGATAATACACCCGAGTAATAGATGGATGCCCTTCGAGGAAGCGGGCGATTTTCAGCGCATTTTCACAGTGGCGTTCCATACGAATGCCCAGCGTTTTAACGCCGCGCAGTGTTAACCACGCATTGAAAGGACTCATGCAGCCGCCGGTGATATCTTTCAGGCCTACAAACCGCGCCTGGTCGATAAACTCCTGCTTACCAACAATGATGCCGCCAATCACATCCCCGTGACCGTTGATATATTTGGTGACGCTGTGAACCACAATATCCGCACCCAGTTGCAAAGGCTGCTGACAGTACGGCGACATAAAGGTGTTATCCACCACCAGCAATGCGCCCTGTTGATGGGCGATACCGGCCACCGTTTCAATGTCGACCAGCGACAGCGTTGGGTTGGCGGGCGTTTCGATATACACAACTTTGGTTTCTGGTCGCATGGCGGCGCGGATTTCTTCAGGCTTTGCCGCGTCGACAAAGCTGACGTTAATCCCAAACTTCGGCATGCTGTGCGACAAAAACGCGTGGGTGCAGCCGTAAATCGCGCTGGCGGAAACGATATGGTCACCCTGCTGGCAAAGCGTCAACAGCGTTGTGGTGATAGCAGAAATACCGGACGCGGTTGCCAACCCGGCTTCACCTCTTTCCAGTACCGCCAGCTTTTTCTCCAGCGCATCGGTGGTGGGGTTACCCAAGCGGGTGTAAATGTACCCGGACTCTTCGAGCGCAAAGCGAGCGGCACCTTGTTCGGCGCTGTCAAAAACAAACGTTGAGGTCTGGAAAATAGGCGTACTAAGCGCGCCAGTTGAAGGGTCGGGTTGTTGCCCCGCGTGAACGATCTGGGTGTTGAATCCGTAAGTACGACAGTCAGACATGATATCTCCTTTAATTCGGAACAGAACAGCTCACAGTCAAATAGCAATCGCTGTGCCAGAAAATGAACTGATAGATATCAATGTGTTATGTTTTTGTCTGAACTAATGGTCGGCAGAAATGTTGCCAACTGGAAAGAATCTTTCCAGCGTGCTGGTGAGAAAATGGGTGAATTGCGAGGCGCTACGCAGAGCGCAATATTGCGCAGTGATATGGCAAGTGGGCTGCCGTAGAATCAGCGGCAAGCCGGGAATTCCCGGTGAGGCGCAATGTTGCGGGGGCTTGATCCCCGGCGGCATCGGTTGCTGGAAAGAGAAAACCCCCGCACGTTGTTCGGTATAAACCTGGCAACAAAACGGGGGCTGACTTGAACCTGAACAACTCAAGGATAGCCGTGAACAGTTGCCATTGCAACACAGGCGGCTATATGACGCTCGCACAGTTAGGCGTGGCCTTCTGGCACGATTTAGCGGCTCCAATCATCGCTGGCACCATTGCCAGCCTGATTGTGAGCTGGCTGCGTAACAGAAAGTAATGCGCTTTGTAGGCGTCTGCCTGCCGTGATGGCAACATGCGCCCGAACCAGGCCGCAGGGGGCGACCTTGCGGCCTTTTTCGGCTTAAATGCAGATAAATCTCGTCGCCAGGTGCCTATCCTGTCGCGATAATGCACGCTGGGAAGTTTTCAGATACCGCCTCTCTTAATACCGCTACGATCGGGTATACTCTGACGGCAGTTTCGTCTATCCGTGGAGAGTCAGTTTGCGTGTCAGTCGCTCGTTAACAATTAAGCAGATGGCAATGGTTGCGGCCGTTGTTATGGTGTTCGTTTTTATTTTTTGCACCGTTTTGTTGTTCCATCTGGTCCAGCAAAACCGCTATAACACGGCTACGCAACTGGAAAGTATCGCTCGCTCCGTCCGTGAGCCTCTGTCGGACACTATCCTGAAAGGGGATATTCCCGAAGCGGAAGCCATTTTAAAAAGTATTCGGCCAGCGGGTGTAGTCCGTCGCGCCGATGTGGTGCTGCCCAATCAGTTTCAGGCGTTGCGGATGAGCTTTATCCCTGAACGCCCCGTTCCTGTTACGGTGACTCGCCTGTTTGAGCTTCCGGTACAAATTTCGCTGCCGATCTATTCTCTTGAGCGTTCAGCTAACCCGCAACCGCTGGCGTATCTGGTACTGCAGGCGGATTCGTACCGCATGTACAAATTCGTGATGAGTACGCTCTCGACGTTAGTGACCATTTACTTACTTTTGTCGTTAATACTGACCGTCGCCATCTCCTGGTGCATTAACCGCTTGATTGTGCACCCCTTACGTAAAATTGCCCGTGAGCTGAACGACATCCAACAGCAGGATCTGATTGGTTATCAACTGGCATTGCCGCGTCTACATCAGGATGATGAGATTGGTATGCTGGTGCGTAGCTACAATCTTAATCAGCAGTTGATTCAGCGACATAGCGAAGAGCAAAGCGACTTTGCAATGCGTTTCCCGGTTTCCGAACTGCCCAATAAGTCGTTTTTAATGGGGCTGCTGGAGCAGGTTGTTACCCGCCAGCAGACGACGGCGCTGATGATTGTCACCTGCGAAACCCTACGTGACACCGCGGGTGTGTTAACCGAAACTCAGCGGGAAATCCTGCTGCTTACGCTGGTCGAAAAACTCAAGTCGGTATTAGCCCCCAGGATGGTGCTTTCCCAGGTGAGTGGCTATGACTTCGCCATCATCGCCCATGGCGTAAAAGAACCCTGGCACGCTATTACTTTAGGTCAGCAAGTACTCACTATCGTTAACGAGCGATTACCTATTCAGGGTATTCAACTGCGTCCTACCTGCAACATTGGGGTAGCAATGTTCTATGGTGATTTGACCGCAGAACAGCTTTACCGCCGCGCCCTATCGGCCGTATTAACCTCGCGCCATAAGGGTAAAAATCAAATTCAGTTCTTTGATCCGTTACAGATGGAAGAGGCGCAGCAGCGTTTGACGGAAGAGAACGATATTCTCAGCGCGCTGGATAACCAGCAGTTCGCGCTTTGGATGCAGCCGCAGGTGGAAATGTCCAGCGGTAAGGTATTGAGTGCAGAAGCATTATTGCGGATGCAGCAGCCGGACGGAAGCTGGGAGTTGCCCGAAGGGTTAATCGACAGGATTGAGTCCTGCGGCCTGATGGTGACGGTTGGTTACTGGGTGCTGGAAGAGACGTGCCGCCAGCTGTCAGCGTGGCAGGAACGGGGTCTGATGCTGCCGCTGTCGGTGAATTTGTCCGCACTACAGCTGATGCACCCGAGTATGGTCTCGGACCTGCTGGAGTTGTTAAACCGCTATCGCATCAAGCCTGGTACGTTGATCCTGGAAGTGACTGAAAGCCGACATATCGATGATCCCCACGCCGCGGTGGCCATTTTGCGCCCATTGCGTAATGCGGGAGTACGTATCGCACTGGATGACTTTGGCATGGGGTATGCAGGCCTGCGACAGCTGCAGCACATGAAGTCGCTACCGGTGGATGTCCTCAAAATCGATAAGATGTTTGTCGATGGGGTACCTGAGGATTGCAGCATGATCTCCGCCATCATTCAGTTGGCCCACAGCCTTAATTTGCAGATGATCGCCGAAGGTGTCGAAACCGAAGCGCAGCGTGAATGGCTATCACATGCCGGGGTGGAAGTGGCACAAGGGTTCCTGTTTGCCCGACCGGTTCCGGCAAATATCTTCGAAGAACGTTATCTGGCGCCGGAAAGCGCTGATTACAAAAGTTAAAAAAGGTCTCGCTTGTGCGAGCCAGCTCAAAATTTTTAACATTTTTGTATCAATTATGATCCAGGTACATTTCTGTCAAGTTGTGTGGGTGTTACTTTAAGGCCGCAGGTTAAACAAAACCTTACAAGACCTGTGGTTTTTACTTTAAGGACACCCTATGAAAACCTCTATATTCAAAAGCCTTTACTTTCAGGTCCTGACAGCGATTGCCATTGGTATTCTCCTTGGCCATTACTACCCTGAATTAGGCGCCCAAATGAAACCGCTTGGTGATGCCTTCGTTAAGCTCATCAAGATGGTCATCGCACCTGTCATCTTCTGTACTGTCGTTACCGGCATTGCAGGCATGGAAAGTATGAAAGCTGTAGGCCGCACCGGTGCGGTTGCACTGCTTTATTTTGAAGTGGTCAGTACGATTGCGCTGATCATCGGTCTTATCATTGTTAACGTGGTGCAACCCGGTGCCGGGATGAACGTCGATCCGGCGACGCTGGATGCCAAAGCGGTTGCGATTTACGCCGAACAGGCAAAAGACCAGGGAATCGTAGGTTTCCTGATGGATATTATCCCGGCGAGCGTCATTGGCGCGTTTGCCAGCGGTAACATCCTGCAGGTATTGCTGTTTGCAGTAATGTTTGGTTTTGCGCTGCATCGTCTGGGCAGCAAGGGCCAGATGATTTTCAACGTGATTGAAAGTTTCTCGCAGGTTATTTTCGGCATCATCAATATGATCATGCGCCTGGCGCCTATCGGTGCTTTCGGTGCTATGGCCTTTACCATCGGTAAATATGGCGTCGGAACGCTGGTGCAACTGGGTCAGCTAATCATCTGCTTCTACATCACCTGTATTCTGTTTGTGGTGCTGGTGCTGGGTTCAATTGCGCGCGCAACCGGCTTCAGTATCTTTAAATTCATCCGCTATATCCGTGAAGAGCTGCTGATCGTTCTGGGTACTTCTTCTTCCGAGTCTGCGCTGCCGCGTATGCTCGATAAGATGGAAAAACTGGGCTGTCGGAAGTCGGTTGTCGGATTGGTTATACCCACGGGCTACTCGTTTAACCTTGATGGGACATCAATCTATCTGACGATGGCGGCGGTGTTTATCGCTCAGGCGACCAACAGCCACATGGATATCTTCCATCAGATAACCCTGTTGGTGGTGCTCCTGCTCTCCTCAAAAGGTGCAGCGGGTGTGACCGGGAGTGGCTTCATTGTTCTGGCCGCGACTATCTCTGCGGTGGGGCATTTACCGGTTGCAGGCCTGGCACTGATTCTTGGTATTGACCGCTTCATGTCTGAAGCCCGTGCGCTGACCAACCTGATTGGTAACGGTGTTGCAACTGTCGTTGTGGCTAAATGGGTGAAAGAATTGGATACCAAAAAGCTGGATGACACACTGAATAATCGTGCGCCGGATGGCAAAACGCACGATTTATCCTCTTAATCTCGTCACTTATGCCCGTAGTCCCTTCCAGGACTGCGGGCGTTTGCGCATAATTACCCCCTGTGCCTGAAACCGTCGATTCGGCGGCTCGGGATTTTTTCACTTCTTCCGTGACATTTTTATGTTCTCGCGGTCTAACACGAAGTGTTTTTAACGTCATATTCAGAGAGTCCTTTCGAGGGCTGTCTTTTTATTTCCAGGATAGTTGATCAGGGGTTCACATGCAGGGCACAAAAATTCGACTTTTAGCGGGCGGCTTGCTGATGATGGCCACTGCCGGCTATGTGCAGGCAGATGCGCTCCAGCCTGATCCAGCGTGGCAACAGGGCACGCTGGCAAATGGTTTACAGTGGCAAGTGTTAGCCACTCCCCAGCGTCCGAGCGACCGTATTGAGGTTCGCCTGCTGGTCAATACCGGTTCACTCACCGAAAGTGCGCAACAGAGTGGTTTCAGCCATGCGATCCCGCGTATCGCGCTGACGCAAAGCGGTGGCCTCGATGCCACGCAAGCCCGTTCACTGTGGCAGCAGGGGTTCGATCCCAAACGTCCCATGCCGCCGGTTATCGTTTCCTACGATTCCACGCTGTATAACCTCAGTCTGCCTAACAGCCGTAACGACCTACTGAAAGAGTCACTTTCTTATCTGGCAAATATCTCCGGTAAACTGAGCATCACCTCTGAAACGGTCAATCATGCGCTGAGTAGCGAAGACATGGTTGCAACCTGGCCGTCAGATACCAAAGAAGGGTGGTGGCGTTACCGTCTGAAGGGATCGACCCTACTGGGGCACGATCCTGCCGATCCGCTGAAAACGCCGGTAGACGCGTCGAAAATTCAGTCTTTCTACCAGAAATGGTATACCCCGGACGCGATGACGCTGATCATCGTCGGTAACGTTGATGCACGCAGCGTAGCTGAGCAAATCAATAAAACCTTTGGCGAGTTAAAAGGAAAACGCGAAACGCCTGCACCGGTTCCTACGCTCTCTCCGCTGCGAGCAGAAGCCGTAAGTATTATGACCGATGCGGTACGCCAGGATCGCCTGTCTATTATGTGGGATACGCCGTGGCAGCCGATCCGTGAATCTGCCGCGCTGTTACGTTACTGGCGCGCTGATTTAGCCCGTGAGGCGCTGTTCTGGCACATTCAGCAAGAGCTAACCAAAAACAATGCCAAAGACATTGGCCTCGGATTTGACTGCCGGGTGCTGTTCCTGCGCGCGCAGTGCGCGATTAACGTTGAGTCGCCGAACGATAAGCTGAACGCCAATCTGGGTACGGTTGCGCGTGAGCTGGCGAAAGTGCGTGATAAGGGACTGCCGGAAGAAGAGTTCAATGCGCTGGTAGCGCAAAAGAATCTGGAACTGCAGAAGCTGTTTGCCACCTATGGTCGTACCGATACCGATATTTTGATCAGCCAGCGTTTGCGCTCGCTGCAAAATCAGGTGGTGGATATTGCGCCTGAACAGTACCAGCGTTTACGCCAGAGCTTCCTCAACAGCCTGAGCGTTGAGATGCTGAATCAGGACCTGCGTCAGCAGCTGTCGCAAGATATGGCGTTAATTCTGCTGCAGCCGAAGGGTGAACCTGAATTCAATATGAAGGATCTGCAGGCGACGTGGGATAGCATTATGGCGCCCGTTACCGCAGCGGCAACGTCTGTTGAAACGGATGAATCACACCCTGAAGTGACGGATATCCCGCCTGTACAGTAAAGGGTATCGTAACCTGTAAGCCGGGCAAGTGAAGCGCTCCCGGCTTACCCAGTGCCGGATGCGGCGTTAACGCCTTATCCGGCCTACAGGAACAATAAATTATTGCGGCATGGCGTCGCGGGGGATAATCGCCCCACGATGCTGAATGACGGTGCTTGCCGTCAGGTGGCCTCGTTTTGCGGCTTCGGCAGCATCGCCACCGGTCAGACGGACCGCCAGATACCCGGCGCTGAAGGAGTCTCCGGCCGCAGTGGTATCGATCACTTTCTCTTTCGGTAGTTTAACTGCAGGAACGTCGATCAGTTCTTCGCCTGCAATTGAAACCAGGCAAGAGTCTGCGCCACGCTTCACAACCACTTCCTGAACGCCAGCAGCGTGAGTACGGGCAATCACCTCGGCAACGGGTTTTTCACCCCACAGTGCGTCTTCATCGTCCAGCGTCAGGAATGCGATATTGGTGCATTCCAGCATCTGCTGATACACCTGCTGGGTTTCTTCTTTGCTGCTCCACAGACGTGGGCGGTAGTTATTGTCAAAAATGACCTTTCCGCCGTTGGCACGGCATTCACGTAGCAATGACAGCAGCTTGTCACGGCTTGCCGGGCTTAAAATTGCCAGGCTGATTCCGCTCAGATATAAGTAGTCAAATGTCGCCAGCTCTTCGCAAATCGCGGCAGACTGATCGCTCTCCAGCCAGAATTTTGCGGCGGCTTCATTACGCCAGTAATAGAAGGTGCGCTCGCCAGTGCTGTCGGTCTCAATGTAGTAGAGACCCGGCAGGCGGTTTTCCATGCGTTGGATTAATGAGGTATCTACGTTTTCACCCTGCCAGGACTCCAGCATTTGTTGGCTAAAACTGTCGGTACCCAGTGCAGTCACATAGTGTACGGAAAGTGCCGCCGCATCGACCTGACGGGCGATATAAACGGATGTATTCAACGTGTCGCCACCGAATCCGCGCTGAACGTCAGCGCCTTTCTGTGACAGCTCAATCATGCATTCGCCAATCACGGCAATCTTTCTGGACATAGTCGTAACCTGCTCTGAAAAAAATTAGCGTTAGTGTGCGCTGTGGGTGTTAAGTGGTCAACTATATTAAAACATCGTTCCATTATTTTTTTGAGCCAGCACGTGTTCTGCGTTGTTTTTGCCGCTTAGTTTTTATTTTTGCGCACAGCTGAACGTAAAGTTCTTCGTCTGAGCGCCGATAACCTTTGACGAGTCCGGTCAGTCACACTCTTATTTACAGGACATCTCAGATGACAAAGCAGGTTACCCAGCAGCTCATTACGCCCGATGCGAGTATTGAAAGCTTGCTGGAAAGACGCTATTGGCTGCAGTGCAAGCGTGCTTACACCTACCAGCCAATTTACCAGACCAACGGACGGCTGATGGCCGTTGAACTGCTGACCGTCGTGAGCCATCCTGATAACCCTTCCCAACGTATTGCACCAGACCGCTATTTTGCTGAAGTGGCTGTACGGCATCGTGTTGATGTAGTGAAAGAGCAACTTCTGCAGCTTGAGCTGAAAGGGGGCTTTTTCAGAGCCAACAACCTGCTGGCTTCAGTGAATGTCGATGGACCAACACTCATTGCGATGCGTCAGGATCCCGAAATCCTGAAAATCATTGAAGGCCTGCCGTGGCTGCGTTTTGAGCTGGTGGAACATATCCGCTTGCCGAAGGGGTCGTCGTTCGCCTCAATGTGCGAGTTCGGCCCGCTCTGGCTGGATGACTTTGGTACCGGAATGGCGAACTTCTCGGCGCTTAGTGAAGTGAGTTATGACTATATCAAAGTGGCGCGGGATCTGTTCGTCATGCTGCGCAAGACGCCGGAGGGACGTAATCTCTTCACACTACTATTGCAGCTCATGAACCGCTATTGCCGCGGTGTCATTGTCGAAGGCGTTGAAACGCTGGAAGAGTGGCGCGATGTGCAAAACTCACCGGCTTTCGCTGCGCAAGGCTATTTTCTCTCTCGTCCAGTGCCTCTGGATACGCTTGAAGAGGTGATCCTGTCGCTTTGATGAGGGCGTAGTGCACCTCCTTTTCATCCTGCTGGACTATCTTTAGGACAGGCAAGGAAGGAAGTAAGGAGGTTAGACATGACGAGAACAGGTAAAATAACCACTTCAGTAATAGGGGTTTTCTTGTTGTTGATCGTCGTACTCATCATTGTGATTGCGACATTTGACTGGAACCGGCTCAAACCGACCATCAACCAGAAAGTCTCTACAGAACTCAACCGGCCCTTTGCTATACGGGGTGACCTGGGCGTGGTTTGGGAACGCCAGAAGCAGGAAACTGGCTGGCGTAGCTGGGTTCCGTGGCCGCATGTTCATGCTGAAGATATCATCCTCGGCAACCCGCCGGACATTCCCGACGTCACCATGGTGCATCTCCCGCGCGTTGAAGCTACACTCGCCCCGCTGGCGCTGCTGACAAAAACCGTCTGGCTCCCGTGGGTCAAGCTGGTCAAACCCGATGCGCGGCTGATCCGCCTGTCGGAGAAAAACAATAACTGGACCTTTAACTTAGCTGGGGACGAAAACCGCGATCCTGATGCGCCGCCATCCGCATGGTCTTTCCGGCTGGATAACATTCTGTTCGACCAGGGACGTATCGCCATTAACGATAAGGTGACGAAGTCGGAGATTGAGATCCTGGTCGATCCGCTGGGTAAACCGTTACCCTTTAGCGAAGTGACCGGCGCAAAAGGTAAAGAGAGCAACGCCCGCGTCGAGGACTACGTGTTTGGGCTGAAAGCGCAAGGGCGATATAACGGCGAACCGCTAAGCGGTAGCGGAAAAATAGGCGGAATGCTGGCGCTGCGTGGCGAAGATACGCCTTTCCCGATTCAGGCTGATTTCCGTTCGGGCAATACGCGCGTAGCGTTTATCGGCACGATAAACGATCCGATGAATATGGGCGGGGCGGATCTGCGGCTTAAATTCTCGGGAGATTCGCTAGGGGATTTGTACGATTTGACCGGCGTACTGCTCCCGGATACGCCGCCGTTTGAAACCGACGGACGTCTGGTGGCGAAAATTGACCCGGAAAAATCCTCTGTTTTTGATTATCGCGATTTCAATGGTCGTATTGGCGACAGCGATATTCACGGAACGCTGGCCTACACCACCGGTAAGCCGCGACCCATGCTGAAGGGTGATGTGGAATCACGCCAGTTGAGGTTGGCCGATTTGGGGCCGCTGATCGGGGTGGATTCAGGCAAAGGGGCGGAACGGGCAAAACAATCTGAACAACGCAAAGGTGAGAAGAGCGTTCAGCCTGCGGACAAGGTCTTGCCGTATGACCGTTTTGAAACCGATAAATGGAACGTGATGGACGCTGACGTGCGTTTCAAAGGACGGCGTATTGAGCATGGCAGTAGTCTGCCGATCAGCGATCTCTCCACTAATATCATCCTGAAAAATGCCGACCTGCGCCTGCAACCGCTGAAATTTGGTCTTGCGGGAGGCAGCATTGTCTCCAGCATCCATCTGGAAGGGGATAAAAAGCCGATGCGGGGACAGGCGGATATTCAGGCGCGGCGGCTGAAGCTAAAAGCGCTGATGCCCGATGTGGAACTGATGCAGAAAACGCTCGGTGAAATGAACGGGGACGCTCGGTTTAGCGGAAGTGGAAACTCGGTAGCGGCGCTGCTGGGTAACAGCAATGGCAACCTGAAACTGCTGATGAATGACGGCTTGATCAGCCGGAATCTGATGGAAATTGTGGGCTTGAATCTGGGGAACTATCTTGTCGGGCAGATATTTGGTGATGACGAAGTGCGGGTGAACTGCGCGGCGGCGAATCTGGATATTGTTAACGGCGTGGCGCGTCCGCAGATTTTTGCTTTCGACACGGAAAACGCAGTCATTAATGTCACTGGTACGGCGAGCTTTGCGTCGGAGCAACTGGATTTAACCATCGATCCGGAGAGCAAAGGGATTCGTATTATTACTCTGCGTTCGCCGCTGTATGTTCGCGGCACATTTAAGAATCCGCAGGCTGGCGTGAAGGCCGGACCGCTGATTGCGCGCGGTGCGGTTGCTGCCGCATTAGCCACGTTAGTTACTCCCGCGGCAGCCTTGTTGGCGCTGATTTCGCCGTCAGAGGGTGACGCGAATCAGTGCCGGACGATCCTGTCGCAGATGAAGAAGTGATGTCTGGCCGGATGTTTATCCGGCCTGGATTTCATGCTCAACCCAGGCCGGATAAGGTGGTTATGCCGCATCCGGCAAAAGAATTACAACGACTGATGGCGGGTTTCGTGGGTCAACAGCAGTGCAATCAGCGTCAATGCCGCCATCGATGCCAGATACGTACCAACAGCCGCCAGACCATAATTCGCCTGCAACCATGCAGCGATGTATGGGGCAACCGATGCGCCGAGAATCGACGAAACGTTGTACGAGAACGACGCCCCCGTGTAGCGCACTTCGGTCGGGAACAGCTCCGGCAGCAGTGCGCCCATCGGGCCAAATGTCAGACCCATCAGGCTTAAGCCCAGCAACAGGAAGGCGAACACCAGCACCGGATTGCCAGAGCCGAGCAGCGGTTTAAAGGCAAACAGCGCAAACAGAATGATCAGCGTGGTGATGATAAGCATGCTCTTGCGGCGACCAAACGCATCGGCCAGCAGGCCCGCCACCGGTACCATGACGCCAAAACCAATAACCGCCATCATCAGCATCCACAACACTTCATTACGCGGCAGGCCAAGCCCTACGGGCGCTGCGGCGGTACTGAACGTCATCGAATAGACGGTCATGATATAGAACAACGTATAGGTCGCCAGCATGATGAACGTGCCGAGGATCGTCACGCGAACATGTTTTGTCAGTAGAGTACCCAGCGGGATTTTCACCTGTTTTTTCGCCGCGGCTACTTTGGCGAAGACCGGGGATTCATGCAACGAAACGCGGACGTACAGACCGATAATCACCAGCACCGCGGAGAAGATGAACGGTACGCGCCAGCCCCAGCTCATGAACTGTTCGTCGGTCAGCAGCCAGGAGAGCAGCAGAAAGGTACCGTTGGCGAAGAAGAAACCGATAGGCGCGCCCAACTGCGGAAATGATCCGTACAGCGCGCGTTTGCGCGGTGGCGCGTTTTCCGTCGCCAGCAACGCTGCGCCGCCCCATTCACCGCCCAGACCTAAACCCTGACCAAAACGCGCCAGCGCCAGCAGCAGTGGGGCGAAAATGCCGATAGTTTCATAGCCCGGCAGCAGGCCAATGACGACTGTTGAGATCCCCATGGTAAGCAGTGAAGCAACCAGCGTGACTTTACGGCCGACGCGATCGCCGAAATGTCCGAACACCGCGGAACCGATTGGTCGGGCCACAAAGGCGATAGCAAAAGTGGCGAGGGACTGTAGCGTAGCCGCGGTCGGATCCCCCTGCGGGAAGAAGATATGCGGGAACACGATCACCGCGGCGGTGGCGTAAATATAGAAGTCGAAGAACTCAATGGCGGTGCCAATGAGCGAGGCGACGACAACTTTATTGCGCGAGTTGACCGGGGTGTGTTCCTGTTCGTTGTCGAGTGTTGTGGCTGTTGCTTGCATAATATTTTCTTATTTTTGGCCGAACGAAAGGTCATATTACGCACAGCAAAAGAGACATTTCAATCTGTAACAAACTTTGAGATTGGTCAAAAACAGAGCAAAAAGGGGATAATTTTTAGGCTTGAGATTTCACTTCCATGAAATGCTTCACACAATTTAAAACTTGGATGATAAAACTGGTTTTTGGTTAAATAAAAGTTACGGGTTGGATTTATTCACTAAATCAGTGAGAGCGGGCGGCATTATAATTGCCGGATGGCGCTACGCTTATCCGGCCTACAAAACTCTCCCGTAGGCCAGATCAGCGCAGCCCCATCCGGCCAGTTAACAAAGATTAGCGGTGTGTTTTCCCCGGCATACGCGGGTCGTCTTTGTATTCCGCCGTGGCAATCCAGGCTGCGCAAAACAGGGTCAGACGAGCGAAGAAGTAGAAGAACGCCATCAGTCCAAGCACGGAACCAAATGCCGCGCCCGACGGCGACTGCACCAGTGATGGCAGCGTATACGTCATGATCATTTTGATGACTTCAAACCCCAGCGCCGCGATAAAGGTACCGCGTATGAGCGCTTTCTTACGCGGTCGGTGACGCGGTAGCCGCCAAAAAATCCAGAAGAACAGCAGGTAGTTGGCGAAAATAGAGATGGTCAGGCCGATCAGTCGCCAGGCGGGCTTCAGCCATTCGATACCGTCGAGATACAGCGCAGAGATAATCATCTGCTGGGCGGAACCGGCGATAGAGGTAATGGACAGAGTAACAATCAGCGCAACCAGTAAGCCAATCAAGGAAACAAAATCACGCAGATATTTGACCCAAATTTTTTCCTGATCCTGCGGCGTACGTTCCCAAACATCCCGCGACTGGGCACGAATCGCTTCGCGCAGGTTCCCCATCCAGTTAATGCCGGAATAGAGCGCGATACCCAGCCCAACCAAACCTACGGTCGTACGCTGCTGAACGGCGGTATTGATGGTGTTTTTAAGCGTAGAGGCGAGCGTCGGATCGCTGACGTTCAGCAGAATCTTGCTGAAGATATCCTGCAACAGCGTAGGGTGCGAAGCGAGAATAAAACCCGCGGCGGCAAACGACACCATCAGGATTGGGATCATCGACAGAAACGAGAAGTAGGTAATGGCGGCGCCAAACTGATTTCCCATACGATCGTTAAACCGCTCTGCGGCACGAATAAGATGGGCGATGATGGGCTGGCGTTGAATTTTATCAGCGAAGGTCAGCGCGGTTTTCAGCGCCTGGTTCGCTTTAGCGTTTTTCTCCGGCGCGGCGGAGGCTGATTTATGTTCTGGCGTAGGGTGTTTTGCGTCTTGTTCCTGCGTCATCCGATCGGTTGTCCTTATTTTGTTCACTCATGACATTATAGCCTGCTCAGGGGCGCATCCTGAAAAATGGACTAATCCACATAGTCTTTCATCACGCCAGTCAGCCATTCCATAAACAGATGTATCCGGCGGGAGAGGTTGCGCCGATGCGGATAAAGCAAAGAGACTGGCATTGGCTCGGCGCGATATTGCGGCAACACTTCGACCAGCGTACCGGCGCGCAGGGCATCACGCACGCCAACGCGCGGCACCTGAATAATGCCCAGACCGGCAAGGCATGCTGCGTGATAGGTTTCGGTACTGTTTACCGTTAGCATGCCGCCGGTTTTAACCCATTGCGTGCCGTTTTCTGTCGCCACTTCGAAACCTTGCGCACGCGTTCCCAAATTGACCGAGTAATGCACCACTGCATGCGAGGCAAGATCCTCCAGATTTTCCGGATAACCAAAGCGGGCGAGGTATTGCGGGCTGGCGCAGTTAATCTGCGTGAGTTTCCCCAGCGGGCGCGCAATCAGCCCTGAATCTTTCAGCGTACCTACGCGTACCACACAGTCGAAACCTTCGCGGATCAAATCCACCAGGCGGTCGCTGCTGCTGAGTTCGAGTTCCAGGCCCGGATACTGATGCAAAAAGCTCGGTAAGCGGGGCATCACCAGGTTTCTTGCTACACCGACCGGCATATCAACGCGCAGCTTGCCGCTGATGCTGGACGGATCGTGATGGAACAGTCCATCCAGCTCATCCAGATTACTCAACAGATCTTTCGCGCGTTCGTAATAGATCATGCCGTCTTGCGTGAGCTGAACGCGGCGTGTTGTGCGGTGCAACAATTGCGTGCCCAGATGATTTTCCAGAGCCTGGATCTGGCGCGATACGCTACCTTTAGGAAGTCCGAGGGTGTCTGCCGCGCGCGAAAAGCTCTCCAGTTCTGCGACGCGGATGAACAACTGCATTGCGTGAATTTTATCCATTCTCATGCCCTATTGTTGTTCTAAATGAAACAGTAATACGCAGTTAGCAGTATTTATTGTTCTTCTATCACCTAATAAGCTTTGTCTCAATCTTCACAACACCTGAAATGAGGTTTCTTATGACGCAACGTATCGCATTGGTGACTGGCGGCGGCCGTGGACTCGGTAAGAACGCGGCGCTGAAGCTGGCGAGTAAAGGAATCGGTATTATCCTGACGTGGAACAGCAATGAAAAAGAAGCGCAGCAGGTTGTGGATGAAATACGCCAATCTGGCGGTAAAGCGGCGGCATTACCGTTGAATGTCGGTGATATTTCTACATTCCCTCAGTTTGTTCAACAGGTGCAGGGAACGTTACAAACGCAGTGGCAAAGTAACGCATTTGATTATTTATTAAACAATGCCGGGATCGGCATTAACGCACCGTATCCGGCATTTACTGAAGCGCAATTTGACCAACTTTTGAACATCCATTTTAAGGGCCCCTTTTTCCTGACGCAGAGCTTGCTACCGCTGATGAATAAAGGTGGTCGCATCCTCAATGTCTCGACCGGGCTTGCCCGCTTTGCGCTACCGGGTTACAGCGCATACGCAGCCATGAAAGGTGCGATGGAAGTGTTAACCCGTTATCAGGCAAAAGAGCTGGGAGAGCGCGGCATAACGGCGAATATTATTGCGCCAGGCGCAATAGAAACGGATTTTAGCGGCGGAAATGTGCGGGATAATGCGCAATTGAATGCGTACATTGCATCGCAAACGGCGCTGGGACGCGTTGGTTTGCCGGATGATATCGGCGATGCAATTGCTGCGCTGCTTAGCGATGAACTGGCCTGGATGACGGCACAGCGTATCGAGGTATCTGGCGGAATGTTCTTGTAAACCCATAAGGTGCTTATTCAACATGTCACGGCATGCGTTGAATAAGCACTTAATGCTAGATTGTATTTTGTAACAGATTTATCCATTGTCGTAGATATCTTATTTTTAGCTAAAAATATAAAATCATATTAATTAATATTCATTGTCTTATCATGAGCGTCGAATATTAAGACTTTCCCTAGTTTTCGAACCTGTTTTTGTTCCTTTGTATGATCCTTCGGGTTGAGCTGTAACTATTCATAACTTCTGCTTCTTTCTTCCCCATCTATCGGTAAAATGGCCCCCGCCAAATGGTGACTTCTTATTTTACCCTATGGGTAATACCCTTCCGCATGTTAAGGCTAATATCCTATTCGGATGGAGATAAATAATGCAGGTAGTAATGTTTGACAGGCAGTCAATATTTATTCATGGAATGAATGTAAGTTTGCAGCAACGTATTCCAGGAGTGGATGTTCAGGGTGTCAGTCAGGCAGATGAACTTTGGCTGACGCTGGAAGATAAACCCGAGGCATTAGTTATATTGGATGGCGACCTTGATGCTGAGTTCTGCTGTAGCTTGCTGCAACAGATAGCAGAGCGCTTTGCGATGGTGAAGGTGCTGGTGACCGCAACGGACTGCCGTAAAAAATGGCTGCAAGAGGTCACTAAACTGAACGTGCTGGCCATTGTTCCGCGCGATTCTGACGCGGAAACCTTTACGCTGGCCCTCAATAGCGTCGCGATGGGTATGATGTTTATCCCCAGAGACTGCATAACCGCTACCGAAAGCGGTGGGCAAAATATCAGATTGCTCAGCGCGCGTCAGCGGGAGATTTTGACCATGCTGGCCGCCGGAGAATCTAATAAACAAATTGGTCGACTGTTAAATATCAGTACCGGAACGGTAAAAGCCCATCTTGAATCGTTGTACCAGCGCCTGGAGGTAAAAAACCGTACGCAGGCGGCAATGATGTTAAACAACACCATTTACTAGGAACATATTTCACAGTCAGAATATTTCTGGCTGTGAAATAAACACCGGCCAGATATTTTTAGCGCAAAATTGGGTAATTCCCACACTGAATATCCACGTAATTAATGCTTCCAGCTGAAACCTGTCTTTTATTTGCGTCATTTCCTTATGGATGAATGCCTCGCAGATCCTCATATCTGCGAGCAGCAATGTTTCTGCCTGCATCACCGTAATTGGGGTATCAAAGGATTCATTGGCGGTGATTTCGTGTCCGTAGCCAATGACCCAGATGCCTTTTTTGTCCTGATACTTTTCCAGCGACAGGCCCTGCCATTGCTTAATAAATGCAATACAAGCGGGCGTGAAATGCGTCGAACGCAGCGGCATAATAGTCTCTGTGCAAAGAGACCTATTCTAAAAAAAACACGCCGTTACGCTAGTTGCCTGACAGCCAGTATTTACCGCAAAACGACCTATGCCGTGGGCGGCTGATATTCCTGTTTTAACAGACCAAAAATCCAGTCATCGTGCCAGGTATGATGTAGCCAGTAGCTTGCGCGTAGCGTGCCTTCATGAATGAACCCGACCTTTTCCAACAGACGCCGTGAGGCTTCGTTTCCTGCGGTGACACAGGCGGTCAGTCGCCGCAGACCGCCGCTGGCAAATGCGTATTCACACACGGCATGCAGAGATTCAGCGCCATACCCTTTACCCTGCGCCTCTGGGGCGAGCAGAAAGCCAACCTCGGCACATTCATTGCTCTCCTGAATGTATCCGGTCACGCCAAGCGGTGCTCCCGATGTCTTATCGCACAGGAGCAGACATAGCCAGTGCGGGCTGCCGGGAAACCATTCAGGCAGGCGGGAGTCGAAGGCTGTCCGTATTTCCTCTTCAGTACGTGCGTCAGCGACAAAACGCATCACATCTGGGTTCTGCTGTAGCGTTAAGAAGAACGTCCAGTCATTTTCTGTCAGTGGGCGGCAGAGCAGACGTGATGTTTGCAGTACAGGCACAGGCTTATCTCCAGAATAATTTTCAATGATTGTGCGGAAGTCACTGTAAAACTTATTTATTTGCTATATGAATGTGTTCTAGTCTACATCGGCACAACGTTGCGTTTAAAAAAGATAATTACATACCATTGTGAGGCCGCATGTTTTGGGTCCTTTTAGGGAAGATGATGACCAATAGCGCGTTACAAGCGACATGTACACCCTTTGAACATTGTCTGGGGATTATCCGCCAGGCGTCGGTAGAAATATTACTGCTGCTAGGCGTACATGCCGCAGAAGGCAAAGACCCACGGTGGTTTCTCGAGCAACTGGATCAGGCACGACTGAATCTGGGCGGCTGGGGGGCTGTCGCCAGACGGTTGCAGATGAATGATGCGCAATTGAGCCAGTTCACTCTGCGGCTACGTCATCTTCAACAGAGTGTACCCCAATATGAAAATGGCCAGGACGTCAGTGAAAACCAGCTGATTTCAGCGCTGCGCTTTGTGGCTTCTCTGGAACAATTACGCCAGCAACAGCCCATCCTGAAGTATCAAACCGAAATTGCACCTGTGGAGCCGGATGCTCAGATGCGGGCGCAGCGTCAACTTCGCGCAATAGAATTAACCCTCAAATCTCTGATTGCACGGGTATGGCCGGATCAACATCCTCTCAACAGCTTTCTGAAACAGCACTTTGGTGGTGAACGTCTGCGTCGCTGGCTAAAGTTGGGCGAAGGACGAGATGCGCTGGACGGTATGATGTTTAGCGAGCTGGCGCTGATGGTCGTCGATAAGAAATTATTCGTTCGCCACTTTACGCAGATTTTTAACGATACCTCAGTGCTCATGTCATTTGTTGAGCCGCGTATCACGCTACGCATGTTTTTGGATGATTGCCGCCTGGCTCGTAACTGCGTTATCGCGCAGCAGCCGCTGACGTCGGTACAACTGATGTTGCTGGACTACCAGTACCGACAGATAACTCATCCTGTGCAACGGGCATTTGAAGAACGGCGTACGCGCATTAATCCTGCGTCGTATCTGGAATCTGATGAGGCCATGGTCCGCCAGTTTTGGGAAACAGCAAAGCAAAAAGACGAGCAAGCGGGAGGCGATAAGCATGAAATCGCAGACAGTATTGATCCGCCGGAAAAGCGGGCCAAGCGCACTGCGGAAGAACGTGAACAGCTGATTTCCGGTATGTTGTGGGTAGCGGTCGGCGTGATGGTGCTGGCGATTTCGCTGGGTGCGTTCTGGTTATTCACTTCGCCAGCGCCACAGGCGTCTTCCGGACAATCCGTTGAAATTGTGCAGGAGGAACCGCGACGTGATGCCCCTAGCGCACGGGAGGCGGTGACCCGAATGGGCATCACCTGGGATGCCTTTAACATGCGGGCGGCTATCGATCGCAATGACACCCGCGTGACGTCACTGTTCCTACAGGGCGGGATGGACTGGAAGCTGGCGTGGACGGAGCAGGCGTTTTCGGCGGGCAATACAGAGGTGTTGAGACTGCTGCTGCGTTACCCTTCGCAGATGGATGAAAGCAAACCATGCCGACAGTTTATGACTACGCTCAGCCATGCGATGTCGAATGGGGCATCGCTCACTTCGCTGCATAAAAGTTATCTGCAAAGTTTTTGTTCCGTGCCTGCGGTCGTTGCGCGTCAGCAATATGATCTTGAGCAGGCCGAGCTGCGTGTTCGCGCCCAGCCAAGCCCTGAGAACAAGAAATGGCAGAAAATTCACGCCGAGCTGTACGATGCGATTAACTAAAAGCCTGATGACTCAGACCGTCAGCTGCTAGGGTTCGCCATACAAACCGATGAGTCGGCGCACCACGCCATTGGTCCAGCCAAAGCCGTCCTGCAACGGATATTCCCCACCGCCGCCTTCGCGCGGCGCGGCGTCGGCTATGTGGTATTTTTCGATAAGTTTGTGGTGTTCCTGATAAAAGAGATTCACCGTTTTCAACCAGTTACGGGCAATTTCATCCCCGAGATGGTCGTCACCGTACAGTTTGAAGCCCTGGATCGCCATCCACTGCAGCGGCGCCCAGCCGTTGGGTTTATCCCATTGTTCCCCGGTTTCATGCTCTGTGGCTAAAATGCCACCGGGCGTGAGCAGGCGACTGCGAACCGCGTTAGCAAGCCGATCGGCTTGTTCATGCGTTGCCATACCGACATACAGCGGCACAATACTGGCGGCAGAGAACAGGGCCATTTGTTCGCGCCGCCAGTCGTAATCGCGATAGCAGCCGTTTTCATCGTCCCAGAGATAGCGGTTTACCGCATCACGACGATCGCTGGCTTTCTGGCGAAACAGCGCTTCCGTTTCTTTGTCACCTTTCAGCGCGGAAATATTGGCGATAGTGCTTTCCAGCTTGTAGAGGAATGCGTTCAGGTCAATTGGGATGAACTGCGTGGTGCGTATGCTGGCAAGGCGGCCTGCGTCGCGCAGCCAGCGCGATGAATAATCCCAGCCAGAAGCCGCGCCCGCGCGTAAATCCCGATACACTTCATTGGGCGGGCGACCCGAATGCTTGGCGGTCTCGACGTCTTCAAGCCATGACTCATCGCGCGGCGTATCACGATCGTCCCAATAGCGGTTAAGTAGAGAGCCGTCCGACATTCTGATCACGTGGCGGTAGGCCTGGTTGAGTACCAGGGAATCGGCGCCATCCATCCAGAACGCGTACTCCATTTTTAGATGATCAAGGTAACGACGCGCGCCGCGTACGCCATCTTCTTCAAACAGCTCCACCATCAGGGCAAAAACGGGTGGCTGTGAGCGGCTCAGATAGTAAGTACGGTTGCCGTTCGGGATGTGACCATAGTTTTCAATCATCCAGGCAAAGTTATCTGCCATACATTTCAGCAGATCTTCGCGGCCGCTCTCTGCCAGACCCAGCATGGTAAAGTAGGAATCCCAGTAGTAGGTTTCGCTAAAACGCCCGCCTGGCACAATGTATGACTGCGGTAACGCCAGCAGCGAGGACCAGGGAATGTGATCCTGCGGCTCGCGCGTCAGCACCGGCCACAGTTGATCAATATGTTCTTTCAGCGAACTTTCCGGGTCAGAAACGTATTCGCTGGAGGGCGTTTCCGGGAGCCAGAAATGGTTCTCGACGAAGCGTCGCAGATCGAAGTCCCGATGGCGTTTAACCTTGCGATAGCGAATTAAAATATCGAGCGGGTCCATTTTGGGCGCACAATCTGGGAAGGTTTTACTATCCGCAAACAGTTTGGATGACTGGACGTGTTCGAACAGTTCGAGATAACGATCGGCAGGAGTTAACGCATCTGAAGCGGGAAGCCCTTCAATCATCTCCGGCTCAGGCTCCGCCTCAATCATTTCATCCAGCTTTAACTCGCACGGATCCATTTCATAAAGCAGATCGATGTCGATCGTCATTTCTTCAGAAGGGGCGTGGGGTAGTTTCTGGTTGAGCATAATGAGAAAGACCTCCGATGGACGTTGAAAGATTAAGGCTATTGCCCGGTCGTCAGTTAAGCGTAGACACTCGCTTCGGTGTCGGGTGAGTAAAGCGTGCGGTTGATCACGTTTTAATGCTGAGCAAAATTTAAAGAATCAGACTATCCCAATGAAAATAATGGATAATTCAAAGTTCTGCATAATCTGAATATATTCCATTTTCAGAGCATTCGATTGCAACGAGGTGTGAACAGAGAAAGGTAACGTCTTATCTCTATAATAGGCGCAGGCTATTCTATTGATAGTTCTCCTCCATGTAATTGCTTGATACTTATCAAAATAGTAATCCCCTTATTTCCTATGATGGTCAGGTCTGACAAAGACTGTGCATTAATTATTCTAATTTTTCTGGGTCACAATAACTCACAACGGTGAGGGTAAAATAATGAAAATCATTACCCGTCTTACCGCGATTGCCATAGCTGGCGTCGTGATTTGTTATTTTGGATTATCCGGTTATGTGTGGTATCACGATAATCAACGTAGCAAACAGGCTGATGTTCAGGCCTCTACGCTGGAAGAAAATAATAAGGTATTAGGATTTTTACGCGAAAAAGGATGCGATTATTGTCACACGCCTTCAGCTGAATTACCTTTCTATTCTTCTTTTCCTGTCGCTAAGCAGTTGATGAATTACGACATTCAACTGGGATACAAATCATTCAATCTTGAAGCCGTTCGTGCGGCGCTGGTCGCAGATAAACCCGTTTCGCAAAGCGACCTGAATAAAATTGAATGGGTGATGCAGTACGACACCATGCCGCCAACGCGATATACCGCGCTGCACTGGGCCGGGAAGGTCAGCGATACGGAGCGAGCCGAGATCCTGGGCTGGATTGCGAAACAGCGTGAGCAGTATTACGCCAGTAACGATACCGCCGCGCAGCATCGTAATGAACCAGTACAACCGATACCAGAAAGTATCCCGACCGATGCCCGCAAAGTAGCGCTTGGCTTTACGCTTTACCACGACCCGCGTATTTCAGGCGACAGCACGATTTCTTGCGCGCATTGCCACGCCCTGAATGCAGGCGGCGTGGATGGCCGGAAAACGTCGATCGGCGTAGGCGGCGCCGTTGGCCCGATTAATGCGCCGACGGTGTTTAACTCGGTCTTCAACGTTGAACAATTCTGGGATGGTCGTGCGCCAACATTGCAGGCGCAGGCAGGCGGCCCGCCGTTGAACCCTATCGAAATGGCGTCTAAATCCTGGGATGAAATTATCCAGAAACTGGATAAAGATCCGCAATTGAAGCAAGAGTTTATCGCGGTTTATCCGCAGGGATTCAGCGGGGATAATATTACCGATGCGATTGCTGAGTTTGAGAAAACGCTAATTACGCCAAATTCGCCGTTTGATAAATGGCTACGCGGCGATGAAGCGGCGTTAACTGCTCAGCAGAAACATGGCTATCAATTGTTTAAAGATAATAAGTGTGCGACCTGTCATGGCGGTATTATTTTAGGCGGGCGCTCATTTGAGCCATTGGGTTTGAAAAAGGACTTTAATTTCGGTGAGGTCACTGCCGCAGATATTGGCCGCATGAACGTCACTAATGAATTACGTGACAAGCTGCGTCAAAAAGTCCCGGGCTTGCGTAATGTTGCGCTGACCGCACCTTATTTCCATCGCGGTGATGTGCCTACGCTCGATGGCGCGGTAAAACTGATGCTGCGTTATCAGGTGGGTAAAGAACTGCCGCAGGAAGATATCGACGATATCGTGGCGTTCCTCGAAAGCTTAAACGGCGTGTATACGCCATATATGCAGGGTAAATAACCTCTGGCGTTATCCAGCCTGACGCGTTTTGCAGGCTGGATGATTTTTCTCCATGAACCGGTATAACATGCCTGCTCGGTTACAACAGCACGTCGATATCGGGTGATGAGTTAAGCAATGTATTCCTCTTCTTCCTGCACATAGTTTGCTTGTGCTTGCGCAAATATTTCTTCAGAGGAAACGAGAGCATGGTACCCCTGACCTTCAGGTTGAATAACAATCTTCAACGATTGATAAAGGGGAACGCTGTTGTCTTTTTTGTTCTGGCCGATGACGGCACCGGGCGCAAAAGGCGCAACTGCACAAGCGAAAGCCTGAACCATTTTCTCGCGACTCGCGTAATGTGACTTCTTAATGCTGAGGGCGTTACTGATGATAGCGCTGTCAATCATTGTTCCGGTCAACCAGTCGCATGATGAAGAGTAACCTGCACACCAGCGCAAACCACTTCCCTGAGTGTACTCTTTCAACAGCTGAGTTTTGGTTCCTGCAAAACACGATCCCAGCATCAACCCACTGATGTTATTGTCTGCGGCTTTTTCACTGACTGCTTTTAGAATATCTTTCAGCAAAATGCCGCCAATGTGTGATTCGCTACCATGCGCTGCGACGTAAACAATTGTATTGCGAAAAACCTGCATACACAGGCACTCAAGGGCAATTTCGAAACTCTTCTTATTGTAGAAATTTAGAAAATAGACCTCAGTGTCGCCCTGGAGTCTGGCGATTCCTTGAATAAATGGAACGACCGAAGAACGATTGGAATCATGGTCATCCAGTTTCCAAGGGGATTCAATGACCAGGATACAATTACTGCTTTTACTTTTTGGCATGAAATATACACCTAAGTGAAATTATTCTTTTTTGTTTGTGTAATAACTGTGTTTTTGAACTTTTATATCGTTACGCAACTCTGCAAATAACTGGATAAAAACGGTCTTGTTTCCAGGTAGCTAAACAGGTCATTTAAAGGTCCCTCTTATTTGTTATCTGTCCGGATAACGTCACAATTATTGGAATCTTTATGAACCTTAACGCTAAGCGTCAGGGGATTACCCCTTTGTGTTTGCAAAATACTCGTGAGAAGAATACTTTGCAACATCAAGGAGATAAATCCACGCAATTTGCTGTGAATGGCTTGCAAGAACACCAGCAATTCATAGATCAGCATATTCAGAGTCAGCCTGTAAAAGCGATATTCTTTCGCAGTAATTTAATTAATAGTAGTTTTAATAATATTCTTTTCGCAAATTTAACTCTGAATCGTTGTTATCTTGAAAATCTTATTTTCGAAGATTGTGTCATGCGGAATGTTTGGTTTTCATACTGCGTGATCGTACAGCCTGTGGTTCTACGACGTTGCAATGTGGCGGGAATGCGTCTGCTGAATGTGCATCGGAGGATGTTTGTTTTTGAAGAGTGTACCGGTGTCGGGGAATTGCTCATTTCCTGACACCGGTCATTCAGATTAACGCATGGTAACGAACTCTTCTGCCGCTGTTGGGTGAATCGCAACGGTGTTATCAAAGTCTTTCTTGGTTGCGCCCATTTTCAGCGCGACCGCGAAGCCTTGCAGCATTTCGTCCATGCCAAAACCAATGCCGTGAATACCGACAATTTTCTCCTCCGGACCGACGCAAACCAGTTTCATGCGGCACGGCTGGCGGTGTGAAGTCACGGCAGTGTACATCGCGGTAAACGAGGATTTATACACTTTCACCTGGTCATCGCCGTGCTGTTCGCGAGCCTGCTGCTCGGTCAAGCCCACGGTGCCAATCGGCGGGTGGCTGAAGACCACGGTCGGGATGTTGTTGTAGTCCAGATGCTCGTCCGGCTTGTTGTTAAACAGACGCTCGGACAGACGACGGCCCGCGGCAACGGCAACCGGCGTCAGCTCAACGGCACCGGTGTTATCGCCAACGGCATAAATCCCCGGTACGCTGGTGTTTTGGAATTTATCAACGACGATGTAGCCTTTTTCGTTGGTTTTCACGCCAGTAACGGCCAGGTTAAAGTTATCGGTGGCTGGTTCACGACCGATCGCCCAAATCAGGCAATCCACCGTTTCGCTACGGCCATCTTCCAGTTGCAGAGTCAGACTGCCGTCGGCGTTTTTAATGACCGCTTGCGGAATCGCATGAGTATGCAGGGTCGGGCCTTCGGTGTTCATCACCTCAACCAGCGTCTCGACAATCATCGGATCAAAGCTACGCAGCGGCGCGTGTTTACGTACGAACAGGTGCGTTTGGGCACCCAGGCCGTTAATTACGCCTGCCAGTTCAACGGCGATGTAGCCTGCGCCAACAACGGCTACACGTTTTGGTAACGCTGGCAGCTCAAAGAAACCATCGGAGTCGATACCGTATTCCACGCCTGGAATGTTCGGATGGCTCGGGCGCCCGCCGGTGGCGATCAAAATATGATCGGCAGTAATGGTTTCACCGTTCACTTCAATGGTTTTGGCATCAACGAAGCGCGCAAAACCTTTAATCACATCGACATTATTTTTGCCCAGCACGTTGTCGTACGAGGTATGAATGCGATCGATATAAGCGGTACGGCTGGCAATCAGTTTATCCCAGTCGAACTTATTGATGGTGGTGTCGAAACCGTAATCCGGCCCGTACATATGGATCGCTTCGCGGACCTGTGCGGCATGCCACATCACTTTCTTCGGTACGCAGCCAACGTTAACGCAGGTGCCGCCTAACTCTTTGGCTTCAATCAGTGCGCATTTTTGACCGTACATTGCTGCACGGTTAATGGAGGCAATACCGCCGCTGCCGCCGCCAATAGCGATGTAATCGTAATGCCTGGTCATGGCTTTTCCTTTAACTGTTCTGTGAATGATTACCTGACAATATCGTACTTATCAGGACTAACAAACATCGTCGGTGATGGCCGTAATTGTATGACACCGCCTGATAGGTTCCACTGATATTTGTGATTACTCAGGGACGATCCAGTTGACTGAAGTATGACCGGTTCCTGTCGGAACCAGTTTGCTGTGTAACCACGGCAGGACGTTGTTCATCTGCTGCTCCAGCTTCCACGGCGGGTTAATCACAATCATGCCGGACGCCGTCATGCCACGCTGATCGCTGTCCGGGCGCACCGCCAGCTCAATTTGCAGAATTTTGCGGATACCGGTGTCTTCCAGATCGTGGATCATGCGCTTGATTTGTTGGCGCAGAACCACCGGATACCACAACGCATAGGTGCCGGTCGCGAAACGTTTGTAGCCTTCGTTAATACCGGCCACTACTGCCTGGTAGTCGCTTTTGATTTCGTATGGCGGATCGATAAGGATCAACCCACGACGGGAAACCGGCGGTAATTTTGCTTTCAGCTGCTGATAACCGTCGGCTTTGGCCACGCGAGCGCGCTCATCTTTCTGGAATTCGCCGCGCAGCAGAGGGAAGTCGCTCGGGTGCAGTTCAGTTAATTGCAGACTGTCCTGTTCGCGCAGCAGCTGGCGAGCAATTAACGGAGAGCCCGGGTAGTAGCGCAGCTGACCGCTACGGTTGAAGTGTTGCACTACGCCAATGTAGGGTTCCAGTTCGGCAGGCAAATCGTCCTGCTGCCAGATACGGGCGATACCTTCAAGGTATTCACCGGTACGTTCGGCATGCTCACTGCTCAGCTGATAACGGCCTGCGCCAGCATGGGTGTCCAGATAGAGAAACGGTTTTTCTTTCTCTTTGAGCGACTCGATGATCAGGCTCTGAACGGTATGTTTAAGGACGTCGGCGTGGTTGCCTGCGTGATAACTGTGGCGATAACTGAGCATGGGTAATGAAATTCCGCTGAAATGACGATTTGCCACAGTTTACAGCAGATCGGCACAGATTACCCGTAGGCCCGGTAAGCGCAGCGCCACCGGGCGTCTTTCCATCACGGTTAGCATTGAAATCCTCTACACTTAACCCCATTGTACAAATTAATATGCACAGCGCCGGATACGCGCTTCATTCACTCTTTTCAACAGGACCGCGCTAATGACCAATCCATTGCTGACTCCCTTCGAACTGCCGCCGTTTTCTAAAATTCAGCCAGAGCACGTTGTGCCTGCCGTCACTAAGGCGCTGAACGATTGCCGTGAAAATGTTGAGCGCGTGGTTGCGCAGGGCGCGCCGTACACCTGGGAAAATCTCTGCCAGCCGTTGGCAGAAGTCGACGATGTGCTGGGGCGTATTTTCTCTCCGGTTAGCCACCTGAACTCGGTGAAAAACAGCCCGGAACTGCGTGAAGCCTACGAACAAACGCTGCCGCTGCTGTCTGAATACAGCACCTGGGTTGGACAACATGAAGGCCTGTACAAAGCGTACCGTGACCTGCGTGATGGCGATCATTACGCCACCCTGAACACCGCACAGAAAAAAGCGGTTGATAACGCGCTGCGTGATTTTGAGCTTTCTGGTATTGGTCTGCCGAAGGAAAAACAGCAGCGCTATGGTGAGATTGCCACCCGCTTGTCTGAGCTTGGCAACCTGTATAGCAATAACGTCCTCGATGCTACGATGGGCTGGACCAAGCTGGTGACCGACGAAGCGGAACTTGCCGGGATGCCGGAAAGCGCGCTGGCCGCCGCAAAAGCGCAGGCTGAAGCCAAAGAGCAGGAAGGCTATCTGTTAACCCTGGATATCCCAAGCTACCTGCCGGTGATGACCTACTGTGATAACCAGGGGCTGCGTGAAGAGATGTATCGTGCATACTCCACGCGCGCATCTGACCAGGGGCCAAACGCGGGCAAATGGGACAACAGCCCGATAATGGAAGAGATCCTCGCGCTGCGCCACGAACTGGCACAACTGCTGGGCTTTGAAAGCTACGCCTTTAAATCTCTGGCTACCAAAATGGCGGAGAACCCGCAGCAGGTACTCGACTTCCTGACTGACCTGGCGAAACGTGCCCGTCCGCAGGGTGAGAAAGAGCTGGCTCAGCTGCGCGCCTTCGCGAAAGCGGAATTTGGTGTTGATGAGCTGCAGCCGTGGGATATC
Organism: Citrobacter sp. Cpo032; assembly: GCF_030332975.1. Lineage (NCBI taxonomy): Bacteria > Pseudomonadati > Pseudomonadota > Gammaproteobacteria > Enterobacterales > Enterobacteriaceae > Citrobacter > Citrobacter sp. Cpo032. The sequence continues at coordinate 94,568 of NZ_JAOWGU010000031.1, forward strand.
GCTTACTACAGCGAGAAACAAAAACAGCACCTCTACAGCATCAGCGACGAGCAGCTGCGTCCTTACTTCCCGGAAAACAAAGCTGTTAACGGTCTGTTTGAAGTGGTTAAACGTATTTATGGCATCACCGCCAAAGAGCGCACCGATGTGGACGTCTGGCATCCGGAAGTTCGTTTCTTCGAGCTGTACGACGAAAACAACGAGCTGCGCGGCAGCTTCTATCTTGATCTGTATGCCCGTGAACACAAACGCGGTGGGGCGTGGATGGACGACTGTGTCGGCCAGATGCGTAAGACAGACGGCACATTGCAAAAGCCGGTCGCTTACCTGACCTGTAACTTTAACCGTCCGGTGAACGGCAAACCGGCGCTGTTCACCCACGACGAAGTGATCACCCTGTTCCACGAGTTCGGCCATGGTCTGCACCATATGCTGACTCGTATTGAAACTGCGGGGGTTTCCGGTATCAACGGTGTGCCATGGGATGCGGTCGAACTGCCGAGCCAGTTTATGGAGAACTGGTGTTGGGAGCCGGAAGCGTTGGCGTTTATCTCTGGTCACTTTGAGACCGGTGAACCGCTGCCGAAGGAACTGCTGGATAAAATGCTGGCGGCGAAAAACTACCAGGCAGCGCTGTTTATTCTGCGTCAACTGGAGTTCGGTCTGTTTGATTTCCGTCTGCACGCGGAGTTTAACCCGCAGCAAGGGGCTAAAATCCTCGAGACGCTGGCGGAAATTAAAAAACAGGTCGCCGTGGTGCCGGGCCCAACGTGGGGCCGCTTCCCGCATGCCTTCAGCCACATTTTTGCTGGTGGCTACGCAGCGGGTTACTACAGCTATCTGTGGGCAGACGTACTGGCGGCAGATGCCTTCTCTCGCTTCGAAGATGAAGGGATTTTCAACCGTCAAACCGGACAATCGTTCCTCGATAACATCCTCACCCGTGGCGGTTCTGAAGAGCCGATGGAACTGTTCAAGCGCTTCCGTGGCCGTGAGCCACAGCTGGATGCAATGCTGGAGCATTACGGGATCAAAGGCTGATTATTCACGTGAAAATCTGCTTAGTAGATGAAACAGGCGCCGGAGACGGCGCCTTATCTGTTCTTGCCGCCCGCTGGGGACTGGAACACGATGAAGATAACCTGATGGCGCTGGTGATGACGCCGGAACATCTGGAACTGCGCAAACGTGATGAACCCAAACTCGGCGGTATCTTCGTGGATTTCGTGGGCGGTGCGATGGCCCATCGGCGCAAATTTGGCGGTGGACGCGGTGAAGCGGTGGCGAAGGCTGTTGGCATTAAAGGCGATTACCTGCCGGATGTGGTCGATGCGACAGCTGGGCTGGGGCGCGATGCGTTTGTACTGGCCTCGGTAGGCTGCCGCGTAAGAATGCTGGAACGTAATCCGGTAGTGGCGGCGCTGCTTGATGATGGCCTGGCGCGCGGCTATGCCGACCCGGAAATCGGTCCGTGGCTGCAGGAACGTTTACAGCTGATCCATGCGTCGAGTCTGACGGCGTTAACCGATATCACGCCGCGCCCGCAGGTGGTGTACCTCGATCCGATGTTTCCACATAAGCAGAAAAGCGCGCTGGTGAAAAAAGAAATGCGGGTGTTTCAGTCGCTGGTGGGGCCGGATTTAGATGCGGATGGGCTGCTGGAGCCTGCGCGTCAGTTGGCCACCAAACGTGTGGTGGTGAAGCGCCCAGACTACGCGCCGCCGCTGGCGGATGTCGCCACGCCGAACGCGGTAGTCACGAAAGGGCATCGGTTTGATATCTACGCTGGGACAGCATAGTTTGTAGGCCGGATAAGGCGTTAGCCGCATCCGGCTTGGTGCGCTGAACTGCCTGATGCGCTACGCTTATCAGGCCTACGGCAGCGTGTCTTTGTAGGCCGGATAAGGCGTTAGCCGCATCCGGATTGATGCGCTGAACTGCCTGATGCGCTGCGCTTATCAGGCCTACGGCAGCGTGTCTTTGTAGGCCGGATAAAGCGTTAGCCGCATCCGGCATAACCTATTAAACAAACGGTGCCAGCGGGTCGGCAATCTCAAATGCTACTGCTCGGTCTGCTTTCGGTGGGTAAATCAGCTCGCTGACAATCGACACCTTCAGCTTCTTCGCTTCTGCGCGCGTCAGTTTCACCTGCTGATCCCATCCTTCGCTATACACCGCACCCCAGGCACCAAGATCCAGGCAGGTGACGTAGTTTTCCTGACGATATGGCAATGGTGTTACGTCCAACAGGTCCGCCGCGGCGTTATTACCGGCAAATTTACCCAACAAAATCGCGTGCTGACAGGTCATTAACGCATGGTTGCCTTTGTCGTCGGTGGCGGCATAGGCCACATCGCCAGTGGCGTAGATATCATCGTGACCCACAACCTGCAGATTGGCATTCACATGCAGACGGCCCTGCCGATCGCGCGGGGCGTTAATCTGTGCTGCCAGGCTATTAGCCTGCACGCCGACGGTCCAGATAACCGTCTGAGAGGCAATCACCTGCCCATCTTTCAGCGTGACGCCGGAGGCATCCACGCACTCTACTTCCGCATTGACCAGCCACTCGACGCCTAGTTCAGCAGAGGCTTCGATAATCACGTCACGTAATTCCTGGCTCCAGCGTCCGCCTGGCTGAGCACCACGTTCAACTACGACAACTCTGGTCTTAGCATCAGCGCCCAATATTTCGCGCAAACGACCCGGTAATTCCAGCGCCATCTCTATCCCGGTGAAACCACCACCACAGACCACCACGGTATTACGAGCCTCACTTTCCTTTCCGGTTGTAATGCCAGATTATTAATGTGCTGCTCCAGTACGGCGGCGCTCTCGAGTTGGTCGAGGTCAAACGCGTGCTCGGCGGCACCGGCGACGGCGTCGCGGTTTACGTGACTTCCGCTGGCGAGCACCAGGCGGTCATAGCGACGCAGATGAGTGTCACCGTTGGCATCTTTCCAGCTCACCTCTTTAGAGTCCGGGAGGATTTGCTCGACGTGACCTTGCAGGAAGTTGACGCCGGTAACGTCAAACAACGGTTGCAGTGGTGCGACCAGCGTATGAACGGCGCTTTCATAAAAGCGTGGGCGGACACGCAGCTCCGGCTGTGGCGCAATTACTGTAATATCAATTGCCTGCTGATGTTTATCCGCCAGTCGTGCGGCGCTTAATGCTGCCCACATACCGGCAAAGCCGGCGCCCACGATCAGAATTTGTTTACGCATTGGGGTTTTCTCACTGGTGACTACGAATTGTTTACTCGGATTTTATTTGTCGTAGTTATGAATTGCAATGCGATCGAGCTCCTTTTTGCCTTAAAGGGTGGTGTTTCTTGATTATCTGTTTGATAAATATGTATTTAAATTTGTTTTGTGAAAAGGGGGTACTTTGCTGTCTGGAATGAATGAGATGAAAAAGCTACAATAAACTCAGATTCATTTTGGCTGAGATAAGAAAATGGCATTCTACAGTTCGGGAGTTGAGTACGGCATTCATAGCCTGATGTGTATGGTCGACAGTAAGGGCGACGCGCGGGATATGAGCGTGCGGGAAATAGCCGAACTGCAAAGCGTACCGTATGACTATCTGGCAAAAATTTTCACCCGTCTGTCCAAAGCGGGTCTGGTGCGCAGCATTGAAGGCAAAGGTGGCGGTTTCCAGTTAGCTAAACCCGCTGAACACATCACGGTGCTGGATGTGGTGAATGCTATTGATGGCGATAAGCGCATCTTTGAATGTCGTGAAATTCGCCAGCGGCTGGCGGTATTTGAGGAGCATCCACCCGAGTGGGCCTGTGAAGGCATTTGTGGCGTGCGTTCGGTAATGGACATGGCCCAGCAGCGAATGGAAGAAGCGCTCGGTCAGCATACGATTCTGGACTTGGCGCGCAAAATGTACCGTAAAGCGCCGGACACTTTTGTGGTGGAAGTTCAGGAGTGGATAGACGCGCGTAAAGGGTAGTGAGTGAAAATGCCCGATAGCGCAAGGTGACCGGGCATGTTGAATGTAGACCGGATAGGGGCAATAGCCGCCATCCGGCACTGAAGGTTATTGCTCGGTGCTCGGCGTATTAATCATGCGGTTCAGCCATGGCACCATAATCGCCATAACAACCGTTACGGCCAGGGTGACAAGGCCAATCTTACTGAAGACGTTGGTATAGATAGGCAGCGTTTGCAGCGGGTCGGTGATGTTCTCTGGTACGGCGGTGAACGTGGCGACATAACCCCCCATCAGGAAGGCCGCGGCCTGCGTCAGGAACCACATCCCAAGAATGAAGCCCATCAGGTGTTGTGGCACGAGAGCGGCGACCATAGCCAGTCCCAGGGCGCTAATCAGCAGTTCACCCAGGCTCTGGAACAGATACACCAGCACGATAAACCACGGCGACGTCAGCCCTTGTGCATCGGCAAACCACATCCCGGCAGCGGCGGCCGTCAGGAAGCCCAATGAGCACAGGAACATACCGAGCGTAAATTTCATCGGCATGGTCAGATCTTTGCCTTTGTTGCCCAGACGGGTATAGATTGCGGCCAGTACCGGACTCGCCAGTACCACCCAGAACGGGTTCAGCGCCTGGAAGCTCACCGGGTTGATGGCGAAACCAAGAATTTCATGGTGTACGTTATTGATCGCAAAGAAGTTTAGCGATGTCGGCATCTGCGCGTACAGCACGTAGAACACCACCGCTTCCAGCATCAGGATAAAGGCCACGAACATCTTGTTGCGCCCGGTTTTATCCAGTTTGAATGCCTGACGGAAGAAGATGATGGTCACGGCAATCGACAGGACGATCAGCACCAGGTTGGCAATCTGCACGTTGTGCATCAGCCAGGCGCAGATAAATACCATCACTACCGTACCGGCCAGCACGTACAGCAGGTTACGGAAGTTCAGCGGCTTATGGTCTGGCTCAGAGCCGATATTTTTCACCATTCCGCGGCAGGCAAAGTATACCAACAGCGCGACGATTAGTCCGGCTCCGCACAGGTTGTAAGTCACAGCGTAGCCAAACTTATCGGCAATCACCGGCGCCAGCGACAGTGACAGTAGCGAACCGATGTTAATCGACATATAAAACAGGGTGAAAGCACCGTCCAGACGGGCGTCTTTCGGGGGATAACATTTTGACAGCAGGCTTGCCGGGTTGGCTTTAAATAGCCCGTTACCAACGGCAATGGTACCCAAAGCAATAAAGATCAGATCCGGCTTAAGCAGCGACATCCCGGTCATGAAGTAGCCGATTGCCAGCACAATGGCACCGAGTACCAGCGTGCGCTTGGTGCCTAACAGATGGTCGCCGACGTAGCCGCCGATCGAGATCAGGCCGTAAACCAGTGCGGCAAAGGCACCAAAGGTGACAAATGCCTGTTCTTGTGAAAATCCGAGCTGCTTAACAAAAAATACCGCCAGGATGCCCTGTACGCCGTAATAGCCAAATCGTTCCCATAATTCCACAAAGAAGATCATGAAGAACGGACGAGGTTGCTGCAGCAAGCCCGTAGGTGCAGTTTTATTCATATTCCATCGCCTTTCAAAGCCATCCCGAAAAGTATGAACGCGTATGCTTAAACGCGCCGAAAAAGTCTTATTTTGTTATAGACTGCGGTTATTGGCCGCAAGGGTAGAGTATTATAGAGATAGTTTTCGATCCAATTAGTTGATCACACTAATTATGATTTGTTTGTTGGATTGATGTACTAATTGTGACCGAATGATAAAAACAAAAACGCCCGCGAAGGCGGGCGTTTACAGGCTTAACGACTTGCAGTGGGCCGGGTTAACTTCCGGCGGCAAGCATTTTATGCTTCTTCGTCGTCACGCAGCGGAACAATCAACATGTCGACGTGGACGGTGTTGATCAGTTGGCGCGCGGAGGACATCAGTTTGCTCCAGAAATCCTGGTGGTGACCACAGACGACCAGATCCATGTCGTATTTTTTGATGGCATCAACCAGAACCTGACCCAGGTCGCCGCTACCGCTCAGGGTTTCGGTGATAGGGTAGCCTGCATTGGTGGACAGCTCGGTTAACGCGTGGTGGGTTTCTTCAGAAATGCGTTTCTGCATGTCGCCCAGATTCACGTCGATGAGCCCGGTGTACAGGTCGGAATAGTTTACGTCAACGTGGATAAGGGAGACTTTAGCATTGTAAGGTCGCGCCATAGAAACCGCTTTTTCAACCAGAACTTTGCTTTCCGGAGAAAGATCAACCGCGATAAGAATGTGTTTATAAGCCATAGTGTTACTCCTTCCATAAGTTGTCGATGACTAGCCTGCTGGCGTTATATGCCGCCGCGTCATCCGCGTCCTGCGAACCTTGTGCGCGGGGCTAGCCCAGTCGTAAAAAACGTACCATATAAGGACTATCCTTACATTATAGCGACCAGGATAATCCGTCAATCCGCCTTGCTTGCCAAATAGTTAAACAAATTTTTTAGTTAATTGCATTGATAGCGATTAACCTTATGGCAAAAAAATTAACTAATCTCCTACACTATCTAAAGAGGCGTTCGGATGCGTGATACTAACACGAACGGTTTCGGCTGCACTCTTCATTGAATGGTTTGGCAGGGTATCGGGGAGCGGTAGTCCCGGAAAGGAGTTCCGTGGGCGGGTCGCCGGGGAGGAGGTATGATAAGCACCATTGCATTATTCTGGGCTTTATGTGTCGTTTGCATTGTTAATATGGCGCGCTATTTTTCTTCGCTACGCGCACTGTTAGTGGTACTTCGTGGTTGCGATCCATTACTTTACCAGTATGTAGATGGAGGGGGCTTTTTTACCTCGCATGGGCAACCGAACAAGCAGATGCGTCTGGTGTGGTATATCTACGCTCAGCGTTACCGCGATCATCATGATGATGAATTTATTCGCCGCTGTGAGCGGGTTCGCGGTCAGTTCATTCTCACCAGCGCGCTATGCGGCTTGGTGCTAATCAGCATGGTTGCGCTGATTATCTGGCACTGATGCCAACAACAGATACAAAAAAAGCGGGTCAGCTTCCTGACCCGCTTTTTTACCGTGCATTCGCTTAGATAAGCTTCAGGGAGAGCCAGTACAGCACCCCGGAAAGAATAATCGCAGCCGGCAGGGTGAAGACCCAGGCCATCAGAATGCTGGTTACCGTTTTACGCTGCAATCCGCCGCCATCAACAACCATCGTCCCCGCAACGGAAGAAGAGAGAACGTGGGTGGTGGAAACGGGCATACCGGTGTAGCTGGCGAGACCGATAGAGACTGCGGCGGTCATCTGCGCCGACATCCCCTGGGCATAAGTCATGCCTTTCTTACCGATTTTCTCGCCGATGGTGGTGGCAACGCGACGCCAGCCAATCATCGTACCAATACCCAGCGCCAGTGCGACGGCCATAATGATCCAGATAGGCGCGTACTCAATGGTGCTCAGCATGTCGGCTTTCAGTTTTTTCAGCAGACGCTGATCGTCAGCGCTTACGCCAGGCAGCTTAACCACTTTATCGGTGGTATCAGAGATGCACAGCATAATACGGCGCAGCTGACCACGCTGTTCGACGCTTAACTTGTCGTAGGTTTCCAGGTTCGCCAGCATACCTTTCGCACGTTCCAGCGCGTTGATGGTATTCGCCGGGTGGCAATGGAACTCTGTCGTCGTCGCGGGTGCCGCGTCCGTCGGGGACGGAATCAGCTGGTCTACGCCTGTGGCCTGTTTAAGCAGGTCAGGGCGCTGCTGGAAGAAGACTTCGACGTTATTGATTGCATCACGGGTACGGGTAATCTCGTAACCGGAAGCATTCATATTCACCACGAAGCCTGCAGGCGCTACGCCAATCAGCACCAGCATCACCAGACCAATGCCTTTCTGCCCGTCGTTAGCGCCATGAGAGAACGCTACGCCGATAGCGGAGAGGATCAGTGCAATACGGGTCCAGAACGGCGGCTTTTTCTTGCCATCTTTCTTTTCACGTTCTGCTGGCGTCAGGTGGATACGGGCACGTTTTTTTGTACCGCTCCAGTAACGACGCAGAATGAAAATAAGACCGCCTGCAACCACCAGACCAACAATTGGCGAGATGATAAGCGAAGCAAAAATACCGATAACTTTCGGAATGTTAAGTGCGTCCACCACCGAGGTGCCGGTCATCAGTGCATTGGTTAAACCAATACCGATAATGGCGCCAATCAGCGTGTGGGAGCTGGATGCAGGTAAACCAAAGTACCAGGTACCCAGGTTCCAGATAATTGCCGCCAGCAGCATGGAGAACACCATGGCAAGGCCATGTGACGATCCCATATTAAGCAGCAGATCCGTTGGTAGCATATGCACGATGGCATACGCCACGCTGAGACCACCCAGCAAAACACCAAAGAAGTTGAACAACGCAGCCATGACCACCGCCAATTGCGAACGCATTGCACGGGTATAGATCACGGTTGCGACAGCATTGGCTGTGTCATGGAAGCCGTTAATTGCTTCGTAGAACAGCACAAAAGCCAGAGCAAGCAATAGTAAAAGCCCGGTATGTAAATCCAGGCCAGCAAACAAATGTAGCATAGGACGTTACGCCATTTTGAGGACATGAACGCGGCGCATTATCAGTGACTTTGGCGGCGCGGGCAAAGTGAAATATAGAGTTTTTTTGATTTGTCTCCTGCTTTGTTTTACACCACTAAAGAATTATCCTATATATTTCAGTTAAATACCCTTTATCGGTAGTTTGGTGCTGGTGCGACCACTGAGGAATCTTTACAATTCACACCCGCTTTTTAGAGAGGATCGCAACGTGGAAAGGTTTGATACCGTTATTATAGGCGCTGGCGCAGCGGGTATGTTTTGTGCCGCGCAGGCAGGACAAGCAGGTAGTCGAGTACTGCTTATTGATAATGGTAAAAAGCCAGGACGCAAGATTCTCATGTCTGGCGGGGGACGCTGCAACTTTACCAATCTTTATGTCGAACCGGCCGCCTATTTGAGCCAAAACCCCCATTTTTGCAAATCGGCACTGGCACGCTATACGCAGTGGGATTTTATCGACCTGGTGGGCAAACACGGTATTGCCTGGCACGAAAAAACGCTGGGTCAGCTGTTCTGCGATGATTCCGCTCAGCAAATTGTCGATATGCTGGTAGACGAGTGTGAAAAAGGTAACGTAACTATGCGGTTACGGAGCGAAGTCCTGAGCGTGGTGCAGGATGATGAAGGTTTCACCCTCGAACTGAACGGCATGATGGTCGGCACGAAAAAACTGGTTATCGCTTCCGGTGGGCTTTCCATGCCGGGTCTGGGGGCAACGCCGTTTGGTTATAAAATTGCCGAACAGTTCGGACTGAAGGTGTTGCCAACGCGCGCGGGACTGGTGCCCTTTACATTGCATAAGCCACTGCTGGGGCAGCTTCAGGTGCTCTCTGGCGTGTCGGTCTCCTCCGTTATCACTGCCGAGGATGGCACCGTATTTCGCGAAAATCTGCTCTTTACACACCGAGGACTTTCGGGCCCAGCTGTTTTGCAGATTTCCAGTTTTTGGCAGCCAGGCGAATTTGTCAGTATTAATTTGTTGCCGGATGTTGACCTTGCGAGCTTCCTCGACGAACAACGTAGCGCACACCCTAACCAGAGCTTAAAGAACACCTTAGCAATGCAGTTGCCAAAGCGTCTGGTGGAATGCCTGCAGCAGTTAGGGCAAATTCCTGACGTATCTCTGAAGCAGCTTAACGTGCGCGATCAACAGACGCTGGTTGAAACGCTGACCGAGTGGCGGGTGCAGCCGAACGGTACGGAAGGGTATCGTACCGCTGAAGTCACGTTGGGCGGCGTCGATACCAACGAGCTGTCATCGCGCACGATGGAAGCCCGCAAAGTGCCAGGGCTCTACTTTATCGGCGAAGTGATGGACGTCACCGGCTGGTTGGGAGGCTATAACTTCCAGTGGGCATGGTCGAGCGCCTGGGCATGCGCGCAGGATTTGGTGTTGTCCGAGGACAATAAAGTTGTACACAAAGCACTAAAGTTGTAACCATTCTCAAAAAACGACGCTAATGTTGTATGCTTACTGAATGTGTGGTTATAGGGTTGGAGACTATAAAATGCACATATAGGTACGTATCAATGTCGTTTTTAGGGTACGATCATGGCTAGGGGTAGGCGTCTCAAATCCTATTTGGATTATGAAAATGCGCTAGGTGACGGCATAGGAGTGGGCTATGGCCAAAGTTATCAGCCCTGGCTTAGAGCTCAGGACGTTAAATCCCGTGGAAACCGTTCGATAGTCTTTGGCCTTAAGACGTTTCGAAACCATCATCTCCTTTCTTCTGTCGAAAGTAACTTTTTCTATCTGGCTGAGTTTAATGACTCGGTGATTGATATCCGGGAACAATTCCCACTCTTTCCTCTCCGGCTTACCCAACAAATAGCAAATCATCTACATTTTCAACATCCTATGGTGAGGGGAGTAAGAGGAGTACCTGTCGAAGTTCTGAATGTTATGACAACCGATTTTTTACTGACCTTGAGAACTCCTGAAGGCGGACTTCGATACAAAGCTATAGCAGTAAAACATAACGAGAGCATACCTGAACGCGAAGCCCAAAAACTTGAAATAGAGAGGATGTTTTGGCAGTTGATTGATGTTGAGTTTCAAATTTATGTTGGCTCGGAACTCAATAACGTCGTCGGTAAAAACATTTGCTGGGCTACTTCTGTATTAAGAGATGGTTCTGAATTTTATGATAAATATCCTCTTGATAAAATCCTATGGAAGCTTAAACCAGATGTTTATCCCATAGTAGGACTACGTGCAATGATTTCATCAATCTTTGGGGTAGATGCACAAGAAGCGATGATGTTATTGCAGGCAATGATTGGATTAAAAATGATAAATGTTGATTTATCATATCCAATACTCGAAACCGGTCTGATAAAGATAATTTCCAATGACCACTATATAGGACTGAACGCAAATGGATATTATTAGGAATTCAGTCTGGCTCTCTCAAGGCACTGATTTGCTTGCAGAGGGACTTTACCGTGTTTTGGATTTTGACAGAAAGGTCGATTTGTTAATTTTGTTTAAAATAAAATCAGAAAGAACGGGTAAGCCAATCCCTTTCTCATTTTCAATGTTTAAATATTATATTGAATCAAATAGCATAACTTGTAAAGATTATATATATCCTTCATATATGTTAGTAGATGAGAAAGAATTAACAGATAAAGACAGAGGAAGGCGAGATGAAAATTACAATATCATTAAAGATCTTGTAGATGACAGAATGTTTCTGTTCGACTATGCATTACATAAAAAGTCGCACCTTTTAATGGATTACTCAAGAAATAAAAAAATATCACAATATACTATCAGAACGCTTCTGGCGTTGTATTGGCGACATGGGCAGGATATTTATGCATTGCTACCCGCATTCTCGAACTGTGGCGCCGCTGGGAAAAGTAGAATCAAACATGAAATTAAACTTGGGAATTCCAAAAAAAACAGAGCATTACCTAATGAACGATCACGTGTTTTCATTCTTAATGAAAGAGATATAAATAATATTAGAAAATCTCTCATTACGTATCATTATAAAGTTAACGGAGATACGATAAAGAAAACATTAGAGAGACATATTGATTTGTATTTTAGGGATGAAATTAAAACAGCAAACCTAGAAAATAGAGCTCCATATGTTCCTTCTTTAAAACAATTTTCATACTGGAATAAAAAACTCTTCACTAAAGATTTCTCGATAAATAAGAAGAACACGAAAAAAGAAATAGACCTCAAAATGCGGGCGCTTTTAGGTAGTGTGGCTAATACAACTGTTTTGCCGGGTGATGTTTTCGAAATAGACTCAACTGTCGCTGATGTACATCTTATTTCGAGTTTAAACAGACGAAAAGTCATTGGGCGTCCTACTATTTATACAGTGGTGGATCGTGCAACAAGAATGATTGTTGGCCTTCATGTTTCTTTATACCATGCTTCATGGCGAGCCGCCCGACAAGCGTTAGCAAATTGCTTTATGCCAAAAAAAGAATATTGTAGATTATTTGGAATCTCTATTACTGATGATGATTGGCCTTGTTCTCACATTCCATTAACATTGATGTGTGACAACGGGGAGATGATTGGTCTTAAACCTCAGGAAGAGATGACCCCCCTGACAAAACTTGAGTTTGCGCCAGTCGGTAGAGGCGACAGAAAAAGCATTGTTGAACGCTGTTTCGGCATTCTGAATGATGAGGTTATTCATAGGCTTATTGGAACAACACGAAGGGGAAAGATTGTTAAAGGAGAGCCAACACCGCAATCCAGGGCTTGTTTAACGATTCAGGAGGTCACGTCTTTACTGATTCGGGAGATACTTGCACATAATCAGAGAACGTATGAGGAACTGGCTTATATCAATCCCTTACTGATTGAAAATGATCTCGTAATATCACCAAAAAATAGTTGGATGATAAGCTTAAAGCACGGGAGATTCAGCGCAAGAGCCGTTGGGGCCGACGAAGTGATCGCACGATTGTTAATCCCTGTGAACGCTAACATTACCGCCGGTGGGATTCAGTACAATAATCTTTTTTATGAATGTGATCCTGAAATTGCATCAGGTGTCAGAGTATTTGGAAGAACCACTTGTGAAGCAAGAATAGATGACAATTGCGTAGATTATATATATGTAAGATTTGACAAAAATAGCATTTTCAAAAAACATTACCTACTTAAGAAAAGAGATGTATTTAAAGGGAAAGCTCATCTTGATACAGATGTAATGGCTGATTGGGTAGATACTCAAAAAGAAATTAATTTATTTACTCTGGATTCGCTCAGCAATATCAATAATAAAGATGAATTTAACAGGAAAGGTAACGAAAGATTAAATGAAATATACGAATCTCGCCGGGTACATGGTAAAGATATTAAAAAGAACAGGAAAAATGAACTTGATTCATTAGGGCGAACTCATGTTGCTAATGGAAGATCTGAACCCCTACTTCCTTCATCCAGTAATGTTCTGCTTTTGCCTGGCCGGGAGGAGAAACAAAGATGGTTAAAAGGTAAGAAGAAGACTGAGGACGCAGAATAATGAATCTTATACGGCGCGTTTCAGCGATATATAAAGAACAGGAGTTACCTGAGTATCGTGGCAATCCCTTAATTGAAGCACTTCCTGAAGCGCTTACGGAAGATGAAGTACTTCTGGAAATGAGTTATTTCCCCGAAATTGACGAAAAAATCCGCTGGACTGCCCCGGCGAATGTTAGAGAGCAGTATGTCGAACGTATAAAGAAATTCCGTTGCCCTCAAACCAATCTTATCCAGGCTTATAAGATGATCTTACGGGCACTTAGGGAAAGCTATGCAGCTCGTAATCCTTTAAAAAGCGGAACAATTCAATATCTTCATTACTATGGAAATGAGCGTCCTGATATTGAGCCAGAAAGTGGATATTTTAAATCCCAGGCTGAAACTATTACGATAGTTGGAATGAGTGGTTCTGGAAAAACTACCATGATTGAGCAAGTCATGGATCATTTCCCTCAGATTATAGAACACAGCAGCTATAAAGGAGTTTTTCCCGGCTTCAGTAAGCAAATTGTATGGGTAAAGATTAATTGTCCATACAATTCAAGTGTGAGAGACCTTTGTGAAGAGATTTTACAAAAATTAGATGATGCAATTGGTATTGAACGAACTACACCTGAGATTAGAAATGGTGCTCTGGCTCGCCAGATTGCACAAAGAATTAAATCATCATTTTTGGGTATCCTTGTTATTGATGAAATGCAGAGGCTTAAATTTTCAAGAACCGGGGGTGAGAGTAAGTTGATTGATTTTTTACATGAAATTGTAGATTCCATGGGGGTATCTATGGTTTTTTGTGGAAATCATCCTTTTGACGAGACGCTGACAAAGAAAATGAGAATTGCCAGGCGGGCAGAGTCTGGTGGTTACATGAAAATTAAGAATGTTAGATACGATTCACAAGACTGGCAATCGTTTATTCATTATTTATGGCCATTACAATGGACAAATGTTGAAACTCCATTAAATGATGAGTTAAACGAAAAATTATTCATTTTATCTAAAGGCAATATTGGATTGGCTCAGATGATTTATCGGGGGGCACAATTAAAGGTTATCGGTAGCGGCAATGAAATCATCACTGGCGCAGTCTTGTCGGCCTCTGTACCGGTACTCGTGAGTCATACGGAGGAATATAAGGATACTCCACTCCCGGGGGCCGCGACTGAAGATGAGGAAGCTAAATGGCTCTCTGCATCTAATGAGGGTGATGCTTCGGCTAAAATCATGGCAGAGAAGTCCCTAAAGTCTTTGATCCCTGGGGATATAGACAGGCCACAGCACAAGGAATTCGTAGGAAAAATAGACGAGGTTTTGCGCAATTTCGACGAGAAAATACTGTCTCTTGACCACGATCTTGTTATCAACAGAACAGCTGAAAAGAAAAATACCTACGATGCTCTTCAGCGTTGCGGGCTTATAAATATAGATCCACTTAATAAATTGTAATGAGGTAACAGTTCGTAACGGTCAAAGAGAGGTGTGGGAAATGAGAATGTTGCCTGTTTTGCCTGATGAATCCTTGTTCAGCCGGTTTTGTCGGACAACTACCGTGTACGGTATGTCCCTATCTTCTCTGTTAACGATCATTTTCAACAAACCTGATATGAACGTCCATCCAATTCTCAATTCAGGATTAAAGGCTATTTCTCTTCATACATCCGAAAGTGCAGATCAGCTCTGGCATGAACAGACTTTACTCCCTCTTTTTGCCTGGGCACTACCAATCAGTCGTAATGAAATTATGGATTTCAACACGACCCCTGCCAGGCTTAATCGATTGTGCCGCCTTAGTAATTTTTCACTAGGGCAGCGCACACTATTGAAGTTTTGCCCGGTTTGCGCTCGTGAAGATACTTTTCATTATGGTGTTACTTATTGGCATCTGGCGCATCAGCTTCATGGGGTTACAACCTGCCATCGGCATCCGGTAGCGCTTGAAAGCATCCATGTCCCTTCTTCACCGCACATACGTATTGGACTGATGCCTCCTGTTTCGTATACAGAACAACTTAGCAATGAGATAGACTTCGATTTTGCTAAGTTTTGTTATGAGTCCCTAAATATAATCAGAAGAAAAGATATTACACACCCCAATTACATGGATGTACTTAAAAAGTTGAATTTATTATCATTGGATGGAAATTTAAAGAAAAATGTATTCTACGCACATGTTTATGCTAAGTGCCAGTTATTTGGGGAGGGTTCATCGGGACTTATACCAACATCCCTAACTGATTATCATTACTGGGAGCCTATACTCAAAGACAAATGTTGTCAGCATCCCACAAAGCATCTTTTGCTTTGTTATTGTTTGTTAAATACTTGCTGGCCAACGTATGCAGGAAGTCGTACTAATAAAAAGAAAGAAATCTTTAAAAGTCATAAGAAATACAGTTTTCATATAGTTGAAAATAATACTAGTGTTAGCAACCTTGGGAAGGAATTTAGTCGCAGCAGATGTTACATTAAAACACTTATTTATAAAAAATACCTGAGGGCGTTTAAGCGAAACACAAAAATTAATATATTCACTGAATTGCTTATCAAGTCTATGGCTGTAAGGGGGTTTAGTCTGGCATCCATAGCTGAGAAAAACTCATTATCGGAAGGAGCTGTATCCTCTGTAATTTCATCTTGTTACGGTTTATGCTCATGGCGTAAAAAATGTAAAAAAGATTCTTTAAGACGGCGTCATAAGCAGAAAATATTAAGATTTATACATAATCAATCCGTTTCTATAACACGAAAGTTAGTCAAAGAAAGTTGTTATGCAAGTTTCTATTGGCTAAATAAACATGAATGTGACTGGCTTAATTCCTGTCTTCCTAAAACAATACGATGCTAT
Source organism: Citrobacter sp. Cpo032 (assembly GCF_030332975.1). Taxonomy (NCBI): domain Bacteria; kingdom Pseudomonadati; phylum Pseudomonadota; class Gammaproteobacteria; order Enterobacterales; family Enterobacteriaceae; genus Citrobacter; species Citrobacter sp. Cpo032. Next base: position 110,476 of record NZ_JAOWGU010000031.1, read on the forward strand.
AAAAATAAAAGAGTAGACTGGAGCGAGAGAGATATTATCTCATCATCATTAATAAATGATGTTTTATCTCAGGGGCAGTACTCGATGTCACTTACAAGTCTAGATGCTTTACTGGGAGGGCATGGCTGGCTTTTGAAATACAGAGATAAACTACCAATGACAATGATACTTCTCAGAAAAATGGAACTAATTAAATAAGAGGGAGTTATATGGTTTACGAAAATGAATTGTGGCACAGTTTTCTTCTGCGTTCACAGATAATGTATAACTTATCCAATTGCAGGAACATAATATCAAAGCATGGCGCACTAAGGTACGATGCCTTTCCTCGTTTCGAACTGATTGATATGTACAAATTGCATAGCTTGCAGGATATATATGACATTCTTGCCACTAGAAATGGTTATATACTAACTTCCAATATAGTGTCGTTATCTTCTGGTGTTTACGGGTATTTTAACGCTGTTGAAGATGCCTGTCGGAAAAATTTTCACATAACTAATTCATATCCATTGGTAAACATCTCAAACATTCGTTACTGTCACAAATGTATTGTTGAAGATATACACTCTAAAGGCATTGGTTATCTGCGTCATAGATGGTTGTTTGAATCTAAATGTGCAGTTCATAGTACCAGTTTATATGAGGTTTGTTTTGATAACTATTTGAATGCAGTGAAAGGACTTAGTGACTTAATTATAAGTGGAATAAATCCTCATGGTTATTGTTCCCTTGTGGTTGACGTTTCAAACCCTTTCAAAAATCCAGTGTATATATTACCATGTGCACGTAATAAAATTTTAAAATGGATTTCGGACAATAAAAATATGCTGATTTACTTTCTCTTTGATCTCTTCAAATGTAAGTCGCATTCAAGTTTATCTAAGGTTATCGAAGTCAAGATAATGCATGATAGATATATTTCTGCGGTGTTCAAGATGTTAAGTGAAGTTAATTTTTGTAATTTCAACTCATTTATTTCTGATATTTTTGAGGACGTAAGTTATGCCTCTATCGGACTTGATGATTATTCTGTTAATGTGCATTTTCTCAGGCTAAGGGCTGCAGATTGTAAATTTTGCCAGTTGAATGGTAAATATTTTTGCTCACTTTACAATGTAAAACTTCTTCGCTAATTTCACTTCATTTATAAAATACTAAGAAAGCTAGTTAGATAAGGTTTTATATTTTGACTGGGGCAGGAATAAATTATCACTCATAGAGTTTCCCTGGGGGTTACCACCTGTGTATGATGCCGGTTAGCAACAACGTCTAAAAGACCTGCGATCACGTGGGTCCCTCTCCAGCAAAGGGGCAAGGGGTGCTATATAACGGTGTACTGCTTACCCAATACGGCCTTGTATTTGAAAGATGCCGCATCTTGGCAGGATTCGTATTACAGCCTATAGTCTGTTAATGAGCATTACAGCCTATATGCTGTAAATCCCTGCGTTATGCTTGTTAACTCGTCGATACGGAAGGTCACTTATGAACACTCAATACGCTTTGAAGACTTTGAATCAGTTACGTCCTGTTTTAATCGGCTTTCGCAAAGCCAATGGACTGACGCAAAAAGATGTTTCTGAACGTTTGGGTATAACACAGCAAACTTATGCCCGACTAGAGGCCAACCCTGCAAGTGCGGGTTTTGAGCGTTTGTTTAGGGTGTTCAGCGTCCTTGGAGTGGAGATCGTACTTTCATCCAGGGAACCATTGTCAGATGCAAAGCCCGAATACGGAGCTATGCACAATTATTCTTCACTTCCAGCCAGGCGGGAGAAATGGTGACGCCTGGCGCTTCCCGGTCTAATTTTTCTTCAACAAGATTAACCCCTTAGCGGCCTGAAGTATCAGGTTGCGATAGAGCCTTTCATTTCTTCTGTTATGTTAAATACACCATTTTGAGCTATTTCGCTCGGCCTTAAATTATCTCTTCATTCTTCAGTGAAAATTTTATGTCGATCACATTATCGATGAATTTAGGAAATAATCCGTAAATGAAAATCTATCTTCTTTTAAATTCATCAGTGTCAGTAGCAAATATTACGCATAAAAGAATGGTTATTATTATCATTTAAATTATAAAGCTCATGAGTCAATTCCAAAAAATATAATAAGCATTGAAATCATTACCCGTGATTCTGGAGTTTTAACTTTGCCATGTAACCAACCACAAGTTAGTTTCCGGTGTTTTGAGGGGCAGTAAAGTTCTGAAAGCGCGACCAGATCATAATCCCGAAATGTCGTTAAGATATTCTGAATAACGGTTATCCCTGCTTGTTGGCAGGCATTTGAAAATATATTTTGTATTCAGGTTGCAGCAAAACGCTTTCTTACACACAGGACTTCATATGCGGCTCAGAAAATTAAAACTGAAAAACTTCAGAGGCTACAGAAACTCTACTGAAATCATTATTGATGAAAGCATGACGGGTATTGTCGGTCGTAATGACTTTGGGAAATCAACGCTTCTGGAAGCGCTGGCTATTTTTTTTGAAACAGAAGGAATGAAGGCTGACAAGAATGACATGAACTGTTTCAGCCTAAGAGAAGGGGACGGCCGTTTTGAAATAGCCTGTGAATTTGATGACCTGCCCGATTTTATCATGATCGACGACAGGGTGCAGACCACGCTCGCCTCAGAACATCTGCTGAATGAGGACGGCAATTTTGAAATCGTCAAAACGTTTAAAGCAACGGCCTCAGGAAAACCGGAGCAGACCTGCATCCGCTGCATCCACCCGGATGAGGAGCCCCTGAGAAATTTACTGGGCATGAAAATTTCTGAGCTCAAGGCGGTGGGAAAAGAAGTTGAAAAAAATGTGGCGGATAAACGCACTGCATCGTTATGGCGTCAGGCCATCAGGGAAGCCGCAGCCCCCTATACCTGTTCGGAAATTATGCTGGATGTCGATAAAGAGTTCGGAACCGACACAAAATCATTATGGGGTAAGATCCTCGATTTGCTGCCCACGTATGCGATTTTCAAAGCCGACAGGGAAAGCAGCGACGGGGATTCCGAAGCTAAAAACCCCTTACAGCAGGCCGTAAAAGACGCTCAGGCTGCGCTGCAGGACAAAATTACAGCGCTGGAAAATGAGATTCAGGACAGCGTCCTGGATGTCGCACAGAGAACGCTGGATAAATTACGTGAAATGGCCCCCGAACTCGCCAGTGAACTGACTCCACGATTTAAGGAGAAACCCAAGTGGACCTTCAATTTCACCCTGGACGGGGAAAATGGCATCCCCATCAATAAGCGCGGCAGCGGGATAAGGAGGCTTATCCTGTTGAGTTTTTTTCGGGCTGAGGCTGAAAAGAATGTCGCGGGGACGCCCAGAAATGTGATTTATGCCATAGAGGAGCCTGAAACGTCACAGCATCCGAACTATCAGATGATGCTGATGAAAGCGTTACTGGCACTGGCAGGCCAGCCGCACCGTCAGATTATCGTCACCACCCATGTCCCGGCGCTGGCCGGATTAATCCCTGTCGAAGGCGTACGTTATGTTACCCGAAATGAGGCGGGTGAACCCGTAGTAAAAATGCCGGATGACGCAGTGCTGAAGGAAGCCACTGAAAGCCTGGGGGTGCTGCCAGAGACCGGTATGGAAAGGGCGCAGGGGATTGTTCTGGTAGAGGGAAAGTCGGATGTTACTTTCCTGAGGCATGCGGCCAGTTCATTAAAACAGTCAGGTGCGCTGCCAGCCTCTCTGGAGGACGTGAAAATAGTGCCAGTCCTCATAGGAGGGTGTGGTAGCGTCAAACACTGGGTTACATTGAATCTGGCCAAAGATCTGGGGCTTCCCTGGTGCGTATTTCTGGACTCCGATATTGGGGGAGACCCTGCACAGGTTCTGTCCATCCAGAAGCGTAAAAAAGAAGTAGAGGAGGCCGGTAAGGTATTTTTCGCTACGCGCAAACGTGAGATAGAAAACTATCTGTGCCCGGATCTTATCGAGGAAATTACTGGTGTAGCCGTCACGTTTACGGACACCTGTGACGCTAAAAAAATAATCGGCCGGGCTGTGGGAATGAAACCCGATAATGTACTAGATAAATTCTGGCCTCAGATGACATCAGAAAGAATCATCTCAAGATCAACCTATCATGACGGAACGCAGGAGAGAAGCGAGCTGGTTGAGATCCTGAGCGACATTGTATCCATGACGAGATAATGTATTAAATAAGCATCTCAGGTGCATATATTCCGGTCCTCAACAAAGGACCGGAGTACAGAGTAGTAAAAACCCGAAATTAATCGGGTTTGAATTATATAAAGATTAACCGACTCCCGCGCCCAGGAACGATGTAAAATCACGCTTGTCGTGACATTTCTACAATGTTTACTTTTGACTATCAAGCCATTTATTCATCTGCTCAATTTCACCTTTTTGAGCTTTAATGATGTCCTGCGCGAGCTTTCTCATTTTCGGATCTTTTCCGTATTTGAGCTCGGTCTCAGCCATTGCTATTGCCCCTTCATGGTGCGCTACCATGCCTTTCGCAAAAGCCTTGTCGGGATCGGACTCATTTACGGCAGCCATCATTTTGTCATGCATGTCTTTCATGCCAGCCATATATTCCTGTGACGAAGCCGAGGTAGACATATCAGTCATTTTCATTTCTGAATGTTCTGCTGAAATCGCTGGTAGGGATAACATTAATACTGCAAATAAAGTGTTTCTGGCTTTCATAAAAAATATCCTTTTAGCGTTGATGCCCGTTAACTGTAGCAGAATCTGATAAAAATGCCCCCTGTAGGGGGCAAAGATGTTGCCATATATCCGGTTACGGAAAAATCTATCAAGGAAATAAGGACAGCACAGATACTTCCCTCGCCGTCAGCCTGCACTGAGCATGCGACGATGCGCTTCGGCCATGGCCTGATGTGGGCCAGACTGACCGTTATTCATAAATTCATGGGCAACTGCAGCTCTTTCATGCTCATTCATTGCCGCTAATGACTTCGACGGCCCGGTAGGGGAAACGGTCTGACTTCCCATCATCCTCTGATGACTTTCCACCATTTTCTGGTGCGCATCCGCCGACCCGTCCGTCATGGTTTCATGAGCAATAATGGCCTGTTCATGCTGGTCCATACCGGCCATACGAGGTGCAGTCCCCTGGATTCCGACAGGAGCCGCAGCAGACTGCATCTGGTGAGCAGGTGCCTGTGCATTGTTGACCCGCTCATGGATATTCACGGTTTCAGTGGCCCAGGCCGAAGAAATTAAGCCAAAGCCCAGCAAGGATGCTAATACGATATTTTTCATGATAACTCTCCATTTCTTAATTAGTGATGTCCGGGGGAGTACAACCGGTGTTTTCAGTTCCATAACTGAAACAGGTTCGGAAGTGTTTATTTCTCCGGGAGGGGACTGGATATTCATTTCCTGGCGTCCACTGACGCCGGATATTGATAAAGCAATCCAGCCTTCCTGATAAGTTGCACTAATTATATCGAATGGCTTCTGTTTGCTGCATGACAGGCTAATGACATCTTTGTCATTTAAATCTTTATTCCCAGCACTGGGTGTCCGGAATCATTTTCTCCAGTCTGGGCACGGATAAGATAAAACGCGTTGAGTGTACGTCCGATTCCACCTGCACTCTTCCGTGATGTGCTTCCACGATTGACTTCACAATCGCAAGGCCGATGCCGCTGCCTTCTCCTTTTCGTTGTCTGGACGGATCCACCCGATAAAAACGGTCAAACAACCTTGATAAATGCTCTTCAGGGATTGGTTTCCCCGGATTTTCAATCACAAGGTCAAAAAAGCTCTCCTGCTCTCTTATTGAGACGGTGATTGCCTGTCCCTCCGGGGTATAACGCAGGGCATTGGATAACAGATTATTGATCGCCCTTCTGAACATTTGTGGATCTCCCTCAACCAGGCAGGGCATCCCGTTAAATTTGAGCGTGATATTGCGTTCTTCGGCCCAGGCTTCGAAAAACTCGAAGACTTTCATGACTTCCGCTCTGAGGTCAAACATGACCCTGTCAGGTATCAGCTGATTATTATCTGCCTGTGCCAGGAACAGCATATCGCTGACCATTTTGGTCATCCGGTTATACTCTTCAAGACTGGAATAGAGGACATCCTCAAGTTCCCTCTGTGTTCGATCCTGACTCAGTGCGATTTCAGTCTGCGTCACCAGATTGGTGATGGGCGTTCTGATCTCATGCGCGATATCGGCAGAGAAATTGGCCTGGCGGGTAAAGACATCCTCAATCTTTCCAATCATATGATTGAACGAGATAACCAGTTGCTCCAGCTCAATGGGAACGCGTGTCGGTTCCAGTCGCGCATCAAGATTCTCGGAGGTGATGTTTTTAATGGCATTGCTGACATTACGAAGGGGCAGGTGCCCCTGACGGACAGCGATTCGAATGATCAGAACAATCAACAGGCTTATCACGACGGCAATCGCAATCAGGTTCTTTTTCAGCGCATCGAGGTAATGGAGATGGAAATTAATGGATAGGCCAGTCAGCATGACATAGTTCTGCTGTTTGCCCTGAAATATCGCCTGACCAGAGGAGGCGATAATCCTGTATGTTTCCATCTTCATTTCGGACCCGGTATCCATCGGTCCCGCAGGATCCTCCACCGTCCAGAGAAAGACATCCCGTGCGCGGCTGTGCTCGCTAAAATCTGCTGAATTCACTGCCGGGCGTAGTGCCGCCCCCTGAGCTGAGCTAAAGAGCACTTCCCCCCTGGGATTGAGGAGCAAAAGGGCAACGTTGCGGTAGCTGGCAATTGATTCCTTTATTTTGCTTATTTTTTTATCATCCGGATCCACCGGGGACTGCAGTATACGGTTCAGTGTGGTGCTGATTTGTTGAAGATCGCTGACATCCTGCTCGGCAAAATGATTTTCAACAGAATGCAGCATAAACCAGGTGAATGCGATAAAAGCCAGTATCGTGGACAGGCTGATAAAAAAGGTCAGCCGCAGAGCGAGTGAGAAAGGGCGTCTGGAAGGTTTGCTATGCATCCGGGACCTCCAGCATGTAGCCCACGCCCCGGACTGTCTGGATCAGCTTTGTCTCGTAATCGTTGTCTATTTTAGCGCGGAGTCGCTTTACTGCGACATCGATCGCATTAGTGTCGCTGTCAAAATTCATGTCCCAGACCTGAGAGGCAATCAGGGAGCGGGGAAGAACCTCTCCCTGATGGCGAATGAAGAATTCCAGCAGGCTGAACTCTTTACTGGTGAGCACAATGCGGTTTCCGGCGCGACTGACTTTTCTGGATACGAGATCAATCGAGAGGTCAGCCACCTTAAACTGGCTTTCCGTGATCATCGTGTTTCCCCGCCTCAGAAGGGTTCTCACCCGGGCGAGCAGTTCGGCAAACGCAAAGGGTTTAACCAGATAATCGTCCGCACCCAGTTCCAGTCCTTTGACCCTATGTTCGATCGTGCCGAGGGCTGTCAGCAGTAAGACCGGCATACCCTTTCCGGCAGTGCGCAGCATGCGGATGATATCCCAGCCGTTCACATCAGGTAGCATGATATCCAGAATGACTAAATCATACTCGGCTGTCATGGCGAGATGATATCCGGTAAGACCATTATCAGCGTGATCCACTACGAACCCTGCCTCTGTAAGCCCTTTGCTGAGATATTCACCTGTTTTAATTTCGTCTTCGACGATCAATATTTTCATCTTGCTCCCCGGCTGGCTGCTAATGTCATTCTATTGCGCCCACGATCGTTATCAACGGATTACAGCAAAAATGACAACATTGTCATTATCCTGTCACCCGGCAAACAGAGAGCGTTAGGTAAAGTACCCCTATCAATACTCTGGACTTCATTTGAACCATTTACCAGGTCTGCCTGGACGAGAAGCGTTATGTTCAAATTAAAATTACTCAGCATTAGCACGATATTCATCCTGGCAGGCTGCGTGTCGCTTGCGCCTGAATATCAGCGGCCCGCAGCACCGGTACCCCAGCAGTTTTCACTGTCCCATAACAGCCTGACGCCAGCGGTAAATGGCTATCAGGATACGGGCTGGCGTAACTTTTTTGTCGATCCCCAGGTTACCCGGTTGATCGGTGAAGCTCTGACTAATAACCGTGATTTGAGAATGGCTGCCCTGAAGGTTGAAGAGGCCCGAGCCCAGTTCAACGTCACGGATGCAGATCGTTATCCCCAGCTGAATGCCTCATCCGGGATAACATACAGCGGTGGTCTGAAAGGTGACAAGCCGACCACACAGGAGTACGACGCGAGACTGGAGCTCAGCTATGAGCTCGATTTTTTCGGCAAACTTAAGAACATGAGTGATGCTGATCGCCAGAACTACTTTGCCAGCGAAGAAGCCCGTCGGGCCGTACACATCCTGCTGGTATCCAACGTTTCACAAAGCTATTTCAGCCAGCAACTGGCGTACGAACAACTTCGTATTGCGCGGGAAACGCTGAAAAATTATCAACAGTCCTATGCTTTCGTTGAGCAGCAGCTCGTGACCGGGAGTACGAACGTTCTGGCACTTGAACAGGCGCGAGGACAAATCGAAAGTACCCGCGCCGAAATAGCCAAACGAGAAGGCGATCTGGCTCAGGCAAACAATGCCCTGCAACTGGTGCTGGGAACGTACCGCGCACTTCCGTCAGAAAAAGGGATGAAAGGCGGGGAGATAGCCCCAGTAAAATTGCCACCAAATCTGTCTTCACAAATTTTGCTGCAGCGACCGGATATTATGGAAGCGGAATATCAGCTGAAAGCGGCTGATGCCAATATTGGCGCAGCGCGAGCGGCCTTTTTCCCCTCAATTACCCTGACCAGTGGTCTTTCCGCAAGCAGTACGGAGCTGTCCAGCCTGTTTACGTCAGGAAGTGGAATGTGGAATTTTATCCCTAAAATTGAAATTCCTATATTTAATGCTGGCAGGAATAAAGCCAATCTGAAGCTGGCTGAAATTCGCCAGCAACAGTCGGTGGTTAATTACGAACAAAAGATTCAGTCAGCCTTTAAGGATGTTTCCGACACGCTTGCGCTGCGCGACAGCCTTAGCCAGCAACTTGAGTCACAGCAGCGTTATCTTGATTCACTTCAGATAACTCTCCAGCGTGCCAGAGGATTGTATGCAAGTGGTGCTGTCAGTTACATCGAAGTGCTGGATGCAGAACGTTCCCTCTTCGCTACCCAGCAAACCATTCTCGATCTTACCTATTCCCGGCAGGTTAACGAAATTAATCTGTTTACCGCGCTGGGTGGCGGTTGGGTAGAGTAAATTTATTTAATTAATCAGGAAATTAAAATGCGTAATTCACTTAAAGCCGTTTTATTTGGTGCCTTCTCTGTCATGTTTTCTGCCGGTCTTCATGCTGAAACACATCAGCATGGCGATATGAATACTGCCAGTGATGCTTCGGTACAGCAAGTTATCAAGGGCACCGGTGTCGTTAAAGACATTGATATGAATACTAAGAAAATCACCATTTCGCATGAAGCAATTCCAGCGGTGGGCTGGCCTGCAATGACCATGCGCTTTACTTTTGTTAATGCAGACGATGCTATTAATGCCCTGAAAACAGGCAACCATGTCGATTTCTCGTTTATTCAGCAGGGCAATATCTCCTTACTCAAAAGCATTAACGTGACGCAGTCCTGATTGGCTGTCCGGAGCGATTACATCCTGTGCGCCTGTACATTCACATAGGTATATGTGTGAGTTAACCGTCAGGCGCATATGCCAGGTGTTTTGATTTTTTAGCGGAAAATTGTATGGCTTCTTTAAAGATAAAATATGCTGCAATAATTATCAGCAGCCTCATAGCAGGGGGGCTGATATCGGTTACTGCCTGGCAGTATGTAAACTCAGCACAAAAGACAGAAAAAACAGAACAAAAGGCACCGGAACGAAAGGTGCTTTTCTGGTATGACCCAATGAAACCGGATACCAAATTTGATAAACCCGGAAAATCGCCCTTTATGGATATGGACCTGGTGCCAAAATATGCTGATGACAGTGGCGATAAAAGCAGTGGCGGGATCCGTATCGACCCAACCCAGGTTCAGAATCTGGGATTAAAAACGCAAAAAGTCACGCGAGGAATGCTGAATTATTCTCAGACAATCCCGGCTAATGTCAGCTATAACGAGTATCAGTTTGTTATTGTGCAGGCGCGTTCTGACGGGTTTGTCGAAAAAGTCTACCCCATGACGATTGGCGATCATGTGAAGAAGGGGACGCCACTTATCGATATTACCATTCCGGACTGGGTGGAAGCACAGAGTGAATTCCTTCTGTTATCCAGCACCGGTGGTACTTCCACGCAAATTAAAGGCGTTCTGGAACGGCTTCGCCTGGCAGGTATGCCGGAAGAGGATATTCAGAGACTGCGTTCTACCCGGAGCATTCAGACCCGTTTTACCATTAAAGCACCTATTGATGGTGTCATTACTGCATTTGACCTGCGCACCGGCATGAATATTTCGAAAGATAAGGTGGTGGCTCAAATTCAGGGAATGGACCCGGTCTGGATCAGCGCTGCAGTGCCAGAATCTATCGCCTATCTGCTGAAAGATACGTCGCAGTTTGAAATTTCGGTACCGGCTTATCCGGATAAAACATTCCATGTCGAAAAATGGAATATTCTTCCCAGCGTGGATCAGACAACCCGTACGCTTCAGGTCCGTCTCCAGGTTTCTAATAAGGATGAGTTTCTCAAGCCGGGCATGAATGCCTATCTGAAACTGAATACCAGAAGCCAGGAGATGCTGCTGATACCAAGCCAGGCCGTTATCGATACCGGCAAAGAACAGCGCGTGATTACTGTTGATGATGAAGGCAAGTTTGTGCCGAAACAGATCCACGTTCTGCATGAGTCACAGCAACAGTCCGGCATCGGCTCCGGCCTGAATGAAGGCGATACCGTGGTGGTCAGTGGCCTGTTCCTCATTGACTCTGAAGCCAATATTACGGGCGCACTGGAACGTATGCGCCACCCTGAAAAAACAGAAAGCAGTATGCCAGCAATGTCTGACCAGCCTGTAAATATGCATTCAGGGCACTGAGGAGACGACGATGATTGAATGGATTATCCGGCGCTCTGTCGCCAACCGTTTCCTGGTCATGATGGGGGCCCTGTTTCTCAGCATCTGGGGCACATGGACGATTATTAACACGCCTGTCGATGCCTTGCCTGACCTGTCAGATGTGCAGGTCATTATCAAAACCAGCTATCCCGGCCAGGCCCCGCAGATTGTAGAAAACCAGGTCACCTATCCACTTACCACCACCATGCTGTCCGTGCCTGGCGCAAAAACCGTGCGTGGTTTTTCACAGTTCGGTGATTCGTATGTGTATGTCATTTTTGAAGACGGCACCGATCTGTACTGGGCCCGTTCCCGCGTGCTGGAGTACCTGAACCAGGTACAGGGAAAACTGCCCGCCGGTGTGAGTTCTGAAATCGGTCCGGACGCCACGGGGGTGGGCTGGATATTTGAATATGCCCTTGTCGATCGCAGCGGAAAACACGACCTTTCAGAACTGCGTTCTCTGCAGGACTGGTTCCTGAAATTTGAGCTGAAAACCATCCCGAACGTGGCTGAGGTCGCTTCGGTTGGCGGCGTGGTGAAACAGTACCAGATTCAGGTCAATCCGGTAAAATTGTCTCAGTATGGTATCAGCCTGCCCGAAGTGAAACAGGCCCTTGAATCGTCTAACCAGGAGGCCGGTGGCTCATCCGTTGAAATGGCCGAAGCTGAGTATATGGTCCGTGCCAGCGGTTATCTTCAGAGCATTGATGATTTTAATAACATCGTCCTGAAAACAGGCGAGAACGGCGTGCCGGTTTATCTGCGGGATGTTGCCCGCGTGCAGACCGGGCCTGAAATGCGGCGTGGTATTGCCGAGCTGAACGGCCAGGGCGAAGTCGCTGGCGGCGTGGTGATCCTGCGGTCGGGTAAAAATGCACGCGACGTTATCACGGCAGTGAGGGATAAACTTGAGACGCTGAAGGCCAGCCTGCCGGAAGGCGTTGAAATCGTGACCACCTACGATCGCAGCCAGCTCATCGACCGGGCGATTGATAACCTCAGTTCCAAACTTCTGGAAGAGTTTATCGTGGTGGCCATCGTCTGTGCCCTGTTCCTGTGGCACGTACGTTCTGCCCTGGTGGCGATTATCTCTCTGCCGCTTGGTCTGTGTATCGCCTTTATCGTCATGCACTTCCAGGGACTGAACGCCAATATCATGTCGCTGGGAGGGATAGCGATTGCCGTCGGTGCGATGGTGGATGCCGCCATTGTGATGATTGAGAATGCGCATAAGCGGCTTGAGGAGTGGGATCATCAGCATCCGGGTGAGCAGATTGACAACGCCACCCGCTGGAAGGTGATTACCGATGCCTCCGTTGAAGTGGGACCCGCACTGTTTATCAGCCTGCTGATCATCACCCTGTCCTTTATTCCTATCTTTACCCTGGAAGGTCAGGAAGGACGTCTGTTTGGCCCGCTGGCATTCACGAAAACGTACTCCATGGCGGGCGCGGCCGCGCTGGCCATCATCGTCATTCCGATTCTGATGGGATTCTGGATCCGGGGGAAAATTCCTGCAGAGACCAGTAACCCCCTGAACCGGGTACTGATCAAAGCGTATCATCCATTGCTGTTGCGGGTTCTCCACTGGCCAAAAACAACCCTGCTGGTTGCGGCCTTGTCCATTTTCACCGTTATCTGGCCGCTGAGCCAGGTGGGCGGTGAGTTTCTGCCGAAGATTAACGAGGGCGACCTGTTGTATATGCCGTCGACCCTGCCGGGTGTCTCTCCGGCTGAAGCTGCAGCGCTCCTGCAGACGACGGACAAGTTAATCAAAAGCGTTCCTGAAGTGGCCTCTGTATTTGGCAAGACCGGTAAAGCAGAGACCGCCACGGATTCCGCACCGCTCGAAATGGTTGAAACCACGATCCAGCTCAAACCTGAGGATCAGTGGCGTCCAGGCATGACGATTGACAAGATTATTGAAGAACTCGACAGGACCGTCCGTTTACCGGGGCTGGCAAACCTCTGGGTGCCGCCAATCCGTAACCGTATTGATATGCTCTCAACCGGGATCAAAAGCCCGATAGGTATCAAGGTGTCCGGAACGGTTCTGTCCGATATCGATGCAACGGCGCAGAGTATCGAAGCGGTCGCCAAAACCGTACCCGGCGTAGTGTCTGCTCTCGCAGAGCGACTGGAAGGCGGGCGCTACATTGATGTGGATATCAACCGGGAAAAAGCCTCCCGCTACGGAATGACGGTGGGCGATGTGCAGCTGTTCATCTCATCAGCCATCGGCGGCGCGACGGTAGGGGAAACGGTTGAAGGCGTGGCCCGGTACCCGATTAATATCCGCTATCCGCAGGATTACCGGAACAGCCCGCAGGCCCTGAAACAGATGCCGATCCTGACCCCGATGAAGCAGCAGATCACGCTGGGCGATGTTGCGGATATTAAGGTCGTTTCCGGGCCGACTATGCTGAAAACGGAAAATGCCCGTCCAGCCAGCTGGATTTACATTGACGCGCGCGGCAGGGATATGGTGTCGGTGGTTAATGACATTAAAACGGCGATCAGTCAGAAAGTGAAACTGAGACCGGGTACCAGCGTGTCATTCTCCGGACAGTTTGAACTGCTTGAGCATGCCAACAAGAAACTGAAGCTGATGGTGCCGATGACGGTGATGATCATCTTCATCCTGTTGTATCTGGCATTCCGCCGGGTTGATGAAGCCCTGCTGATCCTGATGAGCCTGCCGTTCGCCCTGGTTGGCGGGATATGGTTCCTGTACTGGCAGGGCTTCCATATGTCTGTCGCAACCGGAACGGGGTTTATCGCTCTGGCCGGGGTGGCAGCAGAGTTTGGCGTGGTCATGCTGATGTATCTGCGTCATGCCATTGAAGCGCACCCGGAATTGTCCCGTAAAGAGACGTTCACACCGGAAGGCCTTGATGAAGCCCTCTATCATGGTGCCGTACTGCGTGTCCGGCCGAAAGCCATGACCGTGGCGGTGATCATTGCGGGTCTGCTGCCAATACTCTGGGGAACCGGTGCAGGTTCAGAAGTCATGAGCCGTATCGCGGCACCCATGATTGGTGGGATGATCACGGCTCCGCTGCTGTCCCTGTTCATTATTCCTGCCGCCTACAAATTAATCTGGCTGCGCAGACATAAAAAAAGCGTGTCCTGAACCTGAAAGGGCACCCCCTGTGGGTGTCCTTCTTTACTGATTCACCCTGACGTCAGGGTTTAAATCGATAATATACAGAGGTGAGTATGAAAAAAGTGGTTCTGATGGCGCTGGCTCTCGGCCTTTCACTGCCCGCGATGGCGAGTGAAAAAGTGATTGATATGTACAAATCTGAAAACTGTGGCTGTTGTTCCCTGTGGGGCAAGGCGATGGAAAAAGACGGGTTTGAAGTACGAACTCACGTCATGAATGATCAGGCGCTGTCAGCCCTGAAAGAAAAGCATGCTATTCCTGCAGGACTGCGAAGTTGTCATACCGCGGTTGCCGGTAATTTGATCATTGAAGGCCATGTGCCTGCGACAACGATACATAAGGCAATGCAGTCTGGTTCAGGTATATACGGTCTCGCCACCCCCGGTATGCCAGCAGGAAGTCCTGGAATGGAGATGGGAGCCCGAAAAGAGGCTTACGATGTTATCGCATTCTCACCGGATGGAAGTAAAAAAGTCTTCCAGCGAATCGAATAGTCAGCGGAACGGCTGATAACGGGACGCCGGTAGCAGGCACTCCTGTGCCGGCGATATTCGTGGTAATCGCATCCATGACATACCCTGAAGACAGAAGATGCTTCGGTATGCATAAGGAGAGTTACTGTGAAAAATGACAATGCAGTGCAACACAACAACCAGACTGCTTCTGAGCAGACATTATCCCCGGACGAGGGCCACGTATTGCATAAGGTGAGAGATCCCGTGTGCGGGATGGCCATCCTGCCCGACAGGGCGCACAGCAGCATTCGATACCAGGACCATCAACTTTATTTCTGCTCCGCCAGCTGTGAGAGTAAATTTAAAGCCCATCCCGATCGTTATCTTACCGAAGATGCCAGTGAACATTCCCATCACCATCACCACGATCATCACGAAGTCAGCCCTGATCAGATAAAACAGCCTCACCACCAGGCGGAAAAAGAGAATTCTGAAGGTGTGTGGACATGTCCGATGCACCCGGAGATACGCCGCAGTGGTCCCGGAAGCTGTCCTGTCTGTGGAATGGCACTGGAGCCGCTCGTAGCTACGGCATCCACGGGGCCGAGTGATGAACTTCACGACATGACAAGACGCTTCTGGCTGGGGTTGTTGCTGGCGTTTCCGGTTCTGGTACTCGAAATGGGATCTCATCTGTTTCCCGAGTTGAGGAATACAGTACCGCCACAGTACAACACATGGCTGCAGCTGCTTCTGGCCTCCCCTGTCGTGTTGTGGTGTGGCTGGCCATTCTTCGCCCGGGCCGGAATGTCGTTACGTAACCGCTCCCTGAATATGTTTACCCTTGTTGCAATGGGGACCGGCGTAGCCTGGGTTTACAGCGTCATTGCAACCGTCTTCCCCTCCTGGTTTCCTGCATCGTTCAGAAACATGGATGGCCTGGTGGCCGTTTATTTTGAAGCCGCAGCAGTTATTACGGTGCTTGTTCTGCTGGGACAGGTTCTTGAGCTGCGGGCACGGGAACAAACCTCAGGCGCCATTACTGCGCTTCTGAACCTTGCCCCCAAAACCGCCAGACGGCTGGATCATGACGGTCATGAAACGGATATTAATGCGGAAGATGTCCTGCCTGGCGATAAGCTCCGCATCAGACCTGGAGAGAGTATTCCGGTCGACGGTATCGTGATCGAAGGCAAAACAACCGTTGATGAATCGATGGTGACCGGGGAATCTATGCCGGTTACCAAAACGGAGGGTGACCCTGTCATCGGGGGGACCATTAATCAGACAGGGAGTCTCATCATCCGTGCAGAGAAAGTCGGTGATGAAACAATGCTCTCACGAATTGTTCAGATGGTCGCTGATGCACAGCGTTCGCGTGCCCCCATCCAGAGAATGGCTGACAGCGTTTCAGGCTGGTTTGTTCCTCTGGTGATACTTATCGCGGTTGTTGCTTTCGTGATCTGGTCTGTCAGGGGGCCCGAGCCCAGGATGGCGCACGGTCTCATTGCGGCTGTGTCGGTCCTGATTATTGCCTGTCCCTGCGCGCTGGGGCTGGCCACGCCGATGTCGATAATGGTGGGGGTGGGCAAAGGAGCCCAGGCCGGGGTGTTAATCAGGAATGCCGAAGCCCTTGAGCGTCTTGAAAAAGTGGACACGCTGGTTGTCGACAAAACAGGCACGCTCACGGAAGGTTCGCCTACGGTGACAGGGATTATCAGTCTCAATCCGGGTGGGGAAACATCTCTTTTGCGTGTAACAGCCGCAGTGGAAAAAGGCTCGCAGCATCCGCTGGGTATGGCAGTAGTTAAAGCAGCACAGGAAAAGGGGATCGCAATACCCGCAGTCACTCATTTCGATGCACCGTCGGGTAAAGGTGTCTCAGGCGATGTCGAAGGTCAACGGGTTGTTATTGGTAATGAACTGGCTATGCAGGAAAACAGTATAGTTATTGATAATCAAAAGGCCGTTGCGGATACGTTGCGGATGGAAGGCGCTACCGTTATCTATGTGGCCACAGACGGGGACCTTGCAGGCCTGATAGCTATCTCGGATCCCGTGAAAACAACCACGCCGGATGCGCTTAAAGCTTTGCGTCAGGCGGGGATCCGCATCGTTATGCTCACCGGGGATAACCAGCTTACTGCTGAAGCAGTCGCACGGAAACTGGGAATAGATGAGGTTGAAGCCGGAATTCTGCCGGATGGCAAAAAAGCAGTGATAACCCGACTGAAAGAGTCTGGCCATGTGGTTGCGATGGCCGGAGACGGTGTGAATGATGCCCCGGCGCTGGCAGCGGCTGACGTGGGTATAGCCATGGGAACGGGTACAGATGTGGCAATTGAAAGTGCCGGAGTCACCCTTCTCAAAGGCGACTTGATGATACTGAACAGGGCCCGTCATCTGTCAGAGATCACCATGAAAAATATCCGTCAGAATCTGTTTTTTGCATTTATCTACAACGCACTTGGCGTGCCTGTGGCTGCAGGTCTGCTTTATCCTGTGTATGGAATACTGCTGTCGCCAGTTATTGCGGCGGCGGCCATGGCTCTTTCCTCCGTCAGCGTCATTGTGAATGCGTTGCGTCTGAAAAGTGTCAGGCTCGGGAAATAACACTGAGTGAAGGGTCAGTTACGAACAGAAGGAGTCCAGTATGAAAAGTACCACCTATGCGCTTATTGCTGTCGCCGCGATCGCGGCATTTGCCCTCCTGCGCGAACACTGGTCACATGTGGCAGGTTACTGGCCATATCTGTTATTGCTGGTCTGCCCGCTAATGCATCTTTTCCACGGCCACGGAGGGCATGGAGATCATCAACATCACGGAAGTGAAAACGATAAAAAAAATTAATCCGGCAGACGGGGCCGCGTCGCGGTCCCGTTATCAGTCCAGGTATCGTTCGTAGTCTCTGGCATGCGCAAAGGCATGCTGTTCGAGTTTGTTATCAGCGGGTGCCGCTGCCCGGAACGCCAGAGAGTTAACAGGGTTGTTATTGATGACCAGCTCGTAATGCAGATGAGGACCGGATGAACGTCCGCTGTTACCGGATAACGCAATAGCACCTCCCCGTGTAACCCTGGCCCCTTTAGTAACGAGTATTTTATTGAGGTGGAGATAGCGAGTTTTAACACCGGCTTTTCCCGTTACTTCAACAAAATATCCCATGGTACTGTTGTATTCGGCCCGGGTGATTTTTCCGTCGATGACGCTGACTATTTTCGTGTTCATGGGCATGGAATAATCAATGCCATTATGGGGACTCACTTTTCCCGATACCGGGTTAAGTCTTGCAGGATTGAAAGGCGAACTGAGTCTTGCTGTGGCCGGTAACGGATAATCGAGACTGCCTTTCCCGGAAGTATCGGAAAGGTTATAGAACTTTTTATCTGATATACGATACGCCGTGTAATTAAATGAACCGGACGTAAATTTATAGGCCACGACACGTGATTTTCCCGCTTTCTTTTGCAGTACGAGTTTTAATGATTCATTTTTTTTCAAATGCCGCAGATTAAACCGGGAAGGCAAGGAGCGCTGAAGAGTAGCGATCTCGTTCGATTCCAGCCCCGAGCGGGTGGCTGAAAGGTAGGCATTTTCTTTTACGACATCGGTAGAATACATTTACTGGAATTCGCCGTTAGCATGAACACTGCGGCGTATGCTAGGGGTTTTCAGGAGGCGTGTCATCTGTCAGTTAATCGGGAGCACCGTTGATGGTCGTCATTTTTGTAACATATCTTGTTTCCCGTTTGCTCCTGAAGCTCTGGGAACTGTATGACCAGCCCGACGGTGATGATTAACGGGACTGAAACAGGTTACGGCAGAGCAATATGGGGCTCATGTCCTGCTACGTAACCCGTCAGTAAAGCCCTGCTGCGCACCTGACGCTAAGCACTAACCCGCCTGCAGTTACCTGGTCGAATACAGCCCGCGAAGCTTTCTTGCCTGCGTCTGATGTGCTTCCGCACCGGCATTATTGACCTGCTCATGCACGAGAGCGGCTTTTTCTCCGGCATTCAGTTCGTTAAAAGAAGAAGACGAGGTCTTTGAATTTGCATCACTGCCGGACAGCATTTTTTTATGTTCCTCAATCATTTTCTGATGCGCATAGGACGCGCTGTTGTTCATAAATGAATGAGCAACAATGGCCCTTTCATGTTCATTCATTTCAGAGAATGAGGGCGTGTTGTTTTTATTAACCCTGTCCGGTAAGTTTTCATGCGTCGAGGAATTCACATGACTGACGGCTGAGGCATTATTAACAAATCGATGTGCTTCATGGGCAATATCACTGGACTGAGCAAAAGCTGCCCCACAAAATAAAGCTGTAAACGCAGTGGTCGTGATTAATATATTCATGTGTAATTACCTTCTGAGGTACATAAAAGATGTCCTTATGATCATATATAAAAATAATCAACCTGTGGGGAAGATGACGTAAATGTAATACAGCTATGTACATTACACGATTGTAATGAATTTGTTTCTTAAGGTGTGCTAGATTCATTTCATTGTAAGTGGATGAACCAGTAATTTAATTTAAATCGGTTCTCGAATTCTGTCAGTAACCATACTTTAAATAAGGGAATGCGCATGCTGTTGAAAACGTCTCGACGAACTTTCCTGAAGGGGTTAACCCTCTCTGGCGTAGCCGGAAGTCTTGGCGTATGGAGTTTCAATGCGCGTTCCAGTCTGAGCCTGCCAGTTGCCGCATCCCTGCAGGGTACTCAGTTTGACCTGACCATTGGTGAAACGGCCGTCAATATCACGGGCAGTGAGCGTCAGGCCAAAACAATCAATGGAGGCCTGCCGGGGCCCGTTCTTCGCTGGAAAGAAGGTGACACCATTACCCTGAAGGTCAAAAACCGTCTTAATGAACAGACGTCCATTCACTGGCACGGCATTATTCTTCCGGCCAATATGGATGGTGTTCCGGGGCTGAGTTTTATGGGCATAGAGCCTGATGATACCTACGTTTACACCTTTAAGGTTAAGCAGAACGGGACTTACTGGTACCACAGCCATTCCGGTCTGCAGGAACAGGAGGGGGTATACGGTGCCATTATCATCGATGCCGGGGAGCCAGAACCGTTTACTTACGATCGTGAGCATGTGGTCATGTTGTCTGACTGGACCGATGAAAATCCTCACAGCCTGCTGAAAAAATTAAAAAAACAGTCGGATTACTACAATTTCAATAAACCAACCGTTGGCTCTTTTTTCCGCGACGTGAATACCAGGGGGCTGTCAGCCACCATTGCCGATCGGAAAATGTGGGCTGAAATGAAAATGAATCCGACTGACCTCGCGGATGTCAGTGGCTACACCTACACCTATCTCATGAACGGGCAGGCCCCGCTGAAAAACTGGACCGGACTGTTCCGTCCCGGTGAAAAGATACGCTTACGGTTTATCAACGGCTCGGCAATGACCTATTTCGATATCCGTATCCCCGGGCTGAAAATGACGGTCGTGGCTGCAGATGGCCAGTATGTAAACCCGGTTACCGTTGACGAATTCAGGATTGCCGTTGCCGAAACCTATGATGTCATTGTGGAGCCTCAGGGTGAGGCCTATACCATCTTCGCACAATCCATGGACAGGACCGGTTACGCTCGAGGGACACTGGCCACGAGAGAGGGGTTAAGTGCTGCCGTTCCCCCCCTCGATCCCCGTCCTCTGTTGACCATGGAAGATATGGGTATGGGGGGAATGGGACATGATATGGCAGGAATGGACCACAGCCAGATGGGAGGCATGGATAACAGCGGAGAGATGATGTCTATGGACGGTGCTGACCTTCCGGATAGCGGGACATCCTCCGCGCCCATGGATCACAGCAGCATGGCCGGTATGTATCATTCCCGGATGGCCGGAATGCCGGGTATGCAAAGTCATCCTGCGTCAGAAACGGATAACCCACTGGTTGATATGCAGGCGATGAGCGTCTCTCCGAAATTAAATGATCCGGGTATTGGTCTTCGAAATAACGGAAGAAAGGTTCTCACGTACGCGGATTTGAAAAGCCGCTTTGAGGATCCTGACGGACGTGAACCTGGCCGTACCATAGAACTGCATTTAACCGGCCACATGGAAAAGTTTGCCTGGTCATTTAACGGAATCAAGTTTTCAGATGCCGCACCGGTGCTGCTGAAATACGGTGAGCGGCTCAGGATCACGCTGATCAACGATACCATGATGACTCACCCCATTCACCTGCATGGTATGTGGAGCGATCTGGAAGATGAAAACGGTAATTTCATGGTTCGTAAACACACAATAGATGTTCCCCCTGGTACAAAACGCAGTTACAGAGTGACAGCAGATGCGCTTGGCCGCTGGGCGTATCACTGCCATTTGCTCTATCACATGGAAATGGGAATGTTTCGTGAAGTCCGGGTGGAGGAATGATGCGAATGAAGAGAAATTTGAAGGCCATACCTGTTCTGGTCGCCGGTTTGTTTACCTCACAGCTTTCTATTGCGGCGGGCTCCGTCTCTGCAGATCCCCACGCCGGGCACGACATGTCTGCCATGCAGATGCCAGCAGATGAGAATTTCACTGAGATGACGTCAATGGAGCCCATTGTAACTGAGAGCAGAACGCCAATTCCGCCTGTTACCGATGCCGACCGGAAGGCTGCATTCGGCAATTTACAGGGGCATGCGATTCACGACAGTGCGATTAATTATCTGGTTCTGCTGGATCAACTGGAATGGCAACGGTCGGATAACACCAACAATTTCAGCTGGAGTGTTAACAGCTGGATTGGAGGCGACACAGATCGGATTTGGCTAAAGAGTGAAGGTGAACGAAGCAATGGGGAAACGGAGGCGGCTGAAGCGCAGTTACTCTGGGGACATGCGGTTGGCCCATGGTGGGATTTGGTTGCGGGTGTCAGGCAGGATTTCAGACCTGCTTCTGCCCGGACCTGGGCTGCTGTCGGTTTTCAGGGGCTGGCACTCTATAATTTTGAGTCTGAAATTACGGGTTTTGTCAGTAATGGCGGAAAAGCAGCCCTTCGTCTGGGAGGAGAATACGACGTTTTACTGACTAACCGGCTCATACTCCAGCCATCCTATGAGGTGAATTTCTACAGTCAGGATGATGAATCGCGGGGTCGCGGCAGGGGACTGACTGACACAGAGCTGGGGCTCCGGCTGCGCTATGAAATACGCCGTGAGTTTGCACCCTATATAGGCGTTTCCTGGAATCAACTTTACGGGAAAACATCCGATATGGCGAAAAGAGAAGGTGAGAAAGACCATCAGGTAGTATTCCTGGCGGGAGCCAGAATCTGGTTTTAACGCACTGATATAAAACACTCAACTAAACAGGTAAATAAAATGTCGATTTTAAATAAAGCCATTCTTACAGGTGGCCTCGTTATGGGCGTTGCTTTCTCTGCTATGGCCCATCCGGAATTAAAAAGCTCTGTGCCACAGGCTGATTCAGCCGTAGCGGCCCCGGAAAAGATTCAGCTTAATTTCTCGGAAAATCTGACCGTGAAATTCTCAGGTGCAAAATTAACGATGACGGGTATGAAAGGCATGTCATCACATTCTCCGATGCCGGTCGCGGCAAAAGTGGCGCCAGGCGCTGACCCTAAATCGATGGTCATTATTCCGCGAGAGCCTTTACCCGCTGGCACTTATCGTGTTGACTGGCGCGCGGTTTCTTCAGATACGCACCCTATTACCGGTAATTACACCTTTACAGTGAAGTAATATTATGAACGACCTGATTATGATTGTTATTCGTTTTCTTCTTTATCTGGATTTGATGGTAATATTTGGATTGCCATTTTTTCAGATATATGGAATAAGCGGTGTCAGACATGAAACCTATAACCTGACTAATTTCAGGTCGTTTATAACTTTTGCTGTTGTTACAGGCATCATTCTTACTGGCATTAATATGCTCCTGGTATCTAATGCCATGAGTGGAGTAACTGACCTCAGAGAATTATCCATCCATGTTATCGAGATGGTGATAGAAGAAACTGATGTGGGTATTAGCTGGATTGTCAGGCTCTGTGCCCTGTTTACCACACTCGGTGCTTTGTTCCTTTACACTAATAAGAGAGTATTGTCCTGCCTGCTGATGACGATGAGTGGGGGCGTGGCGCTGGCTACACTTGCCTGGGGAGGACACGCCGTTATGCATGACGGTCTGCATTACTATCTCCATTTACTGAGCGATCTGACCCATCTCGGCGCTGCAGGTGCCTGGACAGGTGCTCTGGTTGCATTTGCTATCCTGCTGATGCGCAGAAACGAGCATAATGCACAGAGCGTCATTGTGATATCTGACTCCCTGGCAAAATTTGCCACGGCAGGAACGGTGATTGTTGTAGCCCTGATCCTGAGTGCGCTGGTCAACTATCTGTATATTGCTGAGGGTAACTTAACTCCCTTATTCAACAGTTCCTGGGGGAGGATATTGCTTGCCAAGACGGCTCTGTTTGTTCTGATGCTTCTTCTGGCTGCAGCAAACCGGTTTCACCTGGGTCCCCGGCTTGAAGTTATGGTCAGGGAAGGGAATTATGATCGCAGCGTTGCCCTGATGCGAAACAGCATCCTGACAGAATTCGTTGTTGCGATTATCATTCTGGGCGCCGTAGCGTGGCTCGGAATGCTTGCTCCGTCTCAGGTCAGCTAGGGGACAGCCAAAGCTCATGCGTGAGATTTTTACTTTCATATCAGCGAGTTGACCATGCAGCGTATTTTAATCGTTGAAGACGAACAAAAAACAGGTCGTTACCTGCAGCAGGGACTGGTTGAGGAAGGCTATCAGGCCGATCTCTTTAATAATGGCCGCGATGGTCTCGGGGCCGCGTCGAAGGGACAGTATGATTTGATAATACTGGACGTGATGCTGCCTTTCCTCGACGGGTGGCAAATCATCAGCGCACTGAGGGAGTCCGGGCACGAAGAACCGGTCCTGTTTTTAACCGCAAAGGACAACGTGCGGGACAAAGTGAAAGGACTGGAGCTTGGCGCAGATGACTACCTGATTAAGCCCTTTGATTTTACGGAGCTGGTTGCACGTGTAAGAACCCTACTGCGCCGGGCACGCTCGCAGGCCGCAACAGTCTGCACCATCGCCGATATGACCGTTGATATGGTGCGCCGGACCGTGATCCGTTCGGGGAAGAAGATCCATCTCACCGGTAAAGAATACGTTCTGCTTGAGTTGCTGCTGCAACGCACCGGAGAAGTGTTACCCAGGAGTCTTATCTCGTCCCTGGTCTGGAACATGAATTTTGACAGTGATACGAATGTGATTGATGTCGCCGTGAGACGTCTGAGAAGTAAAATTGATGATGACTTTGAGCCAAAACTGATCCATACCGTTCGCGGTGCCGGATATGTCCTGGAGATCAGAGAAGAGTGAGGTTCAAAATTTCCCTGACCACACGCCTGAGCCTGATTTTTTCTGCGGTGATGCTTACGGTATGGTGGTTATCAAGTTTTATCCTGATTAGCACCCTTAATGGCTATTTCGATAATCAGGACCGCGATTTTCTGACAGGTAAACTTCAGCTCACCGAAGAGTTTCTTAAAACAGAGACGTTCAGGAACAAAACGGATATTAAGTCATTATCAGAAAAAATAAACGATGCGATGGTGGGGCACAATGGCTTATTCATTTCTATAAAAAACATGGAAAATGAAAAAATTGTTGAACTCTATGCCAAAAATTCTGTTGTTCCAGCGGTCCTGCTTAATAAGTCGGGTGATATTCTCGACTATATGATCCAGACGGAAGAAAATAACACCGTGTACCGCAGTATCTCGCGGCGGGTTGCCGTGACGCCGGAACAGGGTAAAAGCAAACATGTCATCATTACGGTTGCCACGGATACTGGGTATCACACCCTGTTTATGGACAAACTCAGTACCTGGCTGTTCTGGTTCAATATCGGTCTGGTCTTTATTTCTGTTTTTCTGGGCTGGCTGACCACACGTATTGGTCTGAAACCGCTACGGGAAATGACCAGTCTGGCTTCCTCCATGACCGTACACAGCCTGGATCAGCGTCTAAATCCCGATCTGGCTCCGCCGGAAATCTCTGAGACCATGCAGGAGTTCAATAATATGTTTGATCGCCTGGAGGGGGCATTCCGGAAACTGTCAGATTTCTCGTCTGACATCGCGCATGAGCTGCGCACACCAGTCAGTAATCTGATGATGCAGACGCAGTTTGCACTGGCTAAGGAAAGGGATGTTTCGCATTACCGCGAAATTTTATTCGCTAACCTGGAAGAACTGAAAAGGTTGTCACGAATGACCAGTGACATGCTTTTTCTGGCACGTTCAGAGCATGGTCTGCTGCGGCTGGATAAACATGATGTGGATCTGGCAGCCGAACTGAATGAATTACGTGAGTTGTTCGAGCCCCTGGCAGACGAAACAGGAAAGACAATCACGGTTGAAGGAGAGGGCGTTGTTGCCGGAGACAGCGATATGCTCCGACGTGCTTTCAGTAACCTGCTTTCCAATGCAATCAAGTATTCTCCCGATAACACCTGTACAGCGATACACCTTGAGCGTGACAGTGACTGTGTGAACGTGATGATTACGAATACGATGTCCGGCCAGGTTCCCGCTAATCTGGAACGTTTGTTTGACCGGTTCTATCGCGCAGACTCATCAAGGTTCTACAACACGGAAGGCGCGGGGCTGGGATTATCAATTACAAGGTCGATCATTCATGCTCACGGCGGCGAGCTGTCAGCAGAACAGCAGGGGCGTGAAATTGTGTTCAAAGTGCGCCTGTTAATGGATTAATCCCGTTGTTCAGGAGAAACCTGGAAGGTGACAAAATTGTCATCATTCAGTCACGCGATAAACAGAGGCGGTTTTTTATAATTATTCATAAATCAGGAGCAGCGTGATAACACAATCACCTGGTTCCTGGAGTGATGATTAACCCGCCCTGAGATCAACTGCTTTCTCTGTTATAAGCCATTGATTGTTTGGGTATGTAAACACCGGAGACCCAACCATGAAAAAGATTCTCGTATCATTTGTTGCCATTATGGCTGCCGCTTCATCTGCCATGGCTGCAGAGACAATGAACATGCATGACCAGGTAAATAATGCACAGGCACCTGCCCACCAGATGCAGTCATCTGCTGAAAAAAGTGCAATTCAGGGAGACAGCATGACAATGATGGATATGAGCAGTCACGATCAGGCCGCAATGTCCCATGACATGATGCAAAACAGCAATTCTGCTGCCCACCAGGACATGGCTGAAATGCATAAAAAAATGATGAAAGCTAAACCCGGAGCTACCAACGAAACAGCAAAGTCATTTTCTGAAATGAGCGAGCATGAGAAGGCCGCAGCTGTACATGAGAAGGCGAATAATGGTCAGTCTTCCGTTGTTCACCAGCAGCAGGCTGATAAGCATCGCAGTCAGATCACCCAGAATTAACCCGCAGCTCCACTTGTTAGACCCTCATTTGACGCCGAAGTCACTGGCTTACGCTCCCGTCCGGGAGCGTTTTTTTTCCCATATATCAAACTTTAACTCTGAAGAGGTGGAAGTATCTGACCAACACTGTCACGTAACGCCAGATAACTACAAAAACACCTTTTTCCTCCTGTAAATTGCAGTTCCTGCAAGAACATCAAGGCATAATGTTGGAACAGCGTGTGATACACACTTAGCATCATGTTTTGTATGTGTTTTTTTAAAACTTTACAACTTTAAAGTCTTTTTCAGGTTAAAGGATACAACTTTAATGTCTCTACACAGGTGTCTGAATAAGCGAAGACGATACGTTGAGCGTGGACCCGCTGCGTTTTACATAAAGCTCACTTGTGAAATTTGCCCGGTAAATGGATTGCCGGGCACGGTTTTTTGCCTGCAACATACCTGCTACAACCGAATAGACATATTGAATCCAGGTGTTAGTATTCAATAGACAGCAGTAATGAGTATGCGTGTTTCATTTCCGGCCAGGAACGCTGATGATGACAACATTACTACCCGATATCACAGCATTTTCATCATTCACTTCCTTCGCGGCGCAGGTTGCTTACATGCCTGTCTGCTCTCTGGCCATTGTTTCTCATTCCTTCTTATCCCGGATGGAATCTCCCGCTGAATAGCTGTTCAGTGGGCTTTGTGACACGCATCGTTTGATAACAGGGATTACGGCGGGTCGAATATGGATAAGTTTAAACGTCATATGATGTGGTGGGTGGCGGGCATTCTGGTCGTGGTGGCCGCGATAGCATGGTGGGTGCTTCGTCCTGCGGGAATACCGGAGGGGTTTGCAGCCAGCAATGGCAGAATTGAAGCTACCGAAGTGGATATTGCCACCAAGATTGCCGGGCGAATTGACACGATCCTCGTGTCGGAAGGGCAGTTCGTTCGCCAGGGCGAAGTGCTGGCGAAAATGGATACCCGCGTGCTGCAGGAGCAGCGGCTGGAAGCGGTAGCCCAAATCAAAGAGGCCGAAAGTGCGGTGGCGGCAGCGCGGGCGTTGTTAGAGCAGCGGCAAAGTGAAATGCGCGCCGCGCAGTCGGTGGTAAAACAGCGTGAGGCGGAACTGCAGTCGGTCTCTAAACGCCACGTCCGCTCCCGTTCGCTATCTCAGCGTGGGGCGGTGTCTGAGCAACAGCTGGATGACGACAGGGCTGCGGCAGAAAGCGCACGCGCTGCACTGGAATCCGCAAAGGCGCAGGTCTCTGCGGCAAAAGCCGCCATTGAAGCCGCTCGCACCAGTATCATTCAGGCGCAAACCCGCGTAGAAGCCGCGCAGGCTACCGAACGTCGTATTGCGGCTGATATTGATGACAGCGAGTTGAAAGCCCCGCGCGATGGCCGCGTACAGTACCGCGTAGCTGAACCGGGCGAGGTGCTTTCCGCAGGCGGTCGCGTGCTGAATATGGTCGATCTCAGCGATGTCTACATGACGTTCTTCTTGCCAACCGAACAGGCTGGTTTACTGAAGATTGGCGGAGAAGCGCGGCTGGTGCTGGATGCTGCGCCGGATCTGCGTATTCCGGCGACCATCAGCTTTGTGGCTAGCGTCGCGCAGTTCACGCCGAAAACGGTCGAAACCAGCGATGAACGGCTGAAACTGATGTTTCGCGTCAAAGCGCGTATCCCGCCAGAGCTGTTACAGCAGCATTTGGAGTACGTGAAAACCGGTCTGCCGGGCATGGCGTGGGTGCGTGTTGATGAAAGTCGCGCCTGGCCTGACGACCTGGTGGTGAGGTTGCCGCAATGACGCATCTGGCGCTGGTTCCCGTTCCTCCCGTGGCGCACCTTGACGGCGTGAGTCAGCATTACGGGAAAACGGTAGCGCTGAACAATATCACGCTGGATATCCCTGCCCGATGTATGGTGGGGTTGATTGGCCCGGATGGTGTCGGAAAATCGAGCCTGCTGTCGCTCATCTCCGGCGCGCGGGTCATTGAACACGGCAACGTGATGGTGCTGGGCGGCGATATGCGCGACCCAAAACATCGCCGGGATGTCTGCCCGCGCATTGCCTGGATGCCGCAGGGGCTGGGGAAAAACCTGTATCACACGCTGTCGGTATATGAGAACGTCGATTTCTTTGCCCGCCTGTTTGGGCATGACAAAGCGGAGCGTGAGGCGCGGATTACCGAGCTGCTGAATAGCACCGGACTGGCACCGTTTCGCGACCGTCCTGCCGGGAAACTCTCGGGCGGGATGAAGCAAAAGCTGGGGCTGTGCTGCGCGTTAATCCACGACCCGGAACTGTTAATTCTCGATGAACCCACCACCGGGGTCGACCCGCTGTCCCGCGCCCAGTTCTGGGATCTGATTAACAGTATTCGTCAGCGGCAGACCAACATGAGCGTGCTGGTTGCGACCGCTTATATGGAAGAAGCCGAGCGCTTTGACTGGCTGGTGGCGATGAACGCCGGGGAGGTGTTAGCCACCGGGAGCGCGCAGCAGCTACGTGAGCAAACCAACAGCAACACGCTGGAGCAGGCGTTTATCGCGCTGTTACCTGAAGCCCAGCGCCAGGCGCATAAACCGGTAGTGATCCCGCCGTATCACGCTGAGCAGGAAGAGATTGCCATCGAGGCGAAAAACCTGACCATGCGCTTCGGTAAATTTGTGGCGGTGGACCACGTTAACTTCCGCATTCCGCGCGGGGAAATCTTCGGTTTTCTCGGCTCCAACGGCTGCGGTAAATCCACCACCATGAAAATGCTCACCGGACTGCTGCCCGCAAGCGAAGGCGAGGCGTGGCTGTTTGGGCAAGCGGTTGATCCGAAAAATATCGATACCCGCCGCCGGGTAGGCTATATGTCGCAGGCATTTTCGCTTTACAGCGAGCTGACCGTCCGGCAAAACCTCGAACTACATGCGCGGCTGTTCCATATCCCCGAAGCAGAAATCCCTGGGCGGGTGCAGGAGATGAGCGAGCGCTTTTCGCTGACCGATGTCGAAGATGCGCTGCCCGGTGCGCTGCCGTTGGGGATCCGTCAACGCCTGTCGCTGGCGGTGGCGGTGATCCATCGCCCGGAGATGCTCATTCTTGATGAACCGACCTCCGGGGTCGATCCGGTTGCGAGGGATATGTTCTGGCAACTGATGGTCGACCTGTCGCGCCAGGACAAAGTGACCATTTTTATCTCCACCCACTTTATGAACGAAGCGGAGCGCTGCGACCGCATGTCGCTGATGCACGCCGGAAAAGTACTGGCCAGCGGTACGCCGCAGGAACTGGTGAAACAGCGTGGAGCTGCCAGTCTGGAAGAGGCGTTTATCTCCTGGTTGCAGGAAGCGGCAGGCCCGGCGCCGGAAACTCAGTTAGCGCCAGCCAATGTCCCGACAGTGCATGAAAACAGTAAGCCGCCGCGGCAAGGTTTTAGCCTGCGGCGCTTATTCAGCTACAGCCGCCGTGAAGCGCTGGAACTACGGCGCGATCCGGTACGCTCCACGCTGGCGCTGATGGGCACGGTGATCCTGATGCTTATCATGGGCTACGGCATCAGCATGGATGTGGAAAACCTGCGTTTTTCGGTGCTCGACCGCGACCAGACCGTCAGCAGCCAGGCGTGGACGCTGAATCTGGCGGGATCGCGCTATTTTATCGAACAACCGCCGCTCACCAGTTATGACGATCTGGACAAACGGATGCGTTCTGGCGAAGTTGCGGTAGCAATTGAAATTCCGCCAAATTTTGGCCGCGACATCGCACGTGGAACGCCGGTGAAGATTGGCGTCTGGGTCGATGGCGCAATGCCAAGCCGCGCTGAAACGGTCAGGGGTTACGTGCAGGCGATGCACCAGACCTGGCTGCAGGATGTGATGGCGCGCCAGCCAAATGCCAGCGGGCAAAACGGGCTGATGACCATTGAAACTCGCTATCGTTACAACCCGGATGTGAAGAGCCTGCCGGCGATTGTTCCGGCAGTGATCCCACTGCTGTTGATGATGATCCCCTCCATGCTCAGCGCCCTCAGCGTGGTGCGTGAGAAAGAGCTGGGGTCGATTATCAATCTGTACGTTACGCCCACGACCCGCAGCGAGTTTTTACTCGGCAAACAGTTGCCGTACATCGTGCTGGGCATGCTGAATTTCCTGCTGTTGTGCGCGCTGTCGGTGTTTGTATTCGGCGTTCCGCATAAGGGGAGCTTTGTGACCCTGACGCTGGCTGCGCTGCTGTACGTCACCATTGCCACCGGGCTGGGGCTGTTAATCTCCACGTTTATGAAAAGCCAGATCGCGGCCATTTTTGGTACGGCGATTATTACATTGATCCCGGCGACGCAGTTTTCCGGAATGATCGATCCAGTTGCCTCGCTGGAAGGGCCGGGCCGGTGGATTGGTGAAATTTATCCGACCAGCCATTTTCTGACCATCGCGCGCGGAACGTTCTCTAAAGCGTTGGATCTGACCGATCTCTGGCAGCTGTTTATTCCGCTGGCGGTAGCCATTCCGGTGGTGATTGGTCTGAGCGTATTACTGCTGAAAAAACAGGAGGGGTGATGCGCCGATTACGCAATATTTATAACCTCGGCATCAAAGAGTTGCGCAGCCTGCTGGGTGACAAAGCGATGCTGACGCTGATCGTCTTCGCCTTCACGATTTCGGTTTATTCTTCCGCGACCGTCCTGCCGGGTTCGCTGCATCTGGCACCGATTGCTATTGCCGATATGGACCAGTCGCAGTTGTCGAATCGGATTGTGAACAGCTTTTATCGCCCGTGGTTTTTACCGCCGGAGATGATCACTGCCGATGAAATGGATGCCGGGCTGGACGCCGGGCGCTATACCTTCGCCGTAAACATTCCGCCTGATTTTCAGCGTGATGTGCTGGCCGGACGACAACCGGATATACAGGTTAACGTCGATGCCACGCGGATGAGCCAGGCGTTTACCGGCAACAGCTATATCCAGAATATCATCAGCGGCGAGGTGAACAGCTTTGTGGCGCGTTACCGCGATAACAATGAGCCGCCGGTAGCGCTGGAAATGCGCATGCGCTTTAACCCTAATCTGGAACCCGCCCGCTTTGGCGCGGTGATGGCGATTATCAACAACATCACCATGTTGGCGATTGTGCTGACCGGGTCGGCGCTGATCCGCGAGCGCGAGCACGGGACCATTGAACATCTGCTGGTGATGCCGGTGACGCCGTTTGAGATCATGATGGCAAAAATCTGGTCGATGGGGCTGGTGGTGCTGGTGGTTTCCGGTCTGTCGCTGATGCTGATGGTAAAAGGTGTGCTCGGGGTGCCGATTGAAGGTTCGATACCGTTGTTTATGCTGGGCGTGGCGCTGAGCCTGTTCGCCACCACCTCGATCGGCATTTTTATGGGCACGCTGGCGCGCTCCATGCCGCAGTTGGGGCTGCTGATGATTCTGGTGCTGCTGCCGTTACAGATGCTCTCAGGTGGCTCCACACCGCGTGAAAGCATGCCGCAGGCGGTGCAGGACATTATGCTGACCATGCCGACTACCCATTTCGTCAGTCTCGCGCAGGCGATACTTTACCGCGGCGCCGGGTTTAGCATTGTCTGGCCGCAGTTTCTGACGCTGCTGGCGATTGGCAGCGCGTTCTTCCTGATAGCACTGCTGCGTTTCAGAAAGACGATTGGTACGATGGCGTAATCATTATTGCCGGGGCACTTCGCTTACCTGGCCTACAAAGTATAACGGACGTAGGCCGGATAAGGCGTAGCCGGCATCCGACAACGAAACAGGCAATTACTCTTCTTTCGGCAGGCACTGTAGATGGCCGTGGCGCACGCCGCGCTGGGAAATCACGTCATCGGCAAAATGCTGTACATCGCCCATGTCGCCTTTTAGCACGGCGATTTCCAGGCAGTCGTCATGGTTGATGTGCACGTGCAGCGTGGCGACCGATAAATCGTGGTGGTGGTGTTGGGTAGAAACAATACGGCTGGCCAGATCACGCTTCTCATGCTCATAAACATACGAGAGCACCGCGAAGCCCTGAGTGCCGTGTTCAAGGGTAGTTTCCTGCGCCAGTGCGCCACGCAGAATATCGCGGATCGCTTCGGAACGGTTGTTGTAGCCACGGCGCTGACTCAGGCCGTCGAGCGTTTCCAGTAAATCGTCATCGAGGGTAATGGTGACTCGTTGCATCTGCAGTTAACCTTTCATGTGGCGCGTTGGCGCACAGGGGGTAAGGGGAATAGCGTATTTTGTAACACACGTCCGGCATCCGGGGAAAAGGTTAATGCTCTCGCAATAAACGCAGCAGGGTACTGACCTGTTCATCCAGCGGAGCGAGCGTATCTTTAACGATCAGATGCAAAGGCGTGGCGCGACGAGCACCATGGCTTAACGGCAGTGGGCGTAAAAGCCCCTGATCAAGCTGCGTCTGAATACGTTCCTCGGGCAGCCAGCCGTAACCGACCTGATACATCACCGCATCAATCGCGGCATCAATGGTCGAGAAGGTCCAGGCAGCACGCGCCGGTTGTTGTGGGTTATCGCGATCGGCAATGCGAATCAGCGGCCAGGCGCGTAATGCGTCTTCATTCAGCGGCGCATCCAGCATGCAGAGTGGGTGATCGCGGTGGGCCACGGCCACGAAGTCAATATTCATCAGCCATTCGCCGCGTCCGGTGACATCCTGACGCCGGGTCAGGACCATTACGTCCGCATCGGCATGTGCTGCCAGTCGAGCATCGCCATTCTCCAGGACTTCGGTCAGACGCACCTGCGTTTGCGGCCAGGCCTGCTGAAACTGTTTGAGAATGGCAAACAGGCGTTTGCGTGGGAAGATACTATCTACCATCAAATCCAGCCGCGTTCGAGTACCGTTTTGTAACGTTGCGGCCCGGGTTTCCACCCATAAAAAGGCCTTCAGTAGCGGTTTGACCTGATTGAGCAATAGCTCTCCGGCCGGTGTCAGGACAGCCCTGGGCCTTCCGGGGTCAGCAGCGTTACGCCAAGTCGCTCCTGTAACAGTGCCAGATTGTAGCTTACCGAAGACTGGCTACGGTTGGTCTCTTCCGCCGCTTTAGCGAAGCTGCCCAGCTCCACCACTTTCTCCAATAGGGCCCACTGCTCGAGGGTTGTTTTGTGCATAACTCATCTAATAATTGAATGAATTTGATGCAAACATAGCGTTATTCATCCAATTTTTGAAGCGTTAAGATCCTCACATCAAGTAAGAGGAGAACGAATATGAGCGCGTTTGATAAACATGATTTAAGCGGATTTGTTGGCAAACATCTGGTCTATACCTACGATAATGGCTGGAATTACGAGATCTACGTGAAAAACGACACTACCCTGGATTACCGCATTCACAGCGGTATTGTGGGAAATCGTTGGGTGAAAGATCAGCGGGCCTATATTGTGCGGGTCGGGGAGAGCGTTTATAAAATTTCATGGACCGAACCGACCGGGACCGACGTCAGCCTGATCGTAAACCTGGGTGACAAACTCTTTCACGGCACCATCTTTTTCCCTCGCTGGGTGATCAATAATCCGGAAAAAACGGTCTGCTTCCAGAATGACCATATTCCGCTAATGATGTCGTACCGCGATACCGGCCCGGCGTATCCCACCGAGGTGATTGATGAGTTCGCGACCATCACTTTCGTACGTGACTGCGGCGCGAACAACGATGACGTTATTGCCTGTGCGGCGAGCGAGCTGCCGAAAAACTTTCCGGAAAATTTACGCTAAGGCTTCCAGGCGCTGCACGGCGTCTGCGGTCAGGGTAAACGGCGTGGGGGTGCACACCGCCAGGCTCAGGGTATCGAGCTGGCACTGGCTGACGGAGAGTGAGGAAGTTAGCGCGGTACTGTCGACGCTGACGATTTGCCAGGCGCTACCGCCGCGCTGTTTCACGATAGCTTCTTTACGCGTCCAGATGCGCCAGAACGCCGCCAGCTGTTGCTCCGGGCGTTCGGCCTCGACTTCGGCATGTTCACCAAGACTGAATACCGTATTTGCCAGCGTTTGCCAGTTATCGCGCGGGCGCACGACTTCAATATCGCAGCCGACTTCCCCTTCGTCGCTGAGCAGCAGGGCGATATCATCACCGCTGTGGCTGAGATTGAACCACAGCGGCGTGTCAGCAGAAAAGGCCGGTTTTCCTTGCTCGCCATAGACGATGTCTGGTAATGGCGAAAGGGCATGGGAAAGCAGCACGCGACCGGCCAGCCAGCGCGCACGGCGAGCACCTTGCGGCGCTTGCTCACACAGTGCGGCAGGCAGTGCACCAGCGCTTAAAACAGAAACTTTCCCAAGAACGATCCGGTACATATTAGGGCTAACCTTTAGTAATAATGGGGTTATGTATCATTCTTCACATGCTGTTTGCAAGTTTATCCCGGTAATCGGCTTTTGGGCCTGCCGGGCCCCAGCAAAATCGCCAGTTTGCTGCCGCCTTTGGTGGTTTCCATCCAGATTTTACACACGCTGGTTAACGGCACGGAGAGCAACATGCCGACCGGACCGAGCAGCCATCCCCATACCAACAGAGAGAGGAAGACGATTAGCGTCGATAATCCCAGCCGATGCCCCATCATTCGGGGTTCGAGAATATTGCCAATCACCATATGCACCACCAGAAACAGTGCGCCAACCAACAGACATTCGTAAATGCCATTAAAAAGCAGTGCCTGGATCATGGGCGGGACGGCGGAAATGACCGAGCCAATGTTGGGCACGTAGTTTAACAGGAATGCCAGTACGCCCCACATCAGAGCAAACTGAATCCCCATCAGTGCCAGTCCCAGCCAGATTATGGCACCGGTCCATAAGCTGAGCAGCGTTTTCAGCGCCAGATAGTGTGACACACCCTTCAGCGCTCGATGTAGCCCCGCAATGTGGATTTGCGGATTATTCAACGCAAAACGCATCTTATAGGGGACATGACGCACCTCAAACAGCATAAAAACTACCGTCATCACCAGCAGAAAGACGCTGGCCATGGCACCAGAAAGACTCGTCATCAGCGTGGTTGTGAAGGTCATCAGCTTGTCAGAGTCCATGCGTTGCAGTATACGTTCCGGGGACATATGCAGATTCAGAAAAGGCACCATCTCTTGCAAATACAGAACCTTGCGCGTTAGCTCCTTATTGTATTTTGGCAGCAGGTCCATGAATTCAGTGATTGACGACGCCAGCACGCCAACCAACGCCGTAAGAACGATCAGCATCACCACCACGACTAAGGTAATAGCGATTGGGCGACCGACTCCCCGGCGGATAAACCATGTGACCAGTGGATTCAATACAATGGCAAAAAAGAGGGCCAGCAGCAGCTGCACAATGATATCCGCCGCAGCATGGATACCTGCGAGGATCACCACCAGAGCGGCCAGTTTGAGCAAAATGTGCAAACCCGTTTTATCGGGCTGGGTGGTTATCATGTCTTCTTCCTGTTTGCGTTTTTGCATTAAGTGTAGCGGCTGGCTTGCGACTGATATTCCTAAACTGGCTACTGATTTCTGCTCTGCAACATGGTAGAAATGAAACACTGTTGTGAAAACGTGGTGACCCTCCATGCCCGAACCCGTCGCTGAACCGACGCTTAGCGGTTTACGCCTGAACCTGCGTATTGTTTCTGTGGTGATGTTTAACTTCGCCAGCTACCTGACCATCGGCCTGCCGCTCGCGGTGTTGCCTGGCTACGTCCATGATGTAATGGGATTTAGCGCTTTCTGGGCTGGGCTGGTCATCAGCCTGCAATATTTCGCTACGCTGCTGAGCCGTCCGCATGCCGGTCGCTATGCCGATCTGCTGGGGCCAAAGAAGATTGTGGTATTTGGGCTGTGCGGCTGCTTTTTAAGTGGTCTGGGCTATTTACTGGCGGGATCAACGAACGGCTGGCCGTTGGCCAGTCTGCTGCTGCTTTGTCTGGGGCGCGTGATTCTAGGGATCGGGCAAAGCTTTGCCGGGACCGGCTCTACGCTGTGGGGCGTGGGGGTGGTTGGCTCAATGCACATCGGACGGGTGATTTCCTGGAATGGCATCGTGACCTATGGCGCGATGGCGATAGGCGCGCCGCTGGGTGTTCTGTTTTATGCCTGGGGTGGCTTACAGGGGCTGGCGCTGACCGTGATGGGCGTGGCACTGTTGGCAATCCTGCTGGCGCTCCCTCGTCCGGCGGTTAAGGCCAGCAAAGGCAAACCGTTGCCATTTCGCGCGGTGCTTGGGCGCGTCTGGTTGTATGGCATGGCGCTGGCCCTGGCCTCCGCCGGATTTGGGGTAATCGCTACCTTCATTACCTTGTTCTATGATGCCAAAGGCTGGGATGGCGCCGCATTCGCGCTGACGCTTTTTAGCTGCACGTTTGTCGGTACTCGTTTGTTGTTCCCAAATGGTATCAACCGTTTAGGCGGGCTGAATGTGGCGATGATCTGCTTTAGCGTCGAGATTGTCGGGCTGTTACTGGTCGGGATGGCTTCGATGCCGTGGATGGCGAAAATCGGCGTTCTGCTGGCCGGGGCTGGGTTCTCACTGGTTTTCCCGGCGCTGGGCGTGGTGGCGGTAAAAGCCGTTCCTCAGCAAAATCAGGGCGCTGCGCTGGCGACCTACACGGTGTTTATGGATTTATCGCTGGGGGTTACCGGGCCGCTGGCCGGGCTGGTCATGACGTGGGCGGGTGTGCCCGTTATCTATCTGGCGGCGGCAGGGCTGGTAGCGGTGGCGTTATTGCTGACCTGGCGGTTAAAAAAACGGCCTCAGGTGGTGTCACCGGAGGCCGCGTCATCGTCTTAACCGTTACTGGATAACCAGCGTGTTAATGATGTTTTCTGCAGTAGTCTGCGCTTTTTGCTGATCGTCAGCAGGCAGCGTGATTTGCAGCGTCAGCAGTTGGTTGTCCACTTTACCCAACACCACGGAAGAGTATGCGGTCTGGCCTTTGGCCGAGATGATGCTGTCTAACTGCTGCAACGTGTGGCCTTTCAGCTCAATAGATTTATTGGTGACGACCTGCAGCTGCGGGTCACGGCTACGCTGCTGATCTTCCAGACGTTTTGCCAGCACCGCCAGGTCTTCGTTGGTGTTGTCGCCAACAATCACAATCACTGCTTTCTGGCCGGTTGCGTCAGAATATACGTGCATATTGTTCGCCTGGGTGCCCAGCTTACCGCTCTGATCGGTCATATCCGCTGGCAGGGAAAAACTGAGTTTGCCGTCCAGCAGGCTGACCGGTTGTCCGGTGGCGTTACTTTCTGCGGCAGCACCCTCGGCTGGCGCTTTTGTATCGCTATTATCACAGGCCGCAAGCCCCATAACCAGCAGGCCAATACCGACATATTTAACCAGATTGCGCATTGACTTCTTCCTTTCGATAAACGGCCATAACGGCTCATTCGTCCATCTTATCACAACTCGGAAAATGAACCTTTAACTCGTCTGCAATGCAGAGATTTCAGATTTATCTGCCAGCCTTTTCAGTAACATATTCAGCAGCACGCCATACATTGGCAGGAAGAAAATAATGCTGATCAGCACTTTGAAGCAGTAATCGACCAGTGCGATTTCCATCCAGTGCTCGGCCATAAAGGCATCCGGGCTACGCCAGAAAGCGATAAAGAAGAAGGCCAACGTATCGCTGATATTGCCAAACAGCGTGGACGCCGTCGGTGCCAGCCACCAGCGACGGTTCTGACGCAGGCGGTTAAAGACATGCACATCCAGAATTTGTCCCAGCGCGTAGGCCATAAAGCTGGCGGCGGCGATACGGGCGACAAACAGGTTAAAGTGCAGCAGCGCGCCGAATCCTTGCCACGATCCCATATAGAACAGTGATGAAACGACATAGGAGATCAGCAGCGCGGGGATCATAACCGCAAAGATGATACGTCGAGCCAGCGGCGCGCCAAAAATACGCACGGTCAGGTCGGTCGCGAGGAAAATAAACGGAAAGCTAAACGCGCCCCATGTGGTATGGAAACCAAAAATGGAGATTGGAAGCTGCACCAGATAGTTGCTGGAGGTGATCACCAGCAGATGAAATAGCGATAGCCAGAACAACGCTTTTACGCGCTGAGTTTGTGTAAACGGAGTCATATTGTGACCTTTTTGTTGGATGGGGTGAGGGAACCCAATAAAAAACCGTCGCATGATACTGCTTTAAGAGCACATTGCAATGGTTGTTTTTCACGCAATCGTTAACCTGATTGGCTTACGCCACAACAGAGCGTAAAATAACGCCGTTTTTGTATGAATGAGACGACGATGAGCGACCTGTTTACTTCCCCCGACCATACTCTTGATGCCCAGGGGCTGCGCTGCCCGGAACCGGTAATGATGGTGCGTAAAACCGTACGCGGCATGCAGGCCGGTGAAACGCTGCTGATTGTCGCCGACGATCCGGCAACAACCCGCGATATTCCTGGCTTCTGTACCTTTATGGAACATGAGCTGGTGGCCAAAGAGACCGACTCGCTGCCGTACCGTTATTTAGTGCGCAAAGGGCAGTAATCTTGTCATGCCGGATGGCGCTAACGCTTCTCCGGCCTATAAAGACTGAGTAACCTGTAGGCCTGATAAGCGAAGCGCCATCAGGCGAGAAACAGGCACTACCCTTTACGCAACAACCGCAGCGCGTTCGCGGTCACCAGCACCGTCGCCCCCGTATCCGCCAGCACCGCCAGCCACAGTCCGGTTATCCCGAGCAGCGTGGTGACGAGGAAAATCCCCTTCAGGCCCAGCGCAATCGCAATGTTCTGGCGAATATTGGCGTGGGTAGCCCGCGCCAGCTGAATCATTTGCACCAGACCACGCAGACGGTTGTGGGTCAGAGCGGCATCGGCGGTCTCCAGCGCGACGTCGGTCCCGCTTCCCATCGCAATACCAATTGTGGCCGCTTTCATTGCCGGAGCGTCGTTGATGCCGTCGCCGACCATCGCCAGCGGCGACTGTTGGTTAAGATGGGTAACGGCCTGCACCTTATCTTCTGGCAAGAGTCCTGCTTTGAATTCGAGGCCCAGTTCACCGGCAATGGCGGCGGCCGCACGCGGGTTATCACCGGTCAGGATCACCCCTTTCACGCCAATCTGATTAAGCTCGCTGATGGCGCTGCGAGCGTCATCGCGCAGCGTGTCCTGTAAGGCCAGTACGCCGAGAACGGTATCGTTACGCAGCACCAACACCACCGTTTGGCCCGCGCTTTCCAGCTCGCTAATCTGCCCGGCAAAGGCATCGGCAGGCTGCTTACCGGCGGCGCAAATCAGTACGCGTTCGCCGTTGACCAGCGCTTCAATTCCAGAGCCAACCAGCGCCCGTTGCTCTTTTGCGACAGGAATAGACAGCTCGCGCGTTTGTGCTTCCCGAACAATTGCTTGTGCCAGCGGGTGCGTCGCGCCTTGCTCTACCGCTGCCGCCAGTGCCAGCAGTTCAGCCTCACCAATACCACTCGCTGGATGAATCGCTGTGACGCGTGGTTTACCGACGGTCAGGGTGCCGGTTTTATCAAACGCCACCTGAGTGACTCTACCCAACTGTTCCAGCGCGGCTCCGCCTTTGATTAATGCCCCACGACGCGCCGCAGCGGCCAGACCAGAAGTAATGGCTGCGGGGGTTGAAATCACCAGAGCACAAGGGCAGCCAATCAGCAGCAGCGTCAGCCCTTTATAAATCCACTCCTGCCAGGATGCGGCAAACAGCAGTGGCGGTACGAGGGTGACCAGCAGCGCAACCGCCATAATGGCTGGAGTGTAAATCCGGCTGAAACGGTCAATAAAGCGCTCAATGGGAGCGCGGCGTTCTTCCGCTTCTTCAATCAGCTTCAGAATACGGTCAATCGCGCTGGCACCCGGCTCGGAGAGCACTTCCAGCGTAACCAGACGGTCCACGCTGGTGGCACCCGCCGGGACTTTCTCGCCGGTGGCGCGTTCAACCGGGATCGATTCGCCGGTCAGGGCGCTCTCATCAAAGCTGGCAAAGCCGGAGACCAGTTTGCCGTCGGCAGGTAAACGCCCACCCGCGGCAACCTCAATAACATCGCCAGGCCGGAGGGTATTGATAGCCACCTCTTCGCGCTCGCCGTTACGCAGGCGTGTGGCGGTTTCCGGTTTGAGCGCCATCAGTGCGCTGACCCCTTTACGGGCGCGGCTGGCGGCCCAACCTTCCAGACGCTCGCCAATTAAAAACAGCAGCAGCACCATAGCGGCTTCCGCCGTCGCGCCGATAAACAGTGCGCCAATGGCGGCGACGCTCATCAACGTTTCAATGGCAAAGTAGCTGCCGGTTTTCATCAGACGCAGGGCCTGACGGGCAATGGGATACAGGCCGACCAGCGTGGTGGCGATAAACGCTATCTGACCGAAGGGATGATTGAAC
This sequence comes from Citrobacter sp. Cpo032, assembly GCF_030332975.1. Lineage (NCBI taxonomy): Bacteria > Pseudomonadati > Pseudomonadota > Gammaproteobacteria > Enterobacterales > Enterobacteriaceae > Citrobacter > Citrobacter sp. Cpo032. Next base: position 150,952 of record NZ_JAOWGU010000031.1, read on the forward strand.
TGCTCCAGCCCCCAGCTAATCGCCATCATGATAATCAGCGAAATCAGCGGCAGGTTTTCTTTAAAACGTGACTCGGGTGCGGCGTCCGTCGCGTGCTCATCGCGCAGGGTATAGCCTGCTTTTTGCACCGCGTTTTCAACTTGCTGGCGGATATCGGAACCGGCATCGACCACCAGTTTTTCAGTGGCGAACAGAACCTGGACCTGGTTGACGCCGCTGACCTGGCGGACCGCATTCTCTACTTTGCGGGCGCAAGCTGCGCAGTCCATGCCTGCCACTTTCCAGGAATAGCGGGTACCTATTACGGTATCGGATACGGTTGGTGTAGTGGAGCAGCTTCCTTCGCAGCAGCAGTCATCCGCCTTTTGTGGTGCAGGCGCTGGCTTGAAAGAAGAGAATTGTGGGACTTTTTTGCCACGGGTATCGGGTGTCGACATGGCATCCTCCGGTTGATAATCATTTCGTATTAACCGGAGGATACACTCTGGAGTCGACTCCAGAGTCAAGCGTTTTAAAGATACAACGAACGAACAATCAGGAAATGTCCGGCGAAGTAGCAGGCGGCGGCAATGGCGTTATCGGCGCGGAAGCGGCGACGGTAATGGCTACCCAGCCAGACAATGTTGCCGATGAACAGGAGGGATGCGCCCATAAATGCCGACAGCGCCGGGGCGGTCGGGCGGAAGAACCACAGCTCACCGGCCATCCAGACCATCATCAGCGTGATGCCGATAAAGGTGCAGATAGCGACACGCAGCTCTTCCAGACGCGTCCAGATCACGGCGATCAGCAACGCCCCCAGCACTACCAGCACCAACGGCAAAGGCCAGAAGAACGACAGTGTCATTTGGCTGGCGAAGTAAATGGTATACAGCAGATGCGACAGGAAGAATGCCCCCACGGCGTACAGCAGGCGTTGGCGCGGTAACAGCGTCAGCGCATCGCCCAGCAGCGAGGCAAGCAGGCCAGCCAGCACCAGATAGCTGATAGCGTTAAACATTGGCGCCTGCCAGGCCAGCAGCGCCAGCAGGAGTAACGTCAGGGGCTTAAAGACCCAGCGTTGCCAGGCAGGTCCACGATAGGAAGCATCCACGAACAACCATGCGGAAAGACAGACAGCGATAAACGACCAAAGCATCTTAGTTCCTTGAATTCGTTATTTTTTCGTAAGCGGGGTGCTCACGGCTCTACTGTCCAGTGTAGAGGTCGACACAGCCAGATGACAACACCATAACAGGCGATGTATGCTTATTTCCGCATTTTCTGATGGGTTAATAATATGAGCAAACCACCACTTTTTTTCATTGTTATCATTGTCTTAATCGTTGTCGCTGCGTCGTTTCGCTTTGTTCAGCAGCGGCGAGAAAAAGCCGATAATGATGCGGCGCCGCTGGTGCAAAAGCAGGTGGTGGTAAGTAACAAACGGGAAAAACCGCTAAACGATCGACGATCCCGTCAGCAGGAAGTAAGCCCGTCAGGAACCAGCATGCGCTATGAAGCCAGCTTTAAGCCACAAAACGGGGGGATGGAGCAGACGTTTCGTCTGGATGCCCAGCAGTACCACGCGTTAACGGTCGGGGATAAAGGCACGCTGAGTTACAAAGGTTCGCGATTTGTTGATTTTACGCTTGAACGCTAAAGTGTCATCTGACTGATGCCGGATGGCGGCTTACGCCTTATCCGGCCTACAGATTTTTCGCCCCGGCCCGCAACGTGCCGCCGGGCGAAAAGATCACAGCTACTTCTTCAACTGATCTTTAATCTTCTTCTGCCACACCAGTAGCTCAAAGACGCCGAACAGAAAAATACGGATTTTCTCTCCGTTGGTCATCTGCGGGCCATCTTTAGGCATGGTGCTTTTTAGCAGCGCCAGCTGCATGCCATGCATCAGCACCATAAATATCAGTGCGACGTTAACGAAGATGTTAAGCGGGCGTGGAAAGGGTTGGAAAATATTCAGTAGTAAAAATGCCCAGACGCACAGCATCAGCAGGCGTCCCAGGTTAATCAGCATCGTGTTCTCCTCGTGCTTCACGTTGGTACAGGCGATAGGCGACCTGTCCGGCGACTTTCTCACGGTATAGCGACCAGTTCACCGGAACCGGCGGTAAGCCGTTTTCTACTTCGCTTTCAACGTAAATATACGCTTCATTTGCCAGCCAACCATGAGTTTCCAGAAGCGTTAATGTTTCTTCCAGTAATCCTTTGCGAAACGGCGGGTCAACAAATACCACGTTATGCGGCGTACCTGCCTGAGCCAAAAATGTCAGCGTATTGGTGTTGACGACGCGGGCGTGAGAGGCTTTCAGCGTGGCGAGATTCTTTTGTAGCTGCTGAGATACCGCGCGATCCATCTCCAGAAGCGTCGCATTTGCCGCATAGCGAGAGAGGGCTTCCAGCCCCAGCGCGCCGCTGCCGGCGAAGCAGTCCAGACAGTGAGCATCGACCATTACCGGGGCCAGCCAGTTAAACAACGTTTCGCGCACACGGTCGGTGGTCGGACGCAGGCCGGGGCTGTCCGGAACCGGGAGTTTACGGCCACGCCATTGACCGCCAATAATGCGGATCTGGCCGCTACCAGAGTGATTCGGTTTTTTCATTTCAATTATTGCTCAATCCGCTGCTGACGTGTCATTCCAGGCGGTGATGTGAGTTAAGTTAAGTGATAGACTATTTCATCATTTTTTTAGCTGCTATGTACATAGCGTTGACGCTGTGCCATGAAGCAACAGCGGGGGAGTGTAGTCGCAAATGGCGAAAGAGAAAAAACGTGGCTTTTTTTCCTGGCTGGGCTTTGGTCAAAAAGAGCAGGCACCGGAAAACGAGACAGAAGTAAAAAACGAAGAACAACAACCGGTTGCTGAAGAAACTACCGTCGTTGACGAACAACCGCACGTCGAGGAAACCCGTAGCGAGGCTGAAACGCAAGCCTTTGCAGCTGAAGTCGTTGAAGTAACTGAACAGGTTGCGGAAATCGAAAAACTGCAGCCGGAAGTCGAACCTGTCGCCGAACAAGCGCAGCCGGAGATTGAGCCGGTTGCTGAACCCATTGCTGAAACTGTAGTAGAAACGCCAGCAGCGGTGGTTATCGAACGCGAAGAATTGCCGCTGCCGGAAGAGGTGAAAACTGAAGAAGTTTCTGCCGAAGAGTGGCAGGCCGAAGCGGAAACCGTGGAAATCGTTGAGGCGGCTGAAGAAGAAGCTGAAAACGAACCGCAACTGACCGACGAAGAGCTGGAAGCACAGGCGCTGGCCGCTGAGGCTGCTGAAGAAGCGGTTATGGTGGTGCCGGTAGAAGAACCTGCTGTAGAAGAACCGGTAGAAGAAGAGGTGGTCCAGGAGCAGGAAAAACCAACCAAAGAAGGTTTCTTTGCGCGCCTGAAACGCAGCCTGCTGAAAACAAAAGAAAACCTCGGTTCCGGATTTATCAGTCTGTTCCGTGGTAAAAAGATCGACGATGATCTGTTTGAAGAGCTGGAAGAGCAACTGCTGATCGCTGATGTGGGTGTAGAAACGACCCGCAAAATCATTGCGAATCTGACGGAAGGCGCCAGCCGCAAGCAGCTTAAAGATGCGGAAGCGCTGTACGGTCTGTTGAAAGAAGAGATGGGCGAGATTCTGGCGAAGGTTGACGAACCGCTGAATGTTGATGGCAAAACACCATTTGTTATCTTAATGGTTGGCGTCAACGGCGTGGGCAAAACCACCACTATTGGTAAGCTGGCGCGTCAGTTTGAGCAGCAGGGTAAATCGGTAATGCTGGCGGCAGGTGATACTTTCCGTGCGGCGGCAGTAGAACAGCTGCAGGTTTGGGGTCAGCGTAACAACATCCCGGTGATTGCTCAGCATACTGGCGCGGATTCCGCGTCCGTTATCTTTGATGCCATCCAGGCGGCGAAGGCGCGTAACGTAGACGTGCTGATCGCTGATACCGCAGGGCGTTTGCAGAATAAATCGCACCTGATGGAAGAATTGAAAAAAATCGTTCGCGTCATGAAGAAGCTGGACGAAGATGCGCCGCATGAAGTTATGCTGACTATCGACGCCAGCACCGGGCAGAATGCGATAAGCCAGGCCAAACTGTTCCATGAAGCGGTGGGCTTAACCGGTATCACCCTGACCAAGCTGGATGGTACGGCGAAGGGCGGGGTTATCTTCTCGGTAGCCGATCAGTTTGGCATCCCTATCCGCTATATCGGTGTGGGCGAACGTATCGAGGATTTACGTCCGTTTAAAGCGGACGATTTTATAGAGGCACTTTTTGCCCGAGAGGATTAACAATGATTCGCTTTGAACATGTCAGCAAGGCCTATCTCGGTGGGAGACAAGCGCTGCAGGGAGTGACCTTCCATATGCAGCCTGGCGAGATGGCGTTTCTGACCGGCCACTCCGGCGCGGGGAAAAGTACCCTGCTGAAGCTGATTTGTGGAATTGAACGGCCCAGCGCCGGGAAAATCTACTTTAGCGGGCATGACATCAGCCGTTTGAAAAACCGTGAAGTGCCGTTTCTGCGTCGTCAGATTGGCATGATTTTTCAGGATCACCACCTGTTGATGGACAGAACCGTGTTTGACAACGTGGCAATCCCGCTAATCATCGCGGGTGCCAGCGGGGACGATATTCGTCGTCGCGTGTCAGCGGCGCTGGATAAGGTCGGGCTGTTGGACAAAGCGAAAAACTTCCCGATTCAGCTCTCCGGCGGTGAACAACAACGCGTCGGCATCGCCCGTGCGGTGGTGAACAAACCTGCGGTGCTGCTGGCGGATGAACCAACGGGGAACCTGGATGACGCGCTGTCAGAAGGGATCCTTCGCCTGTTCGAAGAGTTTAACCGCGTCGGGGTCACGGTATTAATGGCCACGCACGATATTGGCCTGATCTCCCGTCGCTCCTATCGCCAAATGGTTCTGAGCGATGGACATCTGCATGGAGGCCTGGCGCATGAATAGACGTGACGCTATTAACCAAATCAAACAGTTCGGTGGCCGACTGGATCGCTTTCGTAAATCGGGCGGTGCGCCGGGTGACGGCGGTCGCAACACGCCAAAGCGTGCGAAAGCCGCGCCAAAGCCGAATTCGCGTAAAACCAATGTCTTTAACGAGCAGGTACGTTATGCGTTTCAGGGCGCGTTACAGGACCTGAAAAGCAAGCCGCTGGCGACGTTTCTGACGGTGATGGTTATTGCCATCTCCCTGACGCTGCCAAGCGTGTGCTACATGGTTTATAAGAACGTAAACCATGCGGCAAGCCAGTATTATCCGTCTCCGCAGATCACCGTTTACCTGCAAAAAACGCTGGATGATGATGCGGCGGCGCGGGTGGTTGGTCAGTTGCAGGCCGAGCAGGGCGTGGAGAAAGTGAATTATCTTTCTCGTGACGACGCGCTGGGTGAATTCCGCAACTGGTCTGGCTTTGGCGGCGCGCTGGATATGCTGGAAGAGAACCCGCTTCCGGCCGTGGCGGTTGTTATCCCGAAACTGGACTTCCAGGGTACGGAGTCGCTGAACACGCTGCGTGACCGCATCGCACAAATCAACGGTATTGATGAAGTGCGAATGGATGACAGCTGGTTCGCTCGCCTGGCGGCGCTGACGGGCCTTGTCGGACGCGTTTCCGCGATGATTGGCGTGCTGATGGTGGCGGCGGTCTTCCTCGTCATCGGTAACAGCGTGCGGCTGAGTATTTTTGCGCGTCGCGATACCATTAACGTGCAAAAACTGATTGGCGCGACGGATGGATTTATCCTGCGTCCGTTCCTCTACGGCGGTGCACTGCTCGGTTTTTCCGGTGCATTTCTTTCACTGATTTTGTCAGAAATTTTGGTGATGCGTCTGTCGTCAGCGGTGACTGAGGTGGCACAGGTATTTGGAACCAAGTTTGATATCAATGGATTATCATTCGATGAGTGCCTGTTATTGCTGCTGGTGTGCTCAATGATTGGCTGGGTGGCAGCCTGGCTTGCCACGGTTCAACATTTACGCCACTTTACCCCCGATTAAAAAATCTCTGGTATAATCTTTCCCTGCACTGAGTAGTTCGCTCTGCAGGGAAAGAGTCCCTGTGATCTCTTCCCGGCGTATTCATTGTGATGTCACATTTTGTGCGTAATCTATACACATTACGACATGGAACTTGTGGATAAAATCACTGTCTGATAAAAGATTGAATGATATTCTCGTTGCTCATAAGCTCTGGCATGGTTGTTGCTACTGGTTTTTGTTAATTAGTTTTTAGCCAATGCGCCAGATGAAAAGATTGAGAGGATTTGAATGACCAAAGAAATGCAAAATTTAGCTTTAGCCCCTGTTGGTAACCTGGAATCTTACATCCGGGCTGCGAACGCGTGGCCGATGTTGTCGGCTGACGAGGAGCGGGCACTGGCTGAAAAGCTGCATTACCAGGGCGATCTGGAAGCAGCTAAAACGCTGATCCTGTCTCACCTGCGCTTTGTTGTTCATGTTGCTCGTAATTATGCGGGTTATGGCCTGCCGCAGGCGGATCTGATTCAGGAAGGTAATATCGGCCTGATGAAAGCCGTGCGCCGTTTCAACCCGGAAGTGGGTGTGCGCCTGGTTTCCTTCGCCGTGCATTGGATCAAAGCTGAGATCCACGAATACGTTCTGCGTAACTGGCGTATCGTTAAAGTTGCGACCACCAAAGCACAGCGTAAGCTGTTCTTTAACCTGCGTAAAACCAAGCAGCGTTTGGGCTGGTTTAACCAGGACGAAGTTGAAATGGTTGCTCGCGAGCTGGGTGTTTCCAGCAAAGACGTGCGCGAAATGGAATCCCGTATGGCGGCGCAGGACATGACGTTTGACATGTCTTCAGACGACGAGTCTGACAGCCAGCCGATGGCCCCGGTGCTGTATCTGCAGGATAAATCTTCTAACTTTGCCGACGGCATTGAAGAAGATAACTGGGAAGATCAGGCCGCGAACAAACTGACTCACGCAATGGAAGGTCTGGACGAGCGTAGCCAGGACATCATTCGTGCCCGTTGGCTGGACGAAGACAACAAGTCGACGTTGCAGGAACTGGCCGATCGCTACGGCGTTTCCGCTGAACGTGTTCGTCAGCTTGAAAAGAACGCCATGAAAAAACTGCGCGCGGCGATCGAAGCGTAATCTTCCAGCCGAACTGGAAATGCTGATAAACCCTGGATGAAAATCCGGGGTTTTTTGTTTTTATCTCTTCCCCTCTCTCCTGACGTTTAAGCTTTTTGTCATCAAGTTGTTATCTGCATGTCAAATTTAGCTATTCCAAAATAATAAAAATCGGGTATGTTTTAGCAGAGTATGCTGCTAAAGCACGGGTGGCTATCCAATAATCGAAATAAAGTGCTGAACAACAACATCACAACACACGTAATAACCACAATAATGGGGATTGTCAGGATGAATATGAAGGGTAAAGCGTTATTGGCAGGATGTATCGCCCTGTCTTTGAGCAATATGGCGTTTGCTAAGGATATTAAAGTTGCCGTCGTCGGCGCGATGTCCGGTCCGGTAGCGCAGTATGGCGATCAGGAATTTACTGGCGCAGAGCAGGCGATTGCAGATATCAACGCCAAAGGCGGCGTGAAAGGCGACAAACTGGTCATGGTGAAATATGACGATGCCTGTGACCCGAAACAAGCGGTAGCGGTAGCTAACAAAGTGGTCAACGACGGGATTAAATATGTTATCGGCCACCTGTGCTCGTCTTCCACTCAGCCTGCGTCAGATATCTATGAAGACGAAGGCATTCTGATGATCACCCCAGCGGCAACGGCGCCGGAGCTGACCGCGCGCGGTTATAACCTGGTGATGCGTACCACCGGTCTGGATTCCGATCAGGGACCAACCGCTGCCAAATATATCGTTGAAAAAGTGAAGCCGAAGCGCATTGCGATCGTTCACGACAAACAACAGTACGGTGAAGGCCTGGCGCGTTCCGTGCAGGACAACCTCAAGAAAGCCAACGCTGACGTGGTGTTCTTCGACGGGATCACCGCTGGCGAGAAAGATTTCTCTACGCTGGTGGCGCGTCTGAAGAAAGAGAATATCGATTTCGTTTACTACGGTGGTTATCACCCGGAAATGGGGCAGATCCTGCGTCAGTCTCGTGCCGCAGGTCTGAAAACCCAGTTTATGGGACCAGAAGGGGTAGCGAACGTGTCGCTGTCTAACATCGCGGGTGAGTCTGCAGAAGGCTTACTGGTAACGAAACCGAAGAACTACGATCAGGTTCCGGCGAACAAACCGATTGTGGACGCGATCAAAGCCAAGAAACAGGATCCGAGCGGTGCATTCGTATGGACCACTTATGCCGCGCTGCAATCCTTGCAGGCCGGTCTGAACCAGTCTGACGACCCGGCTGAAATTGCCAAATACCTGAAAGCAAACTCAGTGGAAACCGTAATGGGGCCGCTGTCATGGGATGCGAAGGGCGATCTGAAAGGCTTTGAATTCGGTGTGTTTGACTGGCATGCAAACGGGACGGCGACCGACGCCAAATAATTTTCCAGGTGCCTTTCGCGCTGCAAATGCGTTGGCTACGTTATTCAACCCCGGTCACTTACTTATGTAAGCTCCCGGGGACTTCATAACTTGCCGCCTTCCTGCAACGTGAAATTCTTGGAAAATTGCGAGGTGGTTTTTTATTTTTTGCTCCCAGCATGTAGGCCGGATAAGCGTCAGCGCCATCCGGCTTTTTTATCTTTTTTCCCAGCCATTCTCCTGGGCTGTAAACCCTAACGCCTGCATAAACGCGGCCATCACGCTGCGGTCTTCGACGCCGACGTCGGCCATCCACCATGAACTCACGTCAGGGTTTTCCCGGATGACTTCTTCGATCAAATACTGCCCGACGCCGCGACGGCGGGTGATATCGCGTACGCGCAATGAATCTAATGCACCTTGCGTGCCGCTCAGGGTTACGCGAACTGCGCCTAACAGACGCTCGTTAAAGCGTGCGGCGTAGATCCGGTGCGTTTCATCTACGCTTAATGATGAGGCGGAATATTCCGGCCAGATTTTGCCCAGATCAATCTGGTCCTGGTCGCTAAAGTTATCTAAACGAACGATGGTCAGCTTCATTAACAGCATGTCCAAATCACAAAAGATGGAATGAGTGTACCGAAATAATTCGCCCGGATGCTTTCTCTTTTTTATGTGAATAACCAGATTAATAATTTTGTAACAACGGTAATGACAGTTTGAAACCGTAGAGATTGAAAAACAGGCAGAATAATACCCTGGAATGCAGCATTTTATTCGGCTCTTTGTACCGTTATTTTATGCTGACAAACGTGCTTTTTTTTGTTTATCTATAGTGAAAAGCAGAATATTATCTTTTCTTAATCGACTGAAAAATAGAGATTTTAGCCTGATTTTGCTTAAAAAACTGCGCTAAACCATTAATGAGACTGGTAAAAATAGTGTAGTTCAAAAAAAGCACAGACTGCTTTTTAACCACATAAATACAAAATATTAATTACGTCACGAATGGGGATTCAGGTAATGAAACGGAATGCGAAAACAATCATCGCAGGGGTGATAGCACTGGCAATGTCACACGCGGTCATGGCGGAAGATATCAAGGTCGCTGTTGTCGGCGCGATGTCAGGTCCGGTCGCGCAGTGGGGCGATATGGAATTTAATGGCGCACGTCAGGCCATTAAAGATATCAATGCCAAAGGCGGGGTCAAAGGCGACAAACTGGTCGCTGTGGAATATGACGACGCCTGCGATCCGAAACAGGCCGTTGCGGTAGCGAACAAAATCGTCAATGACGGTATTCAGTACGTTATTGGACATCTGTGCTCATCTTCCACGCAGCCCGCATCAGATATCTATGAAGATGAAGGCATTCTGATGATTTCTCCGGGTGCCACAAACCCGGAACTGACCCAGCGCGGTTACGCTCACATTATGCGTACAGCGGGTCTGGACTCCTCTCAGGGGCCGACTGCCGCGAAATACATTCTGGAGAAGGTGAAGCCACAGCGTATCGCCATCATTCACGATAAACAGCAATACGGTGAAGGTCTGGCGCGTTCGGTGCAGGGCAGCCTGAAAGCGGGCAAAGCCAACATCGTTTTCTTTGACGGTATCACCGCCGGGGAAAAAGATTTTTCTGCGCTGATCGCTCGCCTGAAAAAAGAAAATATCGACTTTGTTTATTACGGTGGCTACTACCCGGAAATGGGGCAAATGCTGCGTCAGGCGCGTTCCGTCGGGCTGAAAACCCAGTTTATGGGCCCGGAGGGCGTCGGCAATGCGTCGCTGTCTAATATCGCCGGTGATGCTGCTGAAGGCATGCTGGTAACCATGCCAAAACGCTATGACCAGGATCCGGCGAATAAAGCTATCGTCGATGCGCTCAAAGCTGACAAGAAAGATCCAACCGGACCATACGTGTGGATCACTTATGCAGCCGTCCAGTCATTGGCGACAGCAATGGATCGAAGCGGTAGCAAAGAGCCGCTGGACCTGGTGAAAGATCTGAAAGCACACGGGGCTGATACCGTGATTGGGCCGCTGAAATGGGACGAAAAAGGCGATTTGAAGGGATTTGAGTTTGGTGTCTTCCAGTGGCATGCAGACGGTTCTTCGACCGTCGCGAAGTAATACCTGAAGACGAGTTATCCCACCGCCCGTGCAAAACGGGCGGGTTTAAAAAGGTTACCTTATGTCCGAGCAGTTCCTCTATTTCTTGCAGCAGATGTTTAACGGCGTCACGCTGGGAAGCACCTACGCGCTGATCGCCATCGGTTACACGATGGTGTACGGCATTATCGGCATGATCAACTTCGCCCACGGCGAGGTATATATGATCGGCAGCTATGTCTCCTTTATGATCATCGCAGCGCTAATGATGATGGGCATCGATTCCAGCTGGCTACTGGTCGCGGCGGGCTTCGTCGGCGCGATTGTGATTGCCAGCGCCTATGGCTGGAGCATTGAACGCGTGGCGTATCGGCCCGTGCGCAGCTCCAAGCGCCTGATCGCGCTGATTTCCGCTATCGGGATGTCCATCTTCCTGCAAAACTACGTCAGCCTGACGGAAGGTTCGCGCGACGTGGCGCTGCCCAGCCTGTTTAATGGCCAGTGGACTGTCGGCAGTAGCGATAACTTCTCTGCTTCCATCACCACCATGCAGTTGGTTATCTGGATCGTAACCTTCCTGGCGATGCTGGCGCTGACGCTGTTTATCCGTTACTCCCGTATGGGCCGCGCCTGCCGTGCCTGTGCCGAAGACCTGAAGATGGCCAGCCTGCTCGGCATTAACACCGATCGCGTGATTGCGCTGACCTTTGTGATTGGCGCGGCAATGGCGGCGGTAGCGGGCGTGCTGCTCGGTCAGTTCTATGGCGTAATTAACCCATACATCGGCTTTATGGCCGGGATGAAGGCCTTTACCGCGGCGGTACTGGGCGGCATCGGCAGTATTCCTGGGGCGATGATCGGCGGCCTGATTCTGGGCGTTGCGGAAGCGCTCTCCTCTGCTTATCTGAGTACTGAATACAAAGACGTTGTTTCATTCGCGCTGCTGATTCTGGTGCTGCTGGTGATGCCGACCGGTATTCTGGGTCGCCCGGAGGTAGAGAAAGTATGAAACCGATGCATTTTGCAATGGCGCTGCTCTCTGCCGCTATGTTCTTCGTCCTGGCGGGCGTCTTTATGGGCGTTCAGTTAGAGCTGGACGGTACCAAGCTGGTGGTCGATACCGCCGCGGATATCCGCTGGCAGTGGGTATTTATCGGCACTGGCGTGGTCTTTCTTTTCCAACTGCTGCGTCCAGCCTTCCAGAAAGGCCTGAAGAGCGTCTCCGGACCGAAATTTATTCTGCCGGCGATTGACGGCTCCACCGTTAAACAGAAACTGTTCCTGGTGGCGCTGCTGGTGATTGCCGTGGCGTGGCCGTTTATGGTCTCGCGCGGTACGGTGGATATCGCCACGCTGACGATGATTTATATCATCCTCGGCCTCGGCTTAAACGTGGTGGTGGGGCTTTCCGGCCTGCTGGTGCTGGGCTACGGCGGCTTCTATGCCATCGGCGCTTACACCTTCGCGCTGCTGAACCACTATTACGGACTCGGCTTCTGGACCTGTCTGCCGCTGGCGGGACTGGTTTCCGCTGCTGCGGGCTTCCTGCTCGGCTTCCCGGTACTGCGCCTGCGCGGTGATTATCTGGCGATTGTGACCTTAGGCTTCGGCGAAATCGTCCGCATCCTGCTGCTCAACAACACCGAAGTAACCGGCGGTCCAAACGGTATTAGCCAGATCCCGAAACCGACCTTTTTCGGTCTGGAGTTCAGCCGTACCGCCCGTGAAGGCGGCTGGGATACCTTCAGCAACTTCTTTAACGTCAAGTACGATCCGTCTGACCGCGTCATTTTCCTCTATCTGGTGGCGCTGCTGCTGGTGGTCTTCTCGCTGTTTGTTATCAACCGTTTGCTGCGTATGCCGCTGGGTCGTGCGTGGGAAGCGCTGCGTGAAGATGAAATTGCCTGTCGTTCTCTGGGCTTAAACCCTACGCGTATCAAGCTGACAGCCTTTACCATCAGCGCCGCGTTTGCCGGTTTTGCCGGTACGCTGTTTGCCGCGCGCCAGGGCTTCGTCAGCCCGGAATCCTTCACCTTTGCCGAGTCGGCCTTTGTGCTGGCGATTGTGGTACTGGGCGGAATGGGCTCGCAGTTTGCGGTCATCCTCGCAGCTATCCTGCTGGTGGTGTCACGCGAACTGATGCGTGATTTCAACGAATACAGCATGTTAATGCTGGGTGGTTTAATGGTACTGATGATGATCTGGCGTCCGCAGGGCTTGTTGCCGATGACCCGTCCACAGTTGAAGCTGAAAAACGGGGAAGCAAAAGGAGAGCAGGCATGAGTCAGCCATTATTATCCGTTAACGGCCTGATGATGCGCTTCGGCGGTCTGCTGGCGGTAAACAACGTTGAACTGGAACTACGACCGCAGGAGATTGTCTCGTTAATCGGCCCGAACGGCGCGGGGAAAACCACGGTCTTCAACTGCCTGACCGGTTTTTATAAGCCGACCGGCGGGACGATTAAGCTGCGCGACCAGCACCTGGAAGGGCTGCCGGGTCAGCAAATCGCGCGTATGGGCGTGGTGCGTACTTTTCAGCACGTACGTCTGTTTCGCGAAATGACGGTGATTGAAAACCTGTTGGTGGCGCAACATCAGCAACTGAAAACCGGCGTCTTCTCCGGCCTGTTGAAAACCCCGTCGTTCCGTCGCGCGCAGAGTGAAGCGTTGGATCGCGCGGCCACCTGGCTTGCGCGTATTGGCTTGCTGGAGCATGCCAACCGTCAGGCCAGTAACCTGGCCTACGGCGACCAGCGCCGTCTGGAAATAGCCCGCTGCATGGTGACCCAGCCGGAAATCCTGATGCTTGACGAACCCGCTGCTGGACTCAACCCGAAAGAGACCAAGGAGCTGGACGAGCTGATTGCTGAACTGCGTAACCATCACAACACCACCATTTTGTTGATTGAGCACGACATGAAGCTGGTGATGGGGATTTCCGACCGTATTTACGTGGTGAACCAGGGCACACCGCTGGCAAATGGGACGCCGGAACAGATTCGTAATAACCCGGATGTTATCCGCGCCTATTTAGGTGAAGCATAATGGGGGCGAGGATTAATATGGATAAGGCGATGTTATCGTTCGACAAAGTCAACGCCCACTACGGCAAGATACAGGCGCTGCACGACGTCAGCTTGTATATCAACCAGGGTGAAATCGTTACTCTGATTGGTGCTAACGGCGCGGGAAAAACCACGCTGCTCGGCACATTGTGTGGCGACCCGCGAGCGACCAGCGGGCGAATCGTCTTTGATGGTAAAGACATTACCGACTGGCAGACGGCGAAAATCATGCGCGAAGCGGTAGCGATTGTGCCGGAAGGGCGTCGCGTGTTTTCCCGCATGACGGTGGAAGAGAACCTGGCGATGGGCGGCTTCTTTGCCGAAAAGGACCAGTTTCAGGAACGCATCAAATGGGTGTATGACCTGTTTCCCCGTCTGCATGAGCGTCGTATTCAGCGTGCGGGAACTATGTCCGGCGGTGAACAGCAGATGCTGGCGATAGGCCGTGCACTGATGAGCCAGCCGAGGCTGCTGCTGCTTGATGAACCGTCGCTGGGTCTGGCGCCGATTATCATCCAGCAGATTTTTAACACCATCGAACAGCTGCGCGAACAGGGGATGACCATCTTCCTCGTCGAACAGAACGCTAACCAGGCGCTGAAGCTCGCCGATCGCGGCTACGTGCTGGAAAACGGTCATGTGGTGCTGGAAGACACCGGTGATGCGTTACTGGCTAACGAAGCGGTGCGTAGTGCGTATCTGGGCGGTTAATCATTCTCTGAATAGACAAGGGGCCCGCTGTGGCCCCTTTTTATTGCTCTATGTTATTATTGAGAATAGTTATCAATAATAAAATGAACATGGAGAAAGGATGATTCGTTCAGGTACCTGCATGATGATTGGCAGTTTGTTTTTGACGCTTTCATTAACTACCCTGGCCTCAACACCGCCAGCGTTTGACCCGCGCGATCCCGCTATCTGGGAAGAGAAACCGGACAACCCGTTAGCGCAATCCGACTCGCCCTGCGAAGTGTTTACCAGCTCGGTATGCCCAGGCTGGGATGATGATAAATCGGATATCCAACGTGAACGTGAGCGGCGAGAGCAGCAGCGTTTACAGAATGAATATGAGCGACGCTGGCGTCGGGATTAATCTTCCTTGCTGGAGCAGCAGATAACGCCATCCAGGCCGGAGAAGGTATAGCGATATCCGGCTTTGTTGTGCACCACCCCGCATTTTCCTGTCACTACGCTTTCACCGCCTTGCCATCTGTTTGTCGCCTTACTATCTTTTTTTTGTAATAAAAAAGTTATTTTTCTGTCATTCGAGCATGTCATGTTACCCCCGCGAGCATAAAACGCGTGATATCGCGCATCCGGCACAACAAGAGAGATAACCGATGATATCGTTACGACATACAGCTTTAGGACTGGCACTTAGCCTGGCATTTGCAGGTCAGGCACTGGCGGTCACCACTATCCCGTTCTGGCACTCAATGGAAGGCGAACTGGGTAAAGAAGTTGATTCACTGGCGCAACGTTTTAATGCAGCCAATCCCGACTACAAAATTGTTCCGCAGTACAAAGGTAACTACGAGCAGAGCCTGAGTGCAGGAATTGCCGCTTTCCGTACCGGAAACGCGCCTGCGCTGCTGCAGGTTTATGAAGTGGGCACGGCAACCATGATGGCCTCAAAAGCCATTAAACCGGTCTATGAAGTATTCAAAGAGGCTGGCATTAACTTCGATGAGTCTCAGTTCGTACCGACCGTTTCCGGTTACTACACCGACTCTAAAAGCGGACACTTGCTCTCCCAGCCGTTTAACAGCTCCACTCCGGTGCTGTACTACAACAAAGATGCCTTCAAAAAAGCCGGTTTAGACCCTGAGCAGCCGCCGAAAACCTGGCAGGATCTGGCGGAGTACACCGCGAAGCTGAAAGCCGCAGGAATGAAGTGCGGTTACGCCAGCGGCTGGCAGGGATGGATTCAGATTGAAAACTTCAGCGCCTGGAACGGTCTGCCGGTAGCAACCAAAAACAACGGTTTTGACGGTACTGACGCGGTGCTGGAGTTCAATAAACCGGAACAGGTGAAACATATCGCTCTGCTGGAAGAGCTGAACAAAAAAGGTGATTTCAGCTACTTCGGGCGTAAGGACGAATCCACTGAGAAGTTCTACAACGGGGATTGTGCCATTACCACCGCCTCTTCCGGTTCGCTGGCCGACATCCGCCACTACGCTAAATTCAATTATGGCGTCGGGATGATGCCGTACGATGCCGATGTGAAGGGCGCGCCGCAGAATGCGATTATCGGTGGGGCCAGCCTGTGGGTGATGCAGGGTAAAGACAAAGCAACCTACGAAGGCGTGGCGCAGTTCCTCAACTTCCTGGCGAAGCCTGAAATTGCTGCCGAATGGCACCAGAAGACCGGCTATCTGCCGATCACCACCGCTGCCTACGACCTGACCCGTGAGCAGGGCTTCTATGAGAAGAACCCTGGGGCTGATATTGCCACCCGCCAGATGCTGAACAAGCCGCCGTTGCCGTTCACCAAAGGGCTGCGTTTGGGCAATATGCCGCAGATCCGCACTATTGTGGATGAAGAGCTGGAAAGCGTCTGGACCGGGAAGAAAACCCCGCAGCAGGCACTGGATGCCGCCGTTGAGCGTGGCAATCAGTTACTGCGCCGCTTTGAGCAATCGACCAAGTCTTAAGTGTATAAGTGCCTGATGGCGCTGCGCTTATCAGGCCTACAAGTTCGTAGTTTGTAGGCCGGATAAGGTGCTTGCACCGCCATCCGGCACCTTCCAGGAAAAGAACCTACATGTCTTCATCCCGTCCGGTATTCCGCTCGCGTTGGCTTCCCTATTTGTTGGTGGCTCCGCAGCTGGTTATCACCGTTATTTTCTTTATCTGGCCCGCCGGTGAAGCGCTGTGGTACTCGCTACAATCCGTTGATCCGTTTGGTCTTTCTAGCCAGTTTGTCGGACTGGAAAACTTTGTCGCGCTGTTTCATGACCCGTACTACCTCGACTCATTCTGGACCACCATTAAGTTCAGTACGTTAGTCACGGTAAGCGGTCTGCTGGTGTCGTTATTTTTTGCGGCGCTGGTGAATTACGTGGTGCGCGGCAGCCGTTTTTACCAGACGCTGATGCTGTTGCCCTATGCCGTTGCGCCCGCTGTCGCCGCCGTATTGTGGATCTTCCTGTTTAACCCAGGTCGCGGGCTGATTACCCATTTTCTCGGTGAGTTTGGCTATGACTGGAACCATGCGCAAAATAGCGGTCAGGCAATGTTTCTGGTGGTGTTCGCGTCGGTCTGGAAGCAGATTAGTTACAACTTCCTGTTCTTCTTTGCCGCACTGCAGTCTATCCCGCGATCGCTGATCGAAGCCGCTGCGATTGATGGCGCAGGGCCGGTTCGCCGCTTCTTTAAGCTGGCGCTGCCGCTGATAGCCCCGGTCAGCTTCTTTCTGCTGGTGGTGAATCTGGTTTATGCCTTCTTTGATACCTTCCCGGTGATCGATGCCGCCACGGCGGGTGGACCGGTACAGGCGACCACGACGTTGATTTATAAGATCTATCGCGAAGGCTTTGTTGGGCTGGATCTCTCCGCCTCGGCCGCGCAATCGGTGGTGCTGATGTTCCTGGTCATTATTTTGACGGTGGTGCAGTTCCGCTATGTGGAAAGTAAGGTGCGTTACCAATGATTGAGAACCGTCGTGGGCTGACAATATTCAGCCATGCCATGTTGATTATGGGGATTATGGTGATCCTGTTTCCGCTGTACGTCGCGTTTGTCGCGGCGACGCTGGACAACAAAGCGGTGTTTGAAACGCCGATGACGCTGGTTCCCGGCACGCAGTTGCTGGAGAACATGAAATACATCTGGGTCAACGGTGTGGGCGTCAACAACGCGCCGTTCTGGTTGATGATGCTTAACAGTTTCATCATGGCGTTCAGTATTACGGTAGGGAAAATCACCGTCTCCATGCTCTCCGCATTCGCCATCGTCTGGTTCCGTTTTCCGCTGCGCAACCTGTTCTTCTGGATGATTTTTATCACCCTGATGCTGCCGGTTGAGGTGCGAATCTTCCCCACTGTGGAGGTTATCGCCAACCTGAAAATGCTCGACAGCTATGCGGGTCTGACGCTGCCGTTGATGGCATCGGCTACTGCGACCTTCCTGTTCCGACAGTTCTTTATGACCCTGCCGGATGAGCTGGTTGAGGCGGCGCGTATTGACGGTGCGTCACCGATGCTTTTTTTCCGCGATATCGTACTACCACTGTCAAAAACCAATCTGGCGGCGCTGTTCGTTATCACCTTTATCTACGGCTGGAACCAGTATTTGTGGCCGTTATTAATTATTACCGATGTCAACCTGGGCACTGCGGTAGCGGGCATCAAAGGCATGATCGCCACCGGCGAAGGTACCACCCAATGGAATCAGGTGATGGCAGCCATGCTGCTGACGCTCATCCCTCCGGTAATCATCGTGTTAGCCATGCAGCGTGCCTTCGTGCGTGGTTTAGTGGACAGTGAGAAATAAAATGGCAGGACTCAAACTACAGGCAGTAACCAAAAGCTGGGACGGCAAAACCCAGGTGATTAAACCGCTGACGCTGGACGTCGCGGACGGGGAATTTATCGTGATGGTTGGCCCATCCGGCTGCGGAAAGTCTACGCTGCTGCGGATGGTGGCTGGGCTGGAACGGGTGAGCGGTGGCGATATCTGGATTGATAATAAACGCGTCACCGAGATGGAGCCGAAGGATCGCGGCATTGCGATGGTCTTTCAAAACTACGCGCTCTACCCGCATATGAGCGTGGAAGAAAACATGGCCTGGGGGCTGAAAATCCGCGGGATGGGCAAGGAACACATTGCTGAGCGGGTAAATGAGGCGGCGCGTATTCTCGAGCTGGGTGAGCTGCTCAAACGTCGTCCGCGCGAACTTTCTGGCGGTCAGCGCCAGCGCGTAGCGATGGGGCGAGCGATTGTGCGTGACCCAGCGGTATTCCTGTTCGATGAGCCGCTTTCTAACCTCGATGCCAAGCTGCGCGTGCAGATGCGTCTGGAGTTACAACATCTGCATCGCCGCCTGAAAACCACTTCGCTATACGTGACGCACGACCAGGTTGAAGCGATGACCCTCGCCCAACGGGTGATGGTGATGAACAAAGGCATTGCCGAGCAGATAGGTACACCGGTTGAGGTGTATGAAAAGCCTGCCAGCCGCTTTGTGGCGAGTTTTATCGGCAGCCCGGCGATGAACCTGCTGGACGGGTGCATCAGTACCTCGGGCACCCATTTTGAACTGGAGGGCGGCATGACGCTACCCATCGGCAGAAGCGCGAGAGAGTCTATTGGGCGTAAAATGACGTTGGGTATCCGCCCAGAGCATATTGCGCTAAGCTCGCAGGCCGAAGGCGGTGTGCCGTTGGTTGTTGATACGCTGGAAATGCTGGGCGCAGATAACCTGGCACACGGACGCTGGGGTGAGCAAAAGCTGGTGGTGCGACTGGCGCATCAGCATCGCCCAACGGCAGGCAGCACGCTGTGGCTGCATCTGCCGGAAAATCATCTGCATCTTTTTGATGGCGAAACAGGACAACGTGTATGAGTAACTGGCCTTACCCCCATATTGTCGCCCATCGTGGCGGCGGTAAGCTGGCCCCGGAAAACACCCTGGCGGCGATCGACGTGGGGGCGCGATACGGGCATACCATGATCGAGTTTGACGCTAAATTGTCGAAAGACGGTGAGATCTTCTTACTGCATGACGACAACCTGGAGCGAACCAGCAACGGCTGGGGCGTGGCAGGTGAGCTGAACTGGCAGGATTTATTGCGCGTGGACGCCGGCGGCTGGTTTAGCGGTGAGTTTAAAGGTGAACCGCTGCCGCTGCTCTCGCAAGTGGCCGAGCGCTGCCGTCAGCACGGTATGATGGCGAATATTGAAATTAAACCCACAACCGGCACCGGAACGTTAACCGGCAAAGTCGTGGCGCTGGCCGCGCGGGAACTGTGGGCGGGAATGACACCGCCACTATTGTCATCCTTTGAAATTGATGCACTTGAAGCGGCGCAGCAGGCGGTACCTGAACTGCCGAGAGGCTTGCTGCTTGATGAATGGCGCGAGGACTGGCGCGAGCTGACCATGCGGCTTGGCTGCGTCTCTATTCATCTTAATCACAAACTGCTGGATGAAGCGCGTGTGGATGCGCTGCGCGATTCGGGGCTACGTATTCTGGTATATACCGTCAACCGACCCCAGCGCGCGGCGGAACTGCTGCGCTGGGGCGTGGACTGCATCTGTACCGATGCCATTGATACGATTGGTCCGGATTTCCAACCTTTTTAAGGCCCAATCGTTTTTAACGGAACGTTAGGCTGCGGCGTGCTGGAGGGCTTCAGCATGTCGCCGTTCTTTTTCTCTGACAGCATATGTTGCTTATTCAGAGAGCTGTCCGGGTTACGGGTTCCACTCAACATCCCACCGTTGCTGTTGGGCAGCATTTGCTGCTGGCTGGGATTCAACTCGCCTGGCTGAGACTGAAGGACCCGCTGGGAGTTGGTGTTAATTTGGTTTTCCAGATGCTGTTGCTGCATACGCGTCTGGGTTTGCAACTGTTGGTTGAGCATCCCTTTCTGCTGAATTTGCTGCGTTTGCATTTGGGTTTGCATACGCTGCTGACTCGGGATCTGATAACCGGGTTGGTTCGGGTTATTCATGGTGTTGATGGGCTGTGCAAAGCCTGCAAACGGCAACAGCATGGCTAAAAGTAAGAGTCGTTTCATCGCTTTTCTCCTCTCGGGGATCTCTTAAGTTTACTCCTTTCTCGCCGTTACGATGATTATTTCAGAGTTATGCACCAGGCTTAGTGGGGGCCGACCCCCATACATCTGGAGAATAACGATGATAAAACCGACGTTTTTACGCCGGGTAGCCATTGCTGCTCTGCTCTCAGGAAGTTGTTTTAGCGTTGCTGCCGCGCCGGCTGCGCCACCGCCGGTATCTTACGGAGTCGAGGAAGATGTGTTCCATCCCGTACGCGCTAAGCAAGGGATGGTGGCCTCCGTGGATGCTTTAGCTACCCAGGTTGGGGTGGACATTCTTAAACAGGGCGGGAATGCCGTTGATGCCGCCGTGGCCGTTGGCTATGCGTTGGCGGTGACGCATCCCCAGGCGGGCAATCTGGGCGGCGGTGGTTTTATGCTGCTGCGTACCAAAGACGGTAACACCACAGCGATCGATTTTCGTGAAATGGCGCCTGCTGGCGCGACCCGTGATATGTTCCTTGATGAGCAGGGCAACGCCGATGCGAAAAAGTCGCTGACGTCGCATCTGGCATCCGGTACGCCGGGTACCGTGGCGGGTTTCTCGCTGGCGCTGGAGAAATACGGCACGATGCCGCTGAACAAAGTGGTGCGCCCGGCGATGAAGCTAGCGGAAGAGGGCTTTGTGGTTAATGACGCGCTGGCCGACGATCTGAAAACCTATGGCAGCGAAGTGCTCCCTAATCACGAGAGTAGCAAAGCCATTTTCTGGAAGGACGGCGAGCCGCTGAAAAAGGGCGACAAGCTGGTGCAAAAGAATCTGGCGAAAAGCCTGGAAATGATTGCCGAGAATGGCCCGGATGCGTTTTATAAAGGGGCAATTGCCGATCAGATAGCCGGGGAAATGCAGAAGAACGGCGGGCTGATGACCAAAGAGGATTTAGCCAGCTATAAAGCCGTGGAGCGCACGCCGATCAGCGGTGACTATCGCGGGTATCAGGTCTTCTCCATGCCGCCGCCGTCCTCTGGCGGTATTCACATCGTGCAGATCCTCAATATTCTCGAAAACTTCGATATGAAGAAGTACGGATTTGGCAGCGCCGATGCTATGCAGGTTATGGCTGAAGCGGAGAAATATGCTTACGCCGACCGTTCAGAATATCTGGGCGACCCGGATTTTGTGAAAGTGCCGTGGCAAGCGCTGACCAACAAAGCCTATGCTAAAACGCTTGCCGATCAGATTGATATCAACAAGGCTAAGCCCTCCAGCCAGATCAAACCTGGCAAGCTCGCCCCGTATGAAAGCAACCAGACTACGCACTTCTCGGTAGTGGATAAAGACGGCAATGCCGTGGCGGTAACGTATACCCTGAATACCACCTTCGGGACCGGCATCGTGGCGGGTAACACCGGTATTCTGCTCAATAACGAAATGGATGATTTCTCCGCTAAGCCGGGCGTACCAAACGTTTATGGACTGGTGGGCGGTGATGCCAACGCGGTTGGGCCGAAGAAGCGTCCGCTGTCATCAATGTCGCCGACTATCGTGGTAAAAGACGGGAAAACCTGGCTGGTTACCGGCAGCCCTGGCGGAAGCCGAATTATCACTACCGTGCTGCAAATGGTAGTCAATAGCATTGATTTCGGGATGAACGTCGCCGAAGCGACCAACGCGCCGCGTTTCCATCATCAGTGGCTGCCGGATGAACTGCGCATCGAGAAGGGCTTCAGCCCGGATACCATCAAGCTGCTGGAGCAAAAAGGACAGAAAGTCGCGCTGAAAGAGGCGATGGGTAGCACGCAGAGTATTATGGTTGGACCGGATGGCGCACTGTATGGTGCTTCTGACCCGCGTTCCGTGGATGATTTAACGGCGGGGTACTAAGAATAATGGCCTACAGCGTTCTGAACGATGTAGGCCTGACTGGTAGGTTATGGCGCATATCGCTGCAGTGATTCGGACCAGCGGAATATTTGGCTGCTTTTATCCTGTAGGCTAACGCGCTCTAAGTCATAAAATCCGTGCGTCTTTGCCGAGCGCATTTTGAGAATGTACTTACTTTCGCTGATGTCGTGCTGCCTTGTGCCGTCTTTATTCCAGTCTCCAGCAATGTCCGAATAGTAATAAACAAGGTCAGAAAACACGTTGATTATCTTGCTGTCTTTGATGGTGTAGAGTTCCAGCACTTCATAAAATGCGCCGCCGCCGGAATACGCATCAGAGTATCCACCCCGCACCCCGAATGCCAGGGTATCGGGTGCTATCCGGTACGGTGCCAGATCCAGCTTTGTATAATAAGCCAGCGGTCTGACGGACTCATCATCGCTCTCTTTTTCAGCGGCTTTATTCCACTCTGAGAGCTGGTTTAACGGTTTTTCCGAGCGTGCAATCGGCGTTAGCTGTGGATTCTGCCAGGAAAAAACGCCGAGATATAATTTATTAGCGCGCCCGTTGCTGTAGTTTTCCGGGCAGGTGTTATCCGCGTATTTTTTTGCTTGCTCGGCGTCAGCCTTATTATCGGCGAAACAGGCAATGCCAATATATTTACCGTCTTTTCCCCAAGATTTAGCACCCGTCAGGATCAGGTTGTCAGGATCTTCATTCGGTGCAACCCAGGCAATCCACTGCTTTTCAGATAAGCCCTGAGGAAGCTCACCAAATCCTTTCACAGGGGTTGCTCCTGCCATTTGATCAGCAAAAATCTGTTTACCTTCAGTATGTTGGATAGCACTGGGTATGGAATCGAGATTTTGTACAGTAGTGGCAAAAGCAGGGGAGAGCGAGGCCAGCAAAACCAGGGGAAGAAACTTTTTCACTATTGCGTCCTTTCAATAATCAGGGCGATATGACTCGCCCTTAAATTTATTTCACGCGCGCCATAAAGTAGGCATCAACGTACTCACCGTTGCGCAGGCCGTATTTCTTACCGGTGCCTTCGATTTCAAAGCCGTACTTCTTATAGACTGCTACCGCAGGCTCATTATCAACAAATACCGTCAGCTCAATGCGCTCGACGCGCAGCCAGTTGTCGCACATGTCGATCATCGTACGAATCAGCGCACTGGCAACGCCACGATTGTGCCACCTGGCATCCACGCAGATACCAAAATCGGCCACGTGGCTGCGGCGCGGACGCTGCGCGACCTCAATACAGAGATGCCCCACGACGATATCGTCAATGCAGGCAACCAGCTGTTTGACACCGGCTTGCTCGGTTAGCCGCGTTTGCCACATTTCGAGGGAAGGATGAGGAACCTGTAGCGTGTTGTGGTACACCTCCGGCTGGGCGTGGATCTGACGAATTGCGTCGTAATCTTTCGGTTCAGCGTGGCGTATCACTATCTCACTCATTCCTTATCTCCTGCAGGGTTAATTGTGCATTTACACTCGCTGAGAAAGAAAAATCCGTCAACTGCATTTTTTTGCAAAAAGAAGTAGACAAGTGCGAATGAGAATGATTATTATTGCTCTGCGTTCAGGGGAACCCCTACGGAGAACCTGAAAGCACGACATTGCTCACATTGCTTCCAGTATTACTTTAGCCAGCTTTTGCTGGCTTTTTTTTTGGCTGGGTTTCGGGCTAGTTTGCTTGCCAGCTTAATCCCGGGCTGTGCTCGCAATCCTCACGTACTCTGTGTACGCTCCGGTTGCTGCGCGCAGGCCGTGAATAATCTGCCTACGCCACTTACGCCCGATCTTTTGGCTGTATAATGCGGTAGGCCGGATAAGGCAACGCCGCATCCGGCACGATGACAGGATGGATTCAGTCTCCAGCCGCTTTGCGCTATGGTGTAGACAATCACCTTCAAAAGGATCGTCTCATGACCTTACACTGCGCATTTATTGGTTTTGGTAAAAGCACTACCCGCTACCATTTGCCGTACGTCCTCAACCGCAAAAATAGCTGGCACGTCGCGCACATTTTCCGCCGCAACGCCAGGCCGGAAGAGCAGGCGCCGCAGTATTCACATATTCACTTCACCAGCGACCTCGACGAGATCTTAAACGATCCGCAGGTGAAACTGGTGATCGTCTGTACCCATGCTGACAGCCATTTTGAATATGCTAAACGCGCGCTGGAAGCGGGTAAAAATGTGCTGGTTGAGAAACCCTTCACGCCGACGCTTGCGCAAGCAAAAGAGCTGTTCGAACTGGCGCGAAGCAAAGGACTGACCGTTACGCCGTATCAGAATCGCCGTTTTGACTCCTGCTTCCTCACCGCGAAAAAAGCCATTGAGAGCGGCAAGCTCGGCAAGATTGTTGAGGTTGAAAGCCATTTCGATTACTACCGTCCTGAAGCAGAAACCAAGCCGGGACTGCCGCAGGACGGCGCGTTTTATGGTCTGGGCGTACACACCATGGATCAGATTATTTCCCTTTTCGGGCGTCCTGACCATGTAGCCTATGACATTCGCAGTCTGCGCAACAAAGCGAACCCGGACGATACCTTTGAAGCGCAATTGTTTTACGGCGACCTGAAAGCCATTGTTAAAACCAGTCATCTGGTGAAAATCGACTATCCGAAGTTTATTGTCCATGGCACCAAAGGCTCGTTTGTGAAGTACGGCATCGACCAGCAGGAAACCAGCCTGAAGGCCAATATCATGCCCGGTGAACCAGGTTTCGCTGCTGATGATTCCATTGGGATGCTAGAGTACGTCAACGATGACGGCATCACGGTAAAAGAAGAGGTAAAGCCGGAAGTGGGGGATTACGGTCGCGTGTATGACGCGCTGTACCAGACGCTGACCACCGGTACGCCTAATTACGTCAAGGAATCTGAAGTTCTTACCAACCTGGAGATCATCGAACGCGCCTTTGAACAGGCAACGCCTGCCACGATAACCCTCGCCAAATAGCCTGCACAGACTCCTCTGGGCTTGTTCATATTTTTTGAACAGAGGAGTCAATTTTCACCCTCTATGATCCCAGGCAGATTGAGTCCACACTTACTCCATCGAAAACATCTGGGGGTGAACACAATGATCTACTTACGCAAAGCTAACGACCGTGGCCACGCTAATCATGGCTGGCTTGATTCCTGGCATACCTTCTCTTTTGCCAACTACTATGACCCGAACTTTATGGGGTTCTCAGCACTGCGCGTGATTAACGATGACGTGATCGACGCAGGTCAGGGATTTGGTACTCACCCCCATAAAGACATGGAAATCCTGACCTACGTGCTGGAAGGCGCGGTAGAGCATCAGGACAGCATGGGCAACAAAGAGCAGGTTCCGGCCGGTGAGTTTCAGATTATGAGCGCCGGGACGGGGATCCGTCACTCGGAGTACAACCCGAGCAATACTGAGAAGCTGCATCTGTATCAGATCTGGATCATGCCACAGGAGAACGGTATTACACCGCGCTATGAACAGCGTCGTTTCGATGCCGCTCAGGGTAAACAACTGGTGCTGTCGCCGGATGCCCGTGATGGTTCACTGAAAGTGTACCAGGATATGGAGCTGTACCGTTGGGCACTGGTCAAAGATGAGCAGTCGGTGCATCAGATTGCCGCGGAACGCCGCGTTTGGATCCAGGTGGTAAAAGGCAATGTCACGATTAACGGCACCAAAGCGACCACCAGCGACGGTCTGGCAATCTGGGATGAACAGGCAATTTCTATTCATGCCGACAGCGACAGTGAAGTGTTACTGTTTGACCTGCCGCCAGTCTAACGTGCTGTAACCCATTGTAGGCCGGATAAGACGCGAAAGCGTCGCCATCCGGCTTTTCATCGTTTGTCATTAATTCCATGCGTCCGTGGTAAACTGGGGGAATCTATCCCTTTTTAACGCTTCAGGACGATGAAAAAGAAAAGACCCGTACTTCAGGATGTAGCCGACCGCGTGGGCGTGACCAAAATGACGGTCAGTCGCTTTTTGCGTAACCCGGAGCAGGTCTCCGTGGCGCTGCGGGGCAAAATTGCCGCTGCACTTGATGAGCTGGGTTATATTCCCAATCGCGCTCCTGATATCCTTTCTAACGCCACCAGCCGCGCTATCGGCGTGCTGTTACCGTCTCTCACTAACCAGGTTTTTGCTGAAGTGCTACGCGGCATTGAGGCCGTCACCGACGCCCATGGTTATCAAACTATGCTCGCGCACTACGGCTATAAGCCTGAGATGGAACAAGAGCGCCTGGAATCGATGCTGTCGTGGAATATTGATGGCCTGATCCTCACCGAACGTAGCCATACGCCCCGTACGCTGAAAATGATTGAAGTTGCCGGTATCCCGGTGGTTGAGCTGATGGACAGCCAGTCTCCGTGTCTGGATATCGCCGTCGGTTTCGACAACTTCGAAGCCGCGCGTCAGATGACTGCCGCTATTATCGCCCGCGGGCACCGTCATGTAGCCTATCTTGGCGCTCGTCTTGATGAACGTACTATCATCAAACAGAGAGGCTACGAGCAGGCAATGCGCGATGCCAACCTGGTGCCGTACAGCGTGATGGTGGAACAGTCTTCTTCCTACTCCTCCGGTATTGAACTCATCCGTCAGGCGCGGCGTGAATACCCGCAGCTCGACGGCGTTTTCTGTACCAACGATGACCTGGCGGTAGGGGCGGCCTTCGAATGCCAGCGTTTAGGGCTGAAAATCCCGGATGACATGGCGATTGCCGGATTCCACGGTCACGACATCGGGCAGGTGATGGAGCCGCGTCTGGCGAGTGTACTCACGCCGCGTGAACGGATGGGCAGCATTGGCGCAGAACGCCTGCTGGCGCGCATTCGTGGTGAAGCAGTCACGCCTAAAATGTTAGATTTAGGTTTCACCTTGTCACCGGGCGGATCTATTTAAGCCAACAAGTTTGAAGTAGCTCACACTTATACACTTCGAGCACGAATGGATATTGCTTCTCTATTTATCCGGCTGGACAATGTTACCGATAACAGTTACCCGTAACAATTTCCTGATTCTTGTACCAGTGGGGGCAACGCTTTGAGCACGACTAATCATGATCACCACGTTTACGTTCTGATGGGCGTATCGGGCAGCGGTAAATCTGCTGTCGCCAGCGAAGTGGCGCATCAACTGCAGGCCGCGTTTCTTGATGGCGATTTTCTCCATCCGCGCAGCAACATCATGAAAATGGCTTCCGGTGAGCCACTCAACGATGACGACCGTAAACCGTGGCTACAGGCGCTGAATGACGCCGCTTTTGCGATGCAGCGTACCAACAAGGTTTCGCTGATCGTCTGTTCTGCCTTGAAAAAAGTCTACCGCGACCAGTTGCGCGACGGTAACCCGAACCTCTCTTTCATTTATCTGAAAGGGGATTTTGACGTTATTGAAAGCCGTCTGAAGGCGCGTAAAGGCCACTTCTTCAAAACGCAGATGCTGGTTACCCAGTTTGAAGCGCTGGAAGAACCGGGTGCGAATGAAAACGATGTACTGGTGGTCGATATCGATCAACCACTGGACGGTGTGGTCGCCAGCACCATTGAGGTTATTAACCAAGGCAGTAAGTAGTGAGCACATTAACGCTTGTTTTAACAGCAGTAGGGTCCGTTTTATTACTGCTGTTTTTAGTGATGAAGGCGCGTATGCACGCCTTCGTTGCTTTGATGGTGGTATCCATTGGTGCAGGTCTCTTTTCCGGTATGCCGCTCGATAAAATCGCGGCGACCATGGAAAAAGGGATGGGAGGCACGCTCGGTTTCCTGGCGATTGTGGTGGCGCTGGGGGCGATGTTCGGCAAGATTTTGCATGAGACCGGCGCGGTCGATCAGATTGCCGTCAAAATGCTGAAATCCTTCGGTCATAGCCGCGCACATTACGCGATTGGCCTGGCCGGTCTGATTTGCGCGCTGCCGCTGTTCTTTGAGGTGGCGATTGTGCTGCTGATTAGCGTAGCGTTCTCAATGGCGCGCCATACCGGTACTAACCTGGTTAAATTGGTCATTCCGCTGTTTGCGGGCGTGGCGGCTGCCGCAGCGTTCCTGCTGCCGGGGCCTGCGCCGATGCTGCTGGCCTCTCAGATGCACGCCGACTTTGGCTGGATGATCCTGATTGGCCTGTGCGCCGCGATCCCGGGCATGATTATCGCAGGGCCGCTGTGGGGTAATTTCATCAGCCGTTACGTTGAGCTGCACGTACCGGAAGACATTACCGAGCCGCATCTGGGCGAAGGAAAAATGCCCTCCTTTGGCTTCAGCTTATCGCTGATCCTGCTGCCGCTGGTGCTGGTTGGTCTGAAAACCATCGCCGCACGCTTTGTTCCGGTCGGTTCTTCAACCTACGAATGGTTCGAGTTTATCGGTCATCCGTTTACCGCGATTCTGGTTGCCTGTCTGGTGGCGATTTACGGTCTGGCGGTACGCCAGGGCATGCCAAAAGACCGCGTGATGGAAATCTGCGGCCATGCACTGCAGCCAGCGGGGATTATTCTGCTGGTGATTGGTGCTGGCGGCGTGTTCAAACAGGTACTGGTAGATTCCGGCGTTGGTCCTGCACTGGGCGAAGCGTTAACCGGTATGGGCTTGCCGATCGCTATCACCTGCTTCGTGCTGGCGGCGGCGGTGCGTATCATTCAGGGGTCCGCGACAGTGGCCTGCTTAACGGCGGTCGGTCTGGTGATGCCGGTGATTGAGCAACTGAACTACTCGGGTGCCCAGATGGCGGCGCTGTCTATCTGTATCGCGGGCGGCTCTATCGTGGTCAGCCACGTTAACGACGCGGGTTTCTGGTTGTTCGGTAAATTTACCGGCGCGACCGAAGCGCAAACGCTGAAGACCTGGACGATGATGGAAACCATCCTCGGTACGGTCGGCGCGATTGTCGGTATGATTGCTTTTCAGCTGTTGAGCTGATGGCATTGCCCGGTGGCGCTAGCGCTTACCGGGCCTGGAAACGAGCACATATCGACACCGTAGGCCGGGTAAGGCGAAGCCGCCACCCGGCTTTTTTACAGCACCATCACCCCATCCTCGGTTTTCAACCAGCGCGGCGCTTTCAGTGTGTCGGCGAAATAGCCCACTAAATCCTGCAGTAAATCACCCGCCACGCGTTCCATCTCGTCAGACAGCGTTTTACTCATCAGTAAATGCGTCAAAAGCTGGCAGTAACGCCCCATCTGATCTGGTTCGGGTTCAAAGAGGGGAGAGCGGGTCGGTAAGGTTTCTACCGTCAGGCTAGCCTTTAGATGCTGCGGTACAGGTTCCGTTAAGGTTGGTTGTAGTAGTGCCAGACAGGCCGACAGGCGCGCACACATCGCCAGTTTTTCTACCGGGTCATGACATTCAACAAGCCCTTCGACAAAACGCTCACAGTTATCCGCCAGTTCGGTGAAGTCCGTGGCATGGCTAAAGGGAAGGGTAAATAAAGAGTGTGAAAAGAGAGGGGTAGTAGCCATAGGGCAGCCTCCGATGAGTGATTTCATCCACCACTGGAGAGGCTAATCTCACTGGTGGTGGAGCCGAACAGGGTTAGCCTTACCGGCCTCATCGGATACCGGCGCGTCTTGCGACGCCCCCGCCCGGTCCACCATTGGAGTGTACCTAAGCGTGCGACACAAAAATACTTGCGTCACCGATGAAGGAGTTCAGAAGGCTAATTCTGGCACCTGATTTTGCAGGTGCAGCGAGAAGATAATGCTTATCCGTGATGCTGACAAGAGGGCATTCCGGAAGGCGCTTCGCAGAAATGAAAATACGTTTTCTCAGCGGTTTAAAAGCATAAGGAATACCTGGTATTACAGTGCAATGCCGTTCAGTTAAGCATGTAGGGTGAACATGTGATTATTGCTCAGGGTTCCGTTCACCTCAGTGGTGTCATTTCTCTGAAGCGCTGATGTCCGTGAACGTGCAAGGGAGGCTCACCGCCGCCTCCCTTGCAACCCAGGCTCCCGGCGGGAAAATCGTCGCTGCGCGAGTTATTCGTCTTATTCCGTCTGCCTGTCGGGTCGGGGCCGAGCCTGCATCCATGCAGGCCGTCCCCTCTGCCCGCATCCCTGCGGGCAGACCCGGTCAGCCGTCAACACCTCATCGATTTTCAGCCGGACCAGGGTGTCGCTTCAGCGCTCTGGCTTTCAGCTATATCCGTTTTGCTGTTCACAGGTATTTAAGTAAAAGCTCAGGTGGTCAGGTGTGAGCTGGTCCGGCTGAAAATTGCCGACACGTTTCCGTAAGGCCGGGAGAACCCGCAGGGATGCGGGTTCAGGGCGCGTTTTGCATGGACGCTGCCTCGCGCCCGGCCCGGTAGCCTGGAGGAATAAGTGGAGGGAACCACGAAGTGGCAATTTTCCTGCCGGGAGCCGGGATTGCTAAGGGGGCTGCGTAGCCCCTTAGCACGTTCACTGGTGACGAGATCTCAGAGAAGCAATGAGCATAACGTGAACGGAATCGTTCTCTGAAATGCCATGTTCTCCAGCTTCAAAACGGTTGCCCGGTGGCGCTTACCGGGCCTACAAAATCAAAGAAAATACTGTCACCCCTTCATCCACATCCGCACGCCGTCGAGGAACATCTGGGTTGCCATCATCACCAGAATCAGCCCCATCAGGCGCTCCAGCGCGTTAACCCCTTTCTCTCCCAGCAGACGTAAAAACAGCGAAGACTGCAGCAAAATAACGAATGTACCGCCCCAGGCGATCAGCAGCGCAATCACCAGATGCCCCATCTGGTTTGGATACTGATGCGACAACAGCATTAATGAGGCCAGGATTGTCGGCCCGGCTACCAGCGGAATCGCCAGCGGTACGATAAATGGCTCTTCACCAGCCGGAAGCCCGGTGCTATTCCCGGTGACGCTGGGGAAAATCATCTTAATGGCGATCAGGAACAAAATGATGCCCCCGGAGATCGATACGGTTTCTGCACGCAGGTTAAGAAATGCCAGAATTTTCTCGCCCGCAAACAGGAATATCAGCATCACCAACAGCGCAATAAACAGCTCGCGAATCATAATCGCGCGGCGACGTTTTGGTTCGGTATGTTTCAATACGGACATGAAAATGGGCAGATTTCCAAGCGGATCCATAATCAGGATCAATAAAACTGCCGCTGAAATGATTTCATTCATAACTCAAATTCCCTGATAATTACCGCGGACTTTCTGCTTGCTTGCGCAGCGGGATAAGTCGCATTACTGATGGCTTCGCTATCATTGATTAATTTCACTTGCGACTTTGGCTGCTTTTTGTATGGTGAAGGATAGGCCAGTAGGATACTGGTTAGCATACACAGCACACATCTCTGCAGGAAAAAACGCTATGAAAAATGTTGGTTTTATCGGCTGGCGCGGTATGGTCGGCTCTGTTCTCATGCAACGCATGGTTGAGGAGCGTGACTTCGACGCCATTCGCCCTGTTTTCTTTTCTACTTCCCAGCTCGGGCAGGCGGCACCGACGTTCGGTGGCACCGCGACCGGCACACTTCAGGACGCTTTTGATCTGGATGCGCTGAAGGCGCTCGATATCATCGTGACCTGTCAGGGCGGCGATTATACCAACGAAATCTATCCAAAGCTTCGTGAAAGCGGTTGGCAGGGTTACTGGATTGACGCAGCCTCTTCGCTGCGTATGAAAGACGATGCCATCATTATTCTCGATCCGGTTAACCAGGATGTCATCACCGACGGCCTGAACAAAGGCATTAAGACCTTTGTTGGCGGCAACTGTACCGTTAGCCTGATGCTGATGTCCCTCGGTGGCCTGTTTGCCAATGACCTGGTTGACTGGGTTTCCGTGGCGACCTATCAGGCGGCTTCCGGCGGCGGCGCGCGCCATATGCGTGAACTGCTGTCTCAGATGGGTCATCTGTATGGCCATGTGGCCGAGGAACTGGCGACCCCTTCCTCTGCTATTCTCGACATCGAACGTAAAGTGACGACCCTGTCCCGCAGCGGCGAACTGCCGGTTGATAACTTTGGCGTACCGCTGGCCGGTAGCCTGATTCCGTGGATCGACAAACAGCTCGATAACGGTCAGAGCCGTGAAGAGTGGAAGGGACAGGCGGAAACCAACAAAATTCTCAACACGTCTTCCGCGATCCCGGTTGATGGTCTGTGTGTGCGCGTCGGCGCGCTGCGCTGCCACAGCCAGGCGTTCACCATTAAACTGAAAAAAGATGTGTCTATTCCGACCGTGGAAGAACTGCTGGCGGCGCACAATCCGTGGGCCAAAGTTGTACCAAACGATCGGGATATCACCATGCGTGAGTTAACCCCGGCGGCCGTTACCGGCACGCTGACCACGCCAGTAGGCCGTCTGCGTAAGCTGAACATGGGACCGGAGTTCCTGTCAGCCTTTACCGTGGGCGACCAGTTGCTGTGGGGTGCTGCGGAGCCATTGCGCCGTATGCTGCGCCAATTGGCGTAATAGTTTGTTAACGATCAAGGGGTGAGGAATCACCCCTTTTTTTGCGTAATACAGGAGTAAGCGCAGATGTTTCATTTTTTACCAGGAGTAAGATAAAGCATTGGCTATTCTTTAAGGGTGACTTAGTACCGGAGGTATTAAGTTGTTGCCTGAAGGTGGGACGACGCAGAGAGGATGCACAATTGTGCTGCGCCGTTCAGGTCAAAAAAAGTGTCACTACCTGATGTCGAAAATCAGTTGGAAGGGGTGACGCCATAAAACAGGATGACAACCATGTCCGTTCGTATCGATAGAGACGTGATTAATGCGCTAATTGCAGGCCATTTTGCGGATCCTTTTTCCGTACTCGGTATGCACCAAACTGATGCTGGACTTGAAGTCCGCGCCCTATTACCTGACGCCACCGAAGTGTGGGTGATCGAACCCAAAACCGGACGCAAAGTCGGCAAGCTGGATTGCCTCGACTCTCGCGGTTTTTTCTGTGCAGTACTTCCCCGCCGTAAAAATTTCTTTCGCTATCAGTTGGCCGTTGTCTGGCATGGACAGCAGAATCTGATTGATGACCCTTATCGTTTTGGCCCGCTGATCCAGGATATGGATGCCTGGCTGTTATCTGAAGGTACGCACCTGCGACCTTACGAAACGCTGGGTGCGCATGCGGATACCATGGATGGCGTAACCGGTACGCGCTTCTCAGTCTGGGCGCCTAACGCTCAACGCGTGTCAGTGGTTGGGCAGTTCAACTACTGGGATGGCCGTCGCCACCCAATGCGCCTGCGCAAAGAAAGCGGTATCTGGGAGCTGTTTATCCCCGGCGCGCAGCATGGTCAGCTGTATAAATACGAGATGATCGATGCCAACGGTAAGCTGCGAATCAAAGCGGACCCTTACGCCTTCGAAGCGCAAATGCGTCCGGAAACCGCGTCGCTTATCTGTGGTCTGCCGGAAAAAGTAGTGCAAAGCGAGGCGCGCAAAAAAGCCAACCAGTTTGATGCACCGATCTCTATCTATGAAGTTCACCTGGGGTCATGGCGTCGTCATACCGATAACAACTTCTGGCTGAGCTACCGCGAGCTGGCGGATCAGTTGGTGCCGTACGCCAAATGGATGGGCTTTACCCACCTCGAACTGTTGCCGATTAACGAGCATCCGTTCGACGGTAGCTGGGGCTACCAGCCTACCGGCATGTATGCGCCGACCCGTCGCTTCGGGACGCGCGATGATTTCCGTTATTTCGTGAATGCCGCGCATCAGGCGGGGCTGAACGTTATTCTCGACTGGGTGCCGGGCCACTTCCCATCGGACGACTTTGGTTTGGCTGAGTTTGATGGCACCAACCTGTATGAACACAGCGACCCGCGCGAAGGATATCACCAGGACTGGAACACGCTGATCTACAACTATGGTCGCCGTGAAGTCAGCAACTACCTGGTGGGCAACGCCCTGTACTGGATTGAACGCTTTGGTATTGACGCGCTGCGCGTGGATGCCGTGGCGTCGATGATTTATCGCGACTACAGCCGCAAAGAAGGGGAATGGATCCCAAACGAATTTGGTGGTCGTGAAAACCTCGAAGCCATTGAATTTTTGCGCAATACCAACCGCATTCTTGGCGAGCAGGTGCCTGGTGCGGTGAGCATGGCGGAAGAGTCGACCGACTTTGCCGGCGTTTCAAGACCACAGGATATGGGCGGTTTAGGGTTCTGGTATAAGTGGAACCTCGGCTGGATGCACGACACGCTGGACTACATGAAGCTGGATCCGATTCATCGTCAGTACCATCACGACAAGCTGACCTTCGGCATGCTGTACAACTACACCGAAAACTTTGTCCTGCCGCTGTCGCATGATGAAGTGGTACACGGTAAAAAATCCATTCTCGATCGCATGCCGGGAGACGCATGGCAGAAGTTTGCCAACCTGCGCGCCTACTACGGCTGGATGTGGGCCTTCCCGGGCAAAAAACTGCTGTTTATGGGCAACGAGTTTGCGCAGGGACGTGAATGGAACCATGACGCCAGCCTCGACTGGCACCTGCTGGAAGGTGGCGATAACTGGCACCACGGCGTACAGCGTCTGGTGCGCGATTTGAACCACACCTACCGTCATCACAAAGCGCTGCACGAGCTCGACTTTGACGCCTATGGTTTTGAATGGCTGGTGGTGGATGACAACGAACGTTCGGTGCTGGCTTTCGTGCGTCGTGACAAGGTCGGCAATGAAATCATCGTGGTCAGTAACTTTACGCCTGTGCCCCGCCACGGCTATCGCTTCGGTATCAATCAGCCAGGCAAATGGCGTGAGATCCTCAATACCGACTCGATGCATTACCACGGTAGCAATACCGGCAACGGCGGTGCGGTGCACAGCGATGAAATCGCCAGCCATGGTCGTCAGCACTCACTGAGCCTCACGTTACCGCCGTTGGCAACGATCTGGCTGGTCCGGGAGGGGTAATGACGCAACTGGCAACCGGCAACGCCACCCCCCATGGTGCAACGTATGACGGCCATGGTGTCAATTTCACACTCTTCTCGGCCCACGCTGAACGCGTTGAATTATGCGTATTCGATGAGCAAGGGTGCGAACTTCGCTATGACCTGCCGGGGCGTAGCGGTGATGTCTGGCATGGCTATCTGGCCAACGCCCGGCCCGGTCTGCGCTATGGCTATCGTGTTCATGGCCCATGGCAACCGCAGCAGGGCCACCGGTTTAATCCGGCCAAGCTGCTGCTTGACCCTTGCGCCCGTCGGGTGGATGGCGAGTTAAAAGATAACCCGCTGCTGCACGGTGGGCTAAATGAACCGGATCATCATGATAATGCCAACATCGCGCTGAAGGGCGTGGTGGTGTCCGATCATTATGACTGGGAGGATGATATCCCGCCGCGCACGCCGTGGGGCAATACCGTGATTTACGAAGCGCATGTCAAAGGGTTGACGTATTTGCATCCTGAGCTGCCGGAAGAGATTCGCGGAACCTACAAAGCGCTGGGCCATCCAGTGATGATCGATTACTTCAAGCGCCTCGGCATTACCGCGCTGGAGCTGCTGCCGGTGGCGCATTTTGCCAGCGAACCACGGCTTCAGCGGCTGGGGCTGTCGAACTATTGGGGCTACAACCCGGTAGCGATGTTCGCGCTGCATCCGGCCTATGCCTGTTCGCCGGAGAGTGCGCTTGATGAGTTTCGCGACGCGGTAAAAGCGCTGCACAAAGCGGGGATTGAGGTCATTCTCGATATCGTTTTGAACCACAGCGCCGAGCTGGATCTCGAAGGCCCCGTCTTCTCGCTGCGCGGAATTGATAACCGTAGCTATTATTGGATCAGGGACGATGGTGATTACTACAACTGGACCGGTTGTGGGAACACCCTCAATCTGAGCCATCCGGGCGTTGTGGAATACGCATGTGAATGCCTGCGCTACTGGGTTGAAACCTGCCATGTGGATGGTTTTCGTTTTGATTTGGCTTCCGTCATGGGGCGTACACCTGCGTTTCGTCAGGATGCGCCACTGTTTACCGCGATCCAAAACTGTCCGCTGCTCTCACGCGTTAAGCTGATTGCGGAACCGTGGGATATTGGTGAAGGCGGGTATCAGGTGGGGAATTTTCCCCCGCCGTTTGCCGAGTGGAATGACCATTTCCGCGATGCGACCCGACGCTTCTGGCTCCAGCGTAATCTCTCGTTGGGTGAGTTTGCCGGGCGTTTTGCCGCATCAAGCGACGTGTTTAAACGCGATGGTCGCAAACCCAGCGCGACGGTCAATCTGGTGACTGCGCACGACGGTTTTACGCTACGCGACTGTGTGTGCTTCACAAATAAGCACAATGAAGCGAATGGTGAGGAAAATCGCGACGGCACTAGCAATAACTACAGCGACAATCATGGTAAAGAAGGATTAGGCGGCACGCTGGACCTGATTGAGCGGCGGCGCGACAGCATTCATGCGCTGTTATCCACGCTGTTGCTCTCCCAGGGGACGCCGATGTTGCTGGCGGGCGATGAGCATGGTCATAGCCAGCACGGCAACAATAACGCTTACTGCCAGGATAACGCTCTAACCTGGCTGGACTGGCAGCAGGCAAACAGCGGGCTAACCACATTTACCGCTGCCCTGATCCATCTTCGTCAGCAAATTCCTGCATTAACGGACGATCGCTGGTGGGAAGAGGGCGATGGCAATGTTCGTTGGCTGAATAAGTACGCACAACCCTTAAGTGCGGATGAGTGGCAAAACGGCCCGAGGCAGATGCAAATCCTGCTATCAGACCGTTTTCTGATTGCAATAAATGCCACGCTTGAGGTGACAGATATCGTTTTACCTGAAGGGGAATGGTGCGCCGTTCCCCCATTTGCCGGAGAGGATAATCCGGTGCTTACGGCTGTCTGGCAGGGACCTGCGCACGGACTGTGTGTGTTCCAGAGAAGATAAAAAAGGAGTTAGTCATGGTGAGTTTAGAGAAGAACGATCGTGTAATGTTGGCGCGCCAGCTGCCATTAAAATCTGTTGCCCTGATCCTGGCCGGTGGCCGCGGTACCCGCTTAAAAGATTTAACCAACAAACGTGCCAAACCTGCTGTGCACTTTGGCGGTAAGTTCCGCATTATCGATTTTGCCTTATCCAACTGTATTAACTCCGGGATCCGCCGTATTGGCGTGATCACCCAGTACCAGTCCCACACGCTGGTGCAGCATATTCAGCGCGGCTGGTCGTTCTTTAGCGAAGAGATGAACGAGTTTGTCGATCTGCTGCCTGCCCAGCAGAGAATGCAGGGTGAAAACTGGTATCGCGGTACGGCGGATGCGGTGACCCAAAACCTGGACATCATTCGACGCTATAAAGCGGAATATGTGGTGATCCTCGCGGGCGATCATATCTACAAGCAGGACTACTCACGCATGCTGATCGACCACGTCGAGAAAGGCGCGCGTTGCACCGTGGCCTGTATGCCAGTGCCTATTGAAGAGGCCAGCGCGTTTGGCGTAATGGACGTGGACGACAGCGACAAAATTATCGAGTTTGTTGAAAAACCCGCTAACCCGCCAGCCATGCCAGGCGACCCGACCAAATCTCTTGCCAGTATGGGGATCTACGTTTTCAACGCCGATTATCTGTATGAATTGCTGGCGGAAGATGACCTCGATGAAAACTCCAGTCACGATTTCGGTAAAGACATTATCCCGAAAATCACCGAAGCTGGCATGGCGTATGCACATCCATTCCCGTTGTCCTGCGTGCAGTCTGACCCGGAATCCGAGCCGTACTGGCGTGATGTGGGTACGCTGGAAGCCTACTGGAAGGCGAACCTCGATCTGGCTTCGGTGACGCCTGAACTGGACATGTACGACCAGGACTGGCCAATCCGTACGCACATGGAATCGCTGCCACCAGCGAAATTTGTTCAGGACCGTTCCGGCAGCCACGGAATGACGCTGAACTCGCTGGTTTCTGGCGGATGCATAATTTCAGGTTCGGTGGTGGTGCAGTCCGTTCTGTTCCCGCGAGTGCGGGTGAATTCATTCTGTAACATTGATTCGGCAGTGTTGTTACCTGAAGTGTGGGTGGGACGTTCGTGTCGCTTACGTCGTTGCATTATCGACCGTGCCTGCGTTATTCCCGAAGGCATGGTGATTGGTGAAAACGCGGAAGAAGATGCGCGTCGTTTCTACCGTTCAGAGGAAGGTATTGTGCTGGTCACGCGTGAAATGCTACGCAAACTGCAGATCAAACAGGAGCGATAATGCAGGTTTTACACGTTTGTTCAGAGATGTTCCCCCTGTTAAAAACCGGGGGACTGGCGGATGTTATTGGGGCGTTACCCGCAGCGCAAATAGCGGACGGCGTGGATGCCCGCGTGCTGCTCCCGGCGTTTCCTGATATCCGTCGCGGCATTCCCGATGCGCAGGTTGTAACGCGTCGGGATACCTTCGCCGGACGTATCACGCTGCTGTTCGGGCATTTCAACGGCGTGGGTATTTACCTGATTGACGCGCCGCATCTCTATGACCGCCCCGGTAGCCCGTATCACGACACTAACCTGTTTGCGTATACCGATAACGTGCAGCGTTTTGCATTGCTGGGCTGGGTTGGCTGTGAAATGGCCTGTGGCCTTGACCCATTCTGGCGCCCGGATGTGGTGCATGCGCACGACTGGCATGCGGGTCTGGCTCCGGCGTATCTGGCGGCGCGCGGCCATCCGGCGAAATCGGTGTTCACCGTCCACAACCTGGCGTATCAAGGCATGTTTTATGCAAAGCATATGGATGACATCCAATTGCCATGGTCGTTCTTTAATGTGCACGGACTGGAGTTTAACGGGCAGATTTCGTTTCTGAAGGCAGGGTTGTACTACGCCGACCACATTACGGCGGTCAGTCCGACCTACGCGCGGGAAATTACCGAGCCGCAGTTTGCCTACGGGATGGAAGGTCTGTTGCAGCAGCGTCATCGTGAAGGCCGTCTTTCCGGTGTGCTGAACGGCGTTGATGAAAAAATCTGGAGCCCGGAAACCGATCTCCTGCTGGCATCGCGATATACTCGCGACACGCTGGAGGAGAAGGCAGAAAACAAACGTCAGCTTCAGATAGCGATGGGACTTAAGGTCAACGATAAAGTACCGCTGTTTGCCGTGGTGAGCCGTCTGACCAGTCAAAAAGGGCTGGATCTGGTGCTGGAAGCGCTGCCGGGGTTGTTAGAGCAGGGTGGACAGCTGGCATTGCTAGGCGCGGGCGATCCGGTATTACAGGAAGGATTCCTCGCCGCAGCGGCGGAACATCCAGGACAGGTGGGTGTGCAGATCGGCTATCACGAAGCCTTCTCGCACCGCATCATGGGTGGGGCCGATGTGATATTGGTTCCCAGCCGTTTTGAGCCGTGTGGCTTAACGCAGTTGTATGGACTGAAGTACGGCACGCTGCCGCTGGTGCGGCGCACCGGTGGGCTGGCTGATACAGTCTCTGACAGTTCGCTGGAAAACCTGGCGGACGGTATCGCCAGTGGGTTTGTATTTGAAGATAGTAATGCCTGGTCGCTGTTACGCGCGATCCGGCGTGCTTTCGTATTGTGGTCCCGGCCTTCGCTTTGGCGGTTTGTACAACGTCAGGCCATGACCATGGATTTTAGCTGGCAAGTCGCGGCGAAGTCATACCGTGAGCTTTACTATCGCTTGAAATAGATATCCAGGAATCACCTATATGAATGCTCCATTTACTTATGCATCGCCCACACTCAGCGTAG
This sequence comes from Citrobacter sp. Cpo032, assembly GCF_030332975.1. Lineage (NCBI taxonomy): Bacteria > Pseudomonadati > Pseudomonadota > Gammaproteobacteria > Enterobacterales > Enterobacteriaceae > Citrobacter > Citrobacter sp. Cpo032. The sequence goes on from NZ_JAOWGU010000031.1 coordinate 190,894, forward strand.
AGGCACTTAAGCATTCTATTGCCTATAAGCTGATGTTCACGATTGGTAAGGACCCGGTCATTGCCAATAAACATGAGTGGCTGAACGCCACGTTGTTCGCGGTGCGCGACCGTCTCGTGGAGCGCTGGCTGCGTTCTAACCGTGCGCAATTATCTCAGGAAACTCGTCAGGTCTATTACCTGTCTATGGAGTTTCTGATTGGCCGCACGCTTTCCAATGCACTGTTATCGCTGGGCATTTATGACGATGTCAAAAATGCGCTGGAAGGTATGGGGTTGGATCTTGAAGATCTGATCGACGAAGAAAACGACCCGGGTCTTGGCAATGGTGGTCTCGGACGTCTGGCGGCCTGCTTCCTGGACTCACTGGCAACGCTGGGCCTGCCGGGACGCGGTTACGGTATTCGTTATGACTACGGCATGTTCAAGCAGAACATTGTTGATGGCCGCCAGAAAGAGTCGCCGGACTACTGGCTGGAATACGGTAACCCGTGGGAATTCAAACGCCACAACACGCGCTACAAAGTGCGTTTTGGCGGGCGTATTCAGCAGGAAGGTAAGAAAACGCGCTGGATAGAAACCGAAGAGATCCTCGCGGTCGCCTACGACCAGATTATCCCCGGCTACGACACCGACGCCACCAACACGCTGCGCCTGTGGAATGCCCAGGCCAGTAGCGAGATCAACCTCGGTAAATTTAACCAGGGCGACTACTTTGCGGCTGTGGAAGATAAAAACCACTCCGAGAACGTCTCCCGCGTACTGTACCCGGACGACTCCACCTATTCAGGACGCGAGCTGCGGTTGCGCCAGGAGTATTTCCTGGTCTCCTCTACGGTGCAGGACATCCTGAACCGTCATTATCAGCTGCACAAAACCTACGACAATCTGGCGGATAAAATCGCCATTCACCTCAACGATACCCATCCGGTGCTGTCGATCCCTGAGCTGATGCGCTTGCTGATCGATGAGCATAAGTTCAGCTGGGACGATGCGTTTGAGGTCTGCTGCCAGGTCTTCTCGTATACCAACCACACCTTGATGAGCGAAGCGCTGGAGACCTGGCCTGTCGATATGCTGGGCAAAATTTTGCCGCGCCATCTGCAAATCATCTTTGAAATCAACGACTACTTCCTGAAGACGTTGCAGGAACAGTATCCAAACGATACTGCTCTGCTGGGGCGGACGTCGATTATCGATGAATCTAACGGCCGTCGTGTGCGTATGGCATGGCTGGCGGTGGTGGTGAGCCACAAGGTTAACGGCGTTTCCGAGCTGCATTCCAACCTGATGGTGCAGTCGCTGTTTGCTGATTTTGCGAAGATTTTCCCGACTCGTTTTTGCAACGTCACCAACGGCGTGACGCCGCGCCGCTGGCTGGCGCTGGCTAACCCGTCGCTCTCTGAAGTGCTGGATGAGAACATTGGTCGCACCTGGCGAACCGATCTCAGCCAGCTCAGCGAGCTTGAGCAGCACTGCGATTACCCACTGGTAAATCAGGCTGTGCGCCGCGCGAAGCTGGAGAATAAAAAGCGTCTGGCCACGCTCATCGCCCAGCAACTGAACGTGGTGGTGAACCCGAAATCGCTGTTTGATGTGCAGATAAAGCGTATTCACGAATACAAACGCCAGTTGATGAACGTGCTGCATGTGATCACCCGCTACAACCGCATTAAGGCCGATCCTGACGCTGAGTGGGTGCCGCGTGTGAATATCTTCGCCGGTAAAGCGGCTTCTGCTTATTACATGGCGAAACACATCATTCACCTGATCAACGACGTCGCGAAAGTGATCAACAACGATCCGCAAATTGGCGACAAGCTGAAAGTGGTGTTTATCCCCAACTACAGCGTCAGCCTGGCGCAGGTGATTATTCCTGCTGCCGACCTTTCTGAACAGATTTCTCTGGCCGGGACCGAAGCCTCCGGTACCAGTAATATGAAATTTGCTCTTAACGGTGCGCTGACCATCGGTACGCTGGACGGCGCCAACGTTGAGATGCTGGAGCATGTGGGCGCAGAAAATATCTTTATCTTTGGTAATACGGCGGAAGAGGTCGAGGCTTTACGCAGCCAGGGCTACAAGCCGCGTGAGTATTACGAGAAAGACGAAGAGCTGCACCAGGTGCTGACGCAGATCGGCAGCGGCGTATTCAGCCCTGAGGAGCCGGGACGCTATCGCGACCTGGTGGATTCGCTGATTAACTTTGGCGACCACTATCAGGTTCTGGCGGATTATCGCAGCTACGTTGATTGCCAGGATAAGGTTGATGAACTGTATCGTCACCCGGAAGAGTGGACCACCAAGTCGATGATTAATATTGCCAACATGGGATACTTCTCGTCGGACAGAACGATAAAAGAGTACGCCGAAAACATCTGGCATATCGATTCGGTGCGGTTGTAACACACGATGCCGGGGGCGCTTCGCTTGCCCGGCCTACGTTTATGCACTCTTGTAGGCCGGATAAGGCGCTAGCCGCATCCGGCATTTTTATCAGGACGCCAGCGACAGCTGGTGTTTTTCAATGTACTCCGCCAGCCACTGGGTCATACGCGACTGCTGCTCAGCATTCAGCCACATACCTTCTTTCGTGCGACGCCACAACGCATCTTCCGCACGACGAACCCATTCGTGATCGACCAGATATTTCAGCTCGGCCTCATAAAACTCATGGCCAAAGTCTTCACCTAACTCGGCAAGCGAGGTGGCTTCGCCGATAACCCATTCGGTGTTGCTGCCGTAGGTGCGAGAGTAATGGCGTGCCAGCGACTCGGTCAGGAAAGGGTAGCGACGGCGCAGTTTGGCCGCGTAATCTTCGCGATCGCCGCCAATGTCACCGCCTGGCAGAATGCACTCTTTCGTCCATGCCGGACCAATACCCTGGTAGTACGATGCCAGTTTTTCCATCGCGTGCTCAGCCAGCTTACGATAGGTGGTCAGCTTACCGCCAAAGACCGACAGCAGCGGCGCTTTGCCGTTTTCGTCGTGGATATCCAGCGTGTAATCACGGGTGATCGCCTGCGGTGAGTCAGACTCGTCATCGCACAGCGGACGCACGCCTGAGTAAGTCCAGACGATATCATCACGGCCCAGCTGTTTCTTAAAGTGCGCGTTGTAGACCTTCAGCAGGTAATTGATTTCGCTTTCATCAATTTTCACTGCTTTCGGATCGCCTTTGTATTCAACGTCTGTCGTCCCGATGATCGAGAATTCGTCCATCCATGGGATAACAAACACAATACGCTTATCTTCGTTTTGCAGAATATAAGCTTGCTTCTGGGTATGTACGCGCGGCACTACGATGTGGCTGCCTTTAATCAGGCGAATGCCGTACGGTGATGGCAGGTGCATACCGTCGTCGAAGAACTCTTTCACCCACGGACCGGTGGCGTTGACCAGGCCACGCGCCTGCCAGGTGTATTTTTTGCCGGTATCGATATCTTCAGCTTCAACAATCCACAAACCGTTTTCACGGCGAGCAGAAGTGGCGCGAGTGCGGGTTAATACTTCTCCGCCTTTGCGTACGACCATTTGGGCGTTTGCCAAAACCAGTCGCGCATCGTCTACCCAGCAGTCGGAATATTCGAAACCGCGCACAATCTCAGGTTTCATTACGGAATCCGCGCCAAAACGCAAACCGGTAGAACTCGGTAAACTGGTGCGTTTGCCCAGATGATCGTACATAAACAAACCAATGCGGATCATCCACGCCGGACGCAGGTGCGGGCGATGGGGCAGGCGAAAGCGCATCGGGAAGGCGATATGCGGTGCCATTTTCAACAGCACTTCACGTTCGGCCAGCGCTTCGCTTACCAGACGAAATTCGTAGTGTTCCAGGTAGCGCAGGCCACCGTGGATGAGTTTGGAGCTAGCGGAAGAGGTGGCGCAGGCTAAATCCTGCGCTTCCAGCATCAGCACGGATAAACCGCGTCCAGCGGCATCTGCCGCGATACCGGCACCGTTGATGCCTCCACCTATCACAATCAGATCTTTGGTTTCCATGCTGGCCTCTCGCACTTTCGTTATAGCTCATTAATGTTCGTTATCGAGCATAATAGCAAAGAATCGCGCCATTGGTAACATCGGATAAACAATTTACAGTGATACATATAACATTATGGCGTTTAACTGCCGTCGGGACGTACACTAAGCAGTAACATGTCTGAAAAGCGTCACCTGCCATATAAAGAAGAGAGAGCAATGGATCAGTTTGAATGTATTAATGTCGAAGAAGCGCATCAGAAGCTGCATCAGGGGAGCGCGGTGTTAGTGGATATCCGTGATCCGCAAAGCTATGCCATGGGTCATGCCCCGCAGGCGTTTCATCTGACGAACGACACGCTGGGGTCATTTATGCGCGAGCATGATTTCGACACCGCCGTGTTGGTGATGTGTTATCACGGCAACAGCAGTAAAGGTGCGGCGCAATATCTTCTTCAGCAGGGTTATGACGCGGTTTACAGCGTTGACGGCGGCTTCGACGCCTGGCATCGACATTTTCCGGCAGAAGTGGCATACGGTTCGTAAGCTAACAAAGATGCAGCCTGAAACGGGTAGGATATATATACTGTCCTCTTTTGTGTGGATGAAGCGACAGCAACCATGTTGATGATTACCTCTTTTGCTAACCCCCGCGTGGCGCAGGCATTTGTTGATTATATGGCGACACAGGGCGTTATCCTGACGATTCAACAACATCAGCAAACGGATGTCTGGCTGGCGGATGAGTCCCAGGCCGAGCGCGTGCATGCTGAACTGGCGAGATTTCTGGAGAATCCGGGCGATCCGCGCTACCTCGCGGCAAGCTGGCAGTCGGGTCAGACCGACAGCGGTCTGCACTACCAGCGTTATCCGTTCCTGGCCACATTGCGCGAACGCGCAGGCCCGGTAACCTGGTTGGTGATGGCCGCGTGTGTGCTGGTGTTTATCGCGATGAACGTGCTGGGCGACCAGGCGGTGATGCTCTGGCTGGCATGGCCGTTTGACCCTTCGCTGAAATTTGAATTCTGGCGTTATTTCACCCACGCTTTTATGCACTTCTCGCTGATGCATATTCTGTTCAACCTGTTGTGGTGGTGGTATCTCGGCGGTGCGGTTGAAAAGCGTCTGGGCAGTGGAAAACTGATTGTTATTACCGTGATCAGCGCCCTGTTGAGCGGCTATGTTCAGCAGAAATTTAGCGGCCCGTGGTTTGGTGGACTGTCTGGCGTGGTATATGCGCTGATGGGCTACGTGTGGTTGCGTGGCGAGCGCGATCCGCAAAGCGGTATTTTCCTGCAGCGTGGTTTGATTATCTTTGCTTTGATCTGGATTGTTGCCGGCTGGTTTGATCTATTCGGCATGTCGATGGCGAATGGTGCTCATATCGCCGGATTGGCCGTGGGTCTGGCAATGGCGTTTGCCGATACGATGAATGTGCGGAAACGAACTTTTTAGGCCGGATAAGAGTTAGCGCATCCGGCAAAATTTCAGGGAACACTAATGAAGCAAACACAACGACATGACGCGATCATCGAGCTGGTAAAAAAACAGGGATACGTCAGTACTGAAGAGCTGGTGGAGCATTTCTCCGTCAGCCCGCAGACGATTCGCCGCGATCTTAACGATCTGGCCGATCAGAACATGATTTTGCGCCATCACGGCGGCGCGGCGCTGCCATCCAGCTCGGTCAACACCCCGTGGCATGACCGTAAAGCGACGCAGACGGCGGAAAAAGAGCGCATTGCCCGCAAAGTTGCCACGCAAATCCCGAACGGCTCAACGCTGTTTATTGATATCGGAACCACGCCGGAAGCGGTGGCTCACGCGCTGCTTAATCACAGCAATTTACGCATTGTGACCAACAACCTCAATGTGGCGAACACGCTGATGGCGAAAGAGGATTTCCGCATAATCCTCGCCGGTGGTGAACTGCGTAGCCGCGACGGCGGTATTATGGGCGAAGCGACCCTCGACTTTATTTCTCAGTTCCGTCTGGACTTCGGCATCTTAGGGATCAGCGGCATCGACAGCGACGGTTCCCTGCTGGAGTTTGATTATCACGAAGTTCGCACCAAGCGCGCGATCATTGAGAATTCACGGCATGTGATGCTGGTGGTGGACCACTCGAAGTTTGGGCGTAACGCGATGGTGAATATGGGCAGCATCAGCATGGTGGATGCGGTGTATACCGACACGCTGCCGCCTGCTGGTGTGATGCAGGTGATTGCTGACCATCATATCCAGTTAGAGCTGTGCTAAGGTAATTCCAGGCCTGATAAGCGTTGCGTATCAGGCATTAACTAAACGCCGTACCCCATCATCTTCAGCAGCTTCTGCGCATGTTGCACCGCATCCTGGCGATGTGCGACGCCGAGCTTTTGGTACAAATTGCGGATGTGCGTCTTGATGGTCGTTGCCGCGACGGCCAGCTCTCCGGCGATCTGCTCGTTGCTGTAGCCCGAATAAATCAGTCCCAGAACCTGCCATTCGCGCTGAGTCAGCGGGCTGGTGCGGATAAGCTCCGGCACTTCCGGGTGAGTAAGCAGACGCTCAACGAACCCTTCATCGAAGTGGGCAAATTTATGGCGGTGGTGCTGGTTAATTTCACGCAAAATGCGCTGGGCGCGGTGCTGATCGAGTTCCGGTAAGGTATTGAGCTGAATCAGCTGACGCAGTTGTTGCGCCATGGCCTCGCCTTCGATAACAAAGTGGCTGATAAATCCGGTACGGTTCGCCAGCTGTAGGGCGTCGAGTAACACACGCTGGGCGTCATTTTTGCGCCCTGCCTGCCAGTAGAGCTGATTAAGCAGCAACAGGTTGCGGTTCAGATCGCTCATCAGGCGCAGATTGCGCGCATTTTCATTCAACTCTTCCAGCACAATCTCAGCCGGTTCAAACTCGCCGAGCAGGATTTGCGCGCGAGCGATGTTGCGCCACTGGCTTTGCAGGAAGTGGTTATTGGCGAATTCTGGTTTCGGCGTGTGGCGCAGCCAGTTGGCGGCCGAGTTTTTGTCGCCCACCATTTGCCAGTAAATCACCCGCACCTTATCGGCGTTGGAGATCCAGTCGCTGTGATAGTGACCGTTACCCAGCAGGTTTTCCAGACGGTTGAGCAGGCTGCGAGCGTTATCGAGATCGCCCCGTGCCAGTGAACACTGAACCAGCAGCGCCAGACACTGTAGCTGTTGCTGCGGCTGGAAAGTGGAAAGCAGTTCAATACCGCTACGGGCAGAAGCTTCTGATTCATCCAGACGCGCCCATGCCCACAGTAGCTGCGCGCGAATACGTACCAGGAATTCGTGCATCGGCAGCTGTTCCAGGTGCTGTTCTTTGATCAGTTGGAATGCTTTTTCCTGAGTTTCCCAGGCGGCCTGTAAAAAGCCCTGGGCAAACAAAATTTCGCTTTGCTGGATAAGGCTCCACAGCGCGTAATGCCAGACGTCATGATGACGCGCCATTTGCTCGGTTTGCTGCATTAACGCCAGAGAGCGCGTGAGATCGCCCTTACAGTGCAGGACTTCGCCGTGCACCGAGGTGGCGACGATCCGGCTATAGAACCAGGCGATGGGCAACTCATCCAGCGCCAGTTTCGCCAGGCGTTCGGCTTCGTCAGGGTTGCCGTCGTTAATCGCTACCTGCGCCCGTAAAGCGTTGAATTCGGCGTGCAGTGTTGGCTCCATGTCGCCTTTCATTTCCTGCTCTGCGCGCGCCAGCAAGGTGTTAACCTCTCCGTAGCGGTGCTGGCTTTGCATCAGCCAGGCTTGCAACAGAACCAGACGCGGATTTTCCAGCAGGCTTTCCCACGGCAGGGCTTTCAGCGACTCTTCCAGTAACGTCAGCTCGCTATGGTTAAACAGTCCCCACGCATGATTAAGCAGGATATCGCGTAGCATATGGGCGTCGCCGGCCGCCAGCGCGTGGTGGATAGCTTCGCTGGGGAAGCCTTGCGCCATCCAGCTTTCAGCTGCGGCGCGGTGTATTTCGGGCAGTTCGTTCGCCAGCTCCCATTGGCAGCGCTGGCGTAAAAAGCTGCCAAACAGCGGGTGATAGCTGAACCACTCGCCAACGTCATCCATTCGCTGCAGGAATAACCCCTGGCGCTCAATTTCTTCCAGCCGCATCTGGCCGTTTTCTTCCCCGGTAACGCGGACGATTAGCGCATCGTTCATGGAACGCAGAATGGCGCTTTTCAGCAGGAAGTGACGGGTGCCGAGGTCGACGCTGTCCAGCACTTCATCAACCAGATAATCGGACAAATGGCTGGCGTTGATCCCCGCGAGGCGTCGTGCCGACTGGTGCGCGGAATGATTGTTCTGGCGGGCGGAAAGGGCGATCAGTTGTAATGCTGTGGCCCAGCCAGCAACGTCATCGCACATTCGGCTGCTTTCAGCCGCTTCTATGGGGGAGGACAAACGTCGGTCGAAAAATTGTTTGGCTTCCTGATGGTTAAAGGCCAGCTGTTGACTGCCTATCTCCAGCAGTTGATCGCGCACCCGCAGGTTGGCAATACCCAACTGCGGCAGGTTGCGCGACAGCACGACCAGCGTGAGGTTCTCAGGCTGATGACGCAGGAAGAAACGCATCGCTTCGTGAATGGCCGGATTAGAGATCAGATGATAATCATCTACTACCAGGTAGAGCGGGCGGTGCCACTCGGCCAGTTCGATAAATAGCTGGGCAAACAGTGACGTCAGGCTGGCGTACTGACGTTTTTGCACCATTGCTTCACTGGTGGTGCAGTGTCCACCTGTTGCCTGTTGGATAGCGGCGATCAGATAACTGGCAAAGCGCTCTTGCTGATTATCGCCCTCATCCAGAGAATACCAACCTAAATCATTTTTCCCTGCCGCCCATTGTGAAACCAGCGTCGTTTTTCCATAACCAGCAGGACTTGTTATCAGGGCAAGCCTGAAATTGTTCGCGCCGGAAAGTTTAGCCAACAGGCGCTCACGAACCACCGTATGGTCGAGTCGAACCGGACGACTTAATTTAGACGGAATCAACATAAGTTAGTCACTTCACTGTGTGAAAATAGGGAAGAATGATTTTTTTTGCGCTTCGTAATTAATAGATATAAGGTCGGCCAGATTGGTGTTTTATGCAAGCTAAGCGGACTTTTTGTGTGTCTGATTTTGCACTATGTCACAAATCTATACATCTATTGCAATAAATGCTTTAAAGAGTCGCAACAGGCGTGGCGACTGGATCCGTTGTAATTTTAACTGTGTCGAAAAATCCCTCTCCTTTTATGTGGTTACTCAAATAGCTAATGAATATCACCGAATTTTGTGGCCGACTTAAAAGTTTTATGTGAATTATCTTATCCGGCACAGATATTTCAGGTTAGAAACTATTTCCCTATTTACACATTGTTTCTCATCGTCATATCGCTATTTGATATTGTCGATTAATCCTTTGTTACTAATGCGTCATCCGAAGAGCGTTATGCGGGGGTTTCGCGAATTTACGGGCAATTACCTCCCCTTTAAGTGGTGGTGATCACACTTTTATGCTCATCCCCGCTCCTCCTCCCTCCCTAATCCGTGCCAGGATGAGGAATGTCAACAACGAGCCAGGCAAACTAGCGATAACGTTGTTTTATTACCTAAGGATCTGGAACCCCTATGTCACAGCCTACTTTCAACAAAGATCAATTTCAGGCTGCCCTGACGCGTCAGTGGCAGCGCTTCGGTTTACTGTCGGCTCAAGAAATGACGTCGCGCCAGTGGTGGCAGGCAGTGAGTGGGGCGTTGGCTGAGTTACTCAGCGCCCAGCCTGCGGCAAAACCGGCAAAAAATCAGCGTCATGTTAACTACATCTCGATGGAGTTTTTGATTGGTCGCCTGACCGGCAACAATTTACTCAACCTCGGCTGGTATCAGGCGGTGAGCGATGAGCTGAAAGCGCATGACGTCAACCTGACTGATCTGCTGGAAGAAGAGATCGATCCGGCGTTGGGTAACGGTGGATTGGGACGCCTTGCGGCCTGCTTCCTTGATTCGATGGCGACAGTCGGCCAGTCGGCGACGGGCTATGGCCTCAACTACCAGTACGGCCTGTTCCGTCAGTCGTTTGCCGATGGCCAACAGATGGAAGCCCCGGATGACTGGCATCGTGGCAGCTACCCGTGGTTCCGTCACAACGAGGCGCTGGACGTGCAGGTTGGGATTGGCGGCAAGGTCACCAAAGAAGGGCACTGGGAGCCAGGGTTTACCATCACCGGCCAGGCATGGGATCTGCCGGTTCTCGGTTACCGTAACGGCGTAGCGCAACCGCTGCGTCTGTGGCAGGCCAGCCATGCGCACCCGTTTAACCTGACCAAATTTAATGACGGCGATTTCCTGCGCGCAGAGCAGCAGGGCATCGACGCTGAAAAACTGACGAAAGTGCTGTACCCGAACGATAACCACACCGCGGGTAAAAAGCTGCGCCTGATGCAGCAGTACTTCCAGTGCGCCTGCTCCGTAGCCGACATTCTGCGCCGCCATCATCTGGCAGGGCGTAAGCTGCACGAACTGGCTGATTACGAAGTCATTCAACTTAACGATACTCACCCGACTATCGCGATCCCTGAACTGCTGCGCGTGCTGATTGATGAGCACCAGATGAGCTGGGACGATGCGTGGGCGATTACCAGCAAGACCTTCGCTTACACCAACCACACCCTGATGCCGGAAGCGTTAGAGTGCTGGGATGAGAAACTGGTGAAAGCACTCCTGCCGCGCCACATGCAAATCATCAAAGAGATTAACGACCGCTTTAAGACGTTGGTTGATAAAACCTGGCCGGGTGATGCTGAAGTCTGGGCGAAGCTGGCAGTGGTGCACAATAAACAGGTGCGTATGGCCAACATGTGCGTGGTCAGCGGTTTTGCGGTCAACGGTGTGGCGGCGCTGCACTCCGATCTGGTGGTGAAAGATCTGTTCCCGGAATATCACCAGCTCTGGCCGAACAAATTCCATAACGTCACTAACGGGATTACTCCGCGCCGCTGGATTAAGCAATGCAACCCGGCGCTTGCCGCACTGCTGGATAAATCGCTGAAAAAAGAGTGGGCTAACGACCTCGACCAGCTGATTAACCTGGAAAAATACGCGGACGATGCGAAATTCCGTCAGCAGTATCGTGACATCAAGCTGGCGAACAAAGAGCGTCTGGTGAAGTTTATTAAAGCGCGTACCGGTATTGAAATAACGACTAACGCTATCTTTGATATTCAGATTAAACGTCTTCATGAGTACAAGCGCCAGCACCTGAATCTGCTGCATATTCTGGCGTTGTACAAAGAAATCCGTGAGAACCCGCAGGCAGATCGCGTGCCGCGCGTATTCTTGTTTGGCGCAAAAGCTGCTCCGGGTTACTACCTGGCGAAAAATATCATCTTCGCCATCAACCAGGTTGCACAAACCATCAATAACGACCCGAAAGTCGGTGACAAGCTGAAGGTCGTCTTCCTGCCGGATTATTGTGTCTCGGCGGCGGAAATGCTGATCCCGGCGGCGGATATCTCTGAGCAGATTTCAACCGCAGGGAAAGAGGCTTCCGGCACCGGTAACATGAAGCTGGCGCTGAACGGTGCGTTAACCGTAGGTACGCTGGATGGCGCAAACGTCGAAATCGCCGAGAAGGTGGGTGACGAGAATATCTTTATCTTTGGTCATACCGTGGAAGAGGTGAAGGCGCTCAAAGCCAAAGGCTACGACCCGGTGAAATGGCGTAAAAAAGACAAAGTGCTGGATGCTGTCCTGAAAGAGCTGGAAAGCGGGAAATACAGTGATGGCGACAAGCATGCCTTTGACCAGATGCTGCACAGTATCGGCAAGCAGGGCGGCGATCCGTATCTGGTGATGGCGGACTTCGCGGCCTACGTTGAAGCTCAGAAGCAGGTTGACGTGTTGTATCGTGACCAGGACGCCTGGACCCGGGCGGCGATTCTGAATACCGCGCGTTGCGGCATGTTCAGCTCGGATCGCTCCATCCGCGATTATCAGGCTCGTATCTGGCAGGCGAAACGTTAAGGAATCGCGATGGAAAGCAAACGTCTGGATAATGCCGCGCTGGCGGCGGGGATCAGCCCCAATTACATTAATGCCCACGGTAAACCGCAGTCTATTGGCGCCGAAACCAAACGGCGTTTGCTTGACGCCATGCATCGCACCACCGCTGCCACTCAGGTGGCGGTAACCCCGGTGCCGAATGTCATGGTCTATACCGCTGGCAAGAAAATGCCGCTGGCGGTTGAGGGAAGCGGAGAGTTTAACTGGCTGCTGACCACCGAAGAGGGCGTGCAGCACAAAGGGCATGCCGTCGGCGGTAAATCTTTTAACCTTCCGGCGAAGCTGCCGGAGGAGTATCACACGTTGACCCTGACCCAGGGCGAGCTGCGTTCCCATTGTCGTATCATCGTGGCACCAAAGCGCTGCTATGAACCGCAGGCGTTGTTAGCCGGGCAGAAGCTGTGGGGCGCATGTGTTCAGCTCTACACTTTGCGATCGGAAAAGAACTGGGGGATTGGCGATTTCGGCGATCTCCGCACCATGCTGGTGGATGTGGCGCAACGCGGCGGCGCGTTTATCGGGCTTAATCCGATTCACGCGCTGTATCCGGCGAATCCGGAGAGTGCCAGCCCGTACAGCCCGTCGTCACGTCGCTGGTTGAACGTTATTTATATTGATGTAAACGCCGTAGATGATTTCCGTCTGAGTAAAGAGGCGCAGGCGTGGTGGAAGAAACCCGCGACTCAGCAAGCTCTGCAACGCGCCCGCGATGCCGAGTGGGTTGATTATTCTGCTGTTACCGCACTGAAGATGACGGCGCTACGTATGGCGTGGAAAAGCTTCTCTGCGCGTGATGATGAGCAGATGGCGGCATTTCGCCAGTTTGTGGCTCAGGAAGGGGATAGCCTCTACTGGCAGGCGGCCTTTGATGCGCTGCATGCGCATCAGGTGAAAGAGGACGCATTGCGCTGGGGCTGGCCGGTGTGGCCAGAAGCTTTCCAGTCAGTGGACTCGCCAGAGGTAAAACGCTTCTGCGAAGAACATCGTGATGACGTAGATTTCTACCTGTGGTTACAGTGGCTGGCGTATACCCAGTTTGCTGACTGCTGGAAAACCAGCCAGGGCTTTGCAATGCCGATAGGGTTGTATCGCGACCTGGCCGTTGGCGTGGCCGAAGGCGGGGCGGAAACCTGGTGTGACCGCGAGTTGTATTGCCTGAAAGCTTCAGTTGGCGCGCCGCCGGATATTCTCGGTCCGCTTGGGCAAAACTGGGGACTGCCGCCGATGGATCCGCACATCATCTCGGCACGCGCCTACGAACCGTTTATCGAACTGCTGCGCGCCAATATGCAGAACTGCGGCGCGTTGCGTATCGACCATGTCATGTCGATGCTGCGTCTGTGGTGGATCCCTTACGGTGAAACTGCCGATCACGGTGCCTACGTGCATTATCCGGTCGATGATTTGCTTTCAATTCTGGCGCTGGAAAGTAAACGTCACCACTGCATGGTGATTGGTGAAGATCTGGGTACCGTGCCGGTGGAGATCGTCAGCAAGCTGCGTGACAGCGGCGTCTACTCCTACAAAGTGCTTTATTTTGAGAATGACCATGAGAAAAACTTCCGTGCGCCGAAAGCGTACCCGGAACAATCAATGGCAGTCGCGGCGACGCATGACCTTCCTACGCTTAAAGGTTATTGGGATAGCGGCGATCTGACGCTAGGTAAAGCACTGGGCCTGTATCCGGATGAAGTCGTGCTGCGCGGGTTGTATCAGGACCGGGAACTGGCGAAACAAGGGCTGCTGGACTCGCTGCACAAATACGGCTGCCTGCCAAAACGTGCCGGTCACAAGGCGTCCCTGATGTCGATGACGCCGATTCTGAATCGCGGCATGCAACGCTACATCGCTGACAGCAACAGTGCGCTGCTGGGCCTGCAACCGGAAGACTGGCTGGATATGGCTGAGCCGGTCAACATTCCGGGGACCAGCGACCAGTACAAAAACTGGCGGCGTAAGCTCACCGCCACGCTGGAACAGATGTTCGCCGATGAAGGCGTGAATAAGCTGATTAAGGATTTGGATAAGCGGCGAAAAGCGGCCGCGAAGAAGAAGTAAAAAAGCCGGGGATTTCCCCGGCTTTTTTATGGTGATGGCTCGTAGCACGTAGGCCTGATAAGCGTAGCGCCATCAGGCTCAGTTTTATCAGACCACCATACCCAGCAGCAGACACCCTACCAGACCGCAGACAGAGATAATGGTTTCCAACATTGACCATGACTTGATGGTTTCACCGATGGTCAGGTTGAAGTACTCCTTGAACAGCCAGAACCCAGGATCGTTCACGTGGGAGAAGATGACGGAACCGGAACCAACCGCAATAACCATCAGCTCAGGGCTTACGCCGGTCGTTGCAATCAGCGGTGCCACAATCCCACCTGCAGTAATCGCTGCAACGGTTGCGGAACCCAGTGCGATACGCAGTACTGCAGCGATAGACCATGCCATCAGCAGCGGAGAAACGTTAGAGCCGTGCATCATTGAAGCGATGTATTTGTCCACGCCGCTATCAACCAGAACCTGTTTGAAGGCACCGCCACCACCGATGATCAACAGCATCATCGCGATGATTTTGATTGAGGACACCAGCGTGTCGTTAATCTGATCCATCGAACGTCCGCGGTTCAGACCAAAAGTGAACATCGCAATCAGCACTGCAATCAGCGTTGCCATGACCGGGTCACCGAGGAATTCTGCAACCGTCAGGAAAGCATGGCCTTTCGGCAGAATCATCTCCGCCACGGCGCGCATTGCCATCAGGATAACCGGGACCAGAGAGGTCCAGACGCTGACGCCAAAGCCTGGCATCTCTTCTTCAGTGAAGGTTTTTGCGCTGTACAGACCTTCCGGGATTGGCTTATCGATACCTTTCAGGAAACGCGCGTATACCGGACCGGCGAGAATAACGGTCGGGATTGCCAGAATCGTACCAAACAGCAGAGTTTTACCCATGTCTGCGTGGAAAATGGTGGCAATAGCGGTTGGACCCGGGTGCGGTGGCAGGAAGCCGTGAGTAACGGACAGCGCAGCCGCCATCGGCACACCAACGTACAGCAGCGGGATGTTAGCAGCGGCAGCAATGGTGAATACCAGCGGCAGCATCAGCACGAAGCCGACTTCGTAGAACAGGGCAAAACCGACGGTGAATCCGGTTAATACCACTGCCCACTGAATGTGTTTTTTGCCGAATTTAGCAATCAGCGTGGTTGCGATGCGCTGTGCGCCGCCGCAGTCCGCCAGCATTTTGCCCAGCATGGCGCCAAAACCCATAATCAGGGCGAGGCTGCCAAGGGTTCCGCCGACGCCGGCTTTAATCGAACCGATGACTTTATCCAGTGGCATCCCTTGCATCAATCCGACAGCAAGCGCCACCAGGACGAGAGCGATGAAGCCGTTCATTTTGAAACGGATCATCAGGAGGAGTAACAAGATTACACCGATAGCAACGATGACTAATGGCATGATTTACCTGGCCTTTACTTTGTTATGGGTAACGTCAGTGTTTAGATGACAAATTCCGATTGTCCCGACCGGGAACAGAGTATTCTCAGCACCAATGCTGGTTGCCTTCAAAACTAATCAGTTTAACTGGCTATTATGGGTGTGTTAGGTGCTGATACGAATGATACGGGTAACATGCTGCGCTTGAAAATCACCTGGACAGGCAAAATTTAAAATATGAGAGGCTGGTCAAATTATGCGGGGGATTGTTGCAGGGCACAGGCAGAGAAATGCAGTGTTGTAGGCCGTTACGCTGCCATTCGGCAGCAATGCCCGATAGCGACGCGGGCGCGTCTTATCGGGCCTACGGATACTCTACAGGTTCGGGCGTTAGTAGTAAGAGTGCTCGCCGCGCTGGTGTTCGGTTAAATCGCGAACGCCTTTCAGTTCAGGGAATTCAGCCAGCAGCTGCTTCTCGATACCTTCTTTCAGCGTTACATCTACCATTGAACAGCCGTTACAGCCGCCGCCAAACTGCAGAATGGCGTAGCCTTCATCGGTGATTTCCATCAGAGAGACACGACCACCGTGGCCAGCCAGCTGTGGGTTGATCTGCGATTGCAGCATGTACTCCACGCGTTCCATCAGCGGCGCATCATCGGCAACTTTACGCATTTTGGCGTTTGGTGCTTTCAGGGTCAGCTGGGAGCCTAACTGGTCGGTAACGAAATCGATTTCTGCATCTTCCAGATACGGTGCGCTCAGTTCATCAACATATGCGGTCAGCAGGTCAAATTTAATGGCGGTGTCGGTTGCTTCCACGGCGTCCGGCGGACAATAAGAAACGCCGCATTCAGCGTTAGGCGTGCCGGGATTAATCACAAATACGCGGATTTGTGTCCCTTCTTCCTGATTTGCCAGCAGTTTGGCAAAGTGCGCTTGTGCAGCATCGGAAATATGGATCATAGTAATGGCCTAATAGTTGACTATTTTACTTGGTTATAATACGCCCATCATCGAGGCTCTACAAGGTTCGACACAGGCACCATACCTGGACAGTCGCCGCGCCATTGCGTAAAAGCAGCTGCGCGATTTCCGCGACGGTACTTCCGGTAGTGACGACATCATCCACAATAACCATATGGAGTCCCTGCACCGGCAATTCAAGGCGAAAGGCATTTTTCAGGTTACGTTTACGTAATCGGGCGCTGAGATGGTGCTGTGTGGCGGTTGCCCGAACCCGCGAGATGGTCCGGCTGTCCCAGTCGCAACCCAGCCAGCGCGCCAGCGGACGGCACAGTAAATCGCTCTGATTAAACCCCCTGCGCCAGTGTCGGCGTTGCCAGAGCGGGACGCTGACCAGCCAGCCTGTCCGGTAGAAGAAGGCCGCTGGCGCGCCGGGTCTGTAGTACCTCCAGTAATAGCAAACGTGAAAGAGCTGAGGCTGTTTCGCTGCGTCGTGAAAACTTGAGCTGGTGGATAAGCCCGCTCAACGGCGGAACATAGTCGCTGACGGTAACCAGTCGCTGCCACGGCGGCGGTTTTTGCAGGCAGCGCCCACAGGGAATGACGGTATGAGCGGCAGGGAGTCCACATTGAGGGCACAGGCTGGCGTGTTGACGCGTTGCCCGCGTACAGACTGAGCAGATCCCCCAATGCCCTAACGTCAGGGGCATTCGGCATAGCCAGCACAATCCCGGTACTGTTAGCATAGATGCATCCTTTCAGGCTAAAAGAGAACAATAACTGATGAATGACATCTGGTGGCAGACCCAGGGTTCGGGAAATTGCCATCTTGTGCTGCTGCACGGATGGGGACTGAATGCGCAAGTGTGGCATTGCATAAGCGAGGAACTGAGCTCGCATTTTACGCTGCATCTTGTCGACTTACCGGGATTTGGTCGTAGCCAGGGTTTCGGTGCAATGTCACTGGAAGAGATGGCTGAGCGGGTATTGAAACAGGCACCGGAGAAAGCTATCTGGCTCGGCTGGAGTCTGGGCGGGCTGGTCGCGAGTCAGGTGGCGTTAACGCATCCTGAGCGTGTTCAGGCGCTGGCGACCGTCGCGTCTTCCCCTTGCTTTAGCGCGCGGGATGAGTGGCCGGGAATCAAGCCAGAGGTGCTGGCAGGTTTCCAGCAGCAGCTGAGCGAAGATTTCCAGCGTACGGTGGAGCGTTTTCTGGCATTGCAAACGATGGGCACAGAAACTGCGCGTCAGGATGCGCGAGCGCTAAAGAAAACGGTACTGGCTTTACCCATGCCGGACGTCGAGGTGCTCAATGGTGGACTTGAGATCCTGAAAACGGTCGATCTGCGAGAACCGCTGTGCGCGGTGGAAATGCCTTTCCTGCGGTTGTATGGCTATCTTGACGGGCTGGTGCCGCGCAAAGTCGTCCCGATGCTGGATGCACTGTGGCCGCAGAGCGAGTCTTTGGTGTTTGCCAAAGCGGCGCATGCGCCGTTTATCTCGCATCCCGTAGAGTTCTGTGCAGCGCTTGTGGCGTTAAAACAGAAACTATAAATTTGATGTGTTGCCCGGTGGTGCCATGCTCGCCGGGCCTGAGATTAATGGCTGCGCGTAGCCAGATCCTCAGCGGTCAAGCCAGTAATTCTGAAGATGGTTAGTGGGTCTATACCATCAGCCTGCATAGTTGATGCAATACGTAATGCTTCCTCTCGTTTGCCTTGTTGCAGACCCGTTTGTAACCCTTCTTGCAACCCTTTCCTATGGCCTTCCTGAAGACCATTAAGGTGCCCTTCCTGTCGTAATCTTTCGGCGATAGTCATCAACTTGTCCTTATGTTGGGGTAAACGTTCGGCGACTTCATGAAGAAACTCGCCAAAGTGTGTGGTGTTACCAGCCTGCATTAAATAATTAAACAAGGCTTTCAACTGGTTGTCATTAGCGTGTCCTTTAACAAGCAGGATGGCCAGTTTTTCTACCAGCCCCATCAAATCGCGTTTACGAATATGCTTTTGGATGAGCTCCAACAGCGCTATCCGGCGATGCTGCATAATCTCGTCATCGGGCACAACAGTGATATCGATCAGTGGAAACGCGGTGCTATACCTGAGAAAAAAGATGACGAGACTCTACTTCCCAGGTTACCAGTAATCATCCACGAATTAATAACGATGCGTGGCTGGCTGGAGGATAGATCTTTTTTGCTGAAATAATGAAATCTGTGTGGAATCCATTACGCAAAAAAGCCGGATATCAGCGTAAACGCGCTATCCGGCCTGGATGTTTGCATCATTTGT
Organism: Citrobacter sp. Cpo032; assembly: GCF_030332975.1. Classification (NCBI taxonomy): domain Bacteria; kingdom Pseudomonadati; phylum Pseudomonadota; class Gammaproteobacteria; order Enterobacterales; family Enterobacteriaceae; genus Citrobacter; species Citrobacter sp. Cpo032. The sequence goes on from NZ_JAOWGU010000031.1 coordinate 209,635, forward strand.
AGGCCGGATAAGCGTAGCGCCATCCGGCAAAGAGCATCTGATTAGCGTAAAGCCCACCACTCGCGCAGGCAGGCTTTACCTTCCGGGCAACTTTTGCAGCTTCCGGAAAGACACCCGTCGGCATCTTCCTGAATCCGCACCGCTTTGCCCATCTTTTCTAACTGATTCAGCATGGCGTCAATCATGGGCTGCGGGGTATGCAGCGTGTGGCTAATTTGTGTAGCCTCCATGCGCCCCCGCAAAGCCAGTAAATCACGAACCTGAATAAGCGATGCCATTGTCGATAACCTTAGTGGCAATCGCCAGTCGTGCTGGAACAGCAGGAACTCGCCGTCCTGTTGGTTGCCAGCAGTGCGAGGTCCACGCGGCTGCGAGCTCGACGCAGCAGGCCCAGCAACACGATGTTAAACAGGATGACCGCTAAAATGCACACCAGGCTGTAGGTCGGGTGCTCTTTGTAGCTGACCGTCTGATAAAACAGCGTCGACAGAGAGTAGGCGATATTCAGGCCCCACAGAATCGAGAAGCTCATCCAGCCACGGCTGGATTCACGTGCGATAGCGCCCATCACTGAAATGCACGGTACATACAGCAGAACAAAGATCAGGTAGCTGTACGCGGCGGCGGCGCTGCCAAATTTCTCGCCCATCACGCCCATTGCACCGGTAGCCATTTCACCGTCGCCCTTGCTGGCTTCGATAGGGTTAGCCAGCACGCTCAGGCTGAAAGTGTCTTTCAGGCTTTGCCAGGTTTCATCTACCGCGCTGAGCAGCTCATCACCGAGGTGGAAATCTGCCGGGTTGAACTCTTCTTCCTGAATGTTTTCTGCGGTATAGAGCGTGTTCAGCGTACCGACAACCACTTCTTTCGCCATCGCGCCGGTGAACAGACCTACGGTTGCCTGCCAGTTATCTTCGTGAACACCAATCGGTTTGAAGACTGGGGTAATGACGCGGCTAACGGAAGCCAGAGCTGAGTCGTTGATGTTGTCGACGATTTTCCCGCTCAGTGAGAAGCTGTTAAAGGCACTGAGGAAAATGCTGACGATGATGATGACTTTACCTGCACGCAGAACGAAGCCTTTCAGACGTTGCCAGGTTTGAATGATCAGACTCTTAATGTGCGGTACGTGATATACCGGCAGCTCCATCACGAACGGCGTTGCTTCGCCACGCATGATGGTGTGTTTGAGCATCAGGCCGGTCAACACCGCCATGACGATACCCAGTACGTACAGCGAGAAGACCGCCAGCGCGCCGTTCTGACCAAAGAACGCGGCGGCAAAGACGGCGAAAATCGCCAGACGTGCACCACAGGACATAAACGGCGCCATCATGATGGTCATCAGACGCTCACGCGGGGCATCCAGCGTACGTGCGCCCATCACTGACGGTACGTTACAGCCAAAGCCGACGATCAGCGGGACGAACGATTTGCCCGGCAGTCCCAGCGCCTGCATTAGACGGTCCATCACAAATGCGGCGCGCGCCATGTAGCCGGAGTCTTCAAGGAAGGAGAGGAACAGATACATCATGCCGATTTGCGGTACCAGCGGCAGCACGGTGTTAATCCCGCCGCCAAGGCCCTGGGCCAGGAAGATGGTCAGCCAGTCCGGGAAATGCAGCGTATAGCCAATCCACTGAATACCATGGATAAAGAGTGCCACGGAGCCAACATCAAACAACGGCTGCAGCGCGCCGCCAATGTTGATGGCAAGCAGGAACATCAGGTACATCACGAACAGGAAAATCGGCAGACCGAGGAAGCGGTTGAGGATAATTTTATCTACCGCGGTGGTGAAACGGCTCGGCTCTGCCGTCAGGGTATTACTGACGGTATCGCAGATAGCGGCAATGCACTGGTAACGTGCATCGGCAATATGTAGCGCCGGGTCGTCCATTGTCTCGCTCAGGCGAGCAACAGCGGCATCAAGGTTTTGTGCTGCATCACCGGCGTAAGCACGGCTGTAGATATCGCCTTCGAGCATCTGTAGGCCCAGCCAGCGGCGCTGTTTAAGCGGCATATCTTTGGCCATTGCGTCGGCGAGGGAGTCAGCTTCTTGCAGCAGCGGCTGGGCATAATGGACCAGCTCAACGGTGTCGTTTTCTTTGTAGCGATCGATCGCCAGCTTCAGTGCTTCAATGCCGCGGGCGCGGGTGGAAACCAGTGGAACCACCGGACAGCCAAGACGAGCGGAGAGGGCGTCGATATCGATACGGATTTGCTGTTTCTCAGCAATATCCAGCATGTTCAGTGCGACGATGCAGGGAATACCCAGCTCAAGCAGTTGCAACGTCAGGTAGAGGTTGCGTTCAAGGTTTGAAGCATCGACCACGTTGATCAAGAGATCCGCGTCGCCGCTTAAAATATAGTGGCAGGCAATCTGCTCATCGAGAGAGGTTTGCGATGAGATTGTCGTCAGAGAATAGGTGCCGGGTAAATCGACCAGCGTGACCTGGTGGTCCGTCGTGGCGAAATGGCCTTCTTTACGCTCAACGGTAACGCCAGCCCAGTTGCCTACACGCTGGCGCGCGCCGGTGAGCTGGTTGAATAAAGTTGTCTTGCCGGAATTAGGATTACCAATTAAACCAATGGTTAGTTTTTTCATTTTTATAGACTCACTGTATTAACAGGAAACCGCTTCCACTTCTAATAACGCCAGATCCTTCTTACGCAATACCAGACTTACGCGACGCGTTTCGATATGGATAGGATCGCCGAGCGGGGCGACGCGTACCACGTTGAAGGATGAGCCGGGTAGCATGCCAAGTGACAACAGTTTCTGACGATAAGCCGGGCTGATTTCACGGGCAAAACCGGTAATTTTCCACGCACTGTCAGGAGTGAATTGCATAGGGACCTACTTATATCTCGCTAACTGGATGATAACCTCATGGGGCGACAGGGCGGCATGAGACCAGATGATTAGCCAACGTAAGGAAAGAGTAAATAATCAACAAATCAATGATAATGAGAATGGTTTCTATCATCAATAGAATAAATGTGACGGAATGTACAATTGGATAATAATTTGAGCCAATTTTGATATTCCTCAATATTTATTCTGGTTGGAAACGAGTGATTCGCGGAAGTAATTATTGGGGATCTTAATGTTTAATTAAGGTTTCATCTGTTAATGAAGTGATAAATATATTGTGGTGCAAAGCGGGGCATGGATTAAATATGCCGGATGACGACGCTCATGCGTCTTATCCGGCCTGCAAATTAATTGCGATAACCTGGCCGGACAGGGCGTTTACACCACCATCCGGCACAGGGTTTAAACTTAGCGTTTTTTACCCATCGCCGCCGCCAACGCATCCATCATCGCGCTGTTGCCTGCAGGCTGTGCGTCACGGCCACGCGGTTTCGCCGCTTTTGGTGCCGGGCGATTGCCCTGAGCGCGATCGTTATTCCCGCCGCCGCGACGCGCATTGGTTTCACCCGGCTGCTCGTCCAGACGCATGGTCAGCGCGATACGCTTACGTTGCAGGTCCACTTCCAGCACTTTCACCTTCACAATGTCGCCCGCTTTCACCACGGTGTGCGGATCTTCGACGAACTTATTCGACAGTGAAGATATATGCACCAGACCATCCTGATGCACGCCGATATCAACAAATGCGCCGAAGTTGGTGACGTTGGTGACTGCCCCTTCAAGAATCATTCCCGGCAGCAGATCGTTCATGGTTTCTACACCATCGGCAAACTGCGCGGTTTTAAATTCAGGACGCGGATCGCGGCCCGGCTTTTCCAGCTCTTTGATGATGTCGGTGACGGTCGGCACCCCGAAGCGTTCGTCGGTAAAATCAGCGGCTTTCAGATTACGCAATTCGCTGCTGTTACCCATCAGATCACGCAACGATTGCTCGGTGGCAGCCAGAATGCGTTCCACAACCGGATAAGCTTCCGGGTGAACGGTAGAGGCATCCAGCGGGTTATCGCCGTGGTTGATACGCAGGAAGCCCGCGCACTGTTCAAAGGCTTTAGGACCCAGGCGGCTGACTTTTAACAGTTGCTGACGGTTCTGGAATTGACCGTTCTCATCACGCCAGGCAACGATATTCTGCGCCATCATGCGCGTCAGACCAGCAACACGGGTCAGCAGCGGTACGGAGGCGGTATTTAGATCGACGCCGACGGCGTTCACGCAGTCTTCCACCACCGCATCCAGCTTACGCGCCAACTGAGTCTGGCTTACGTCGTGCTGATACTGGCCCACGCCGATAGATTTCGGATCGATTTTCACCAGCTCAGCCAACGGATCCTGCAGACGACGGGCGATAGACACTGCGCCACGCAGAGATACGTCGAGGTCCGGGAACTCCAGCGCCGCCAGTTCGGATGCGGAGTAAACCGACGCGCCGGCTTCACTGACGATCACTTTCTGCGCGGTCACTTGCGGGAACTGCTTTTGCACGTCGAGGAAGAAACGCTCGGTTTCGCGCGACGCCGTACCGTTACCAATCGCCACCAGTTCAACGTTGTGTTTTTCACACAGCGCCGCAACGGCAACGGCGGCTTTGGCGGCCTGACCGGTATGCGGATAAATGGTGTCGGTCGCGACCAGCTTGCCGGTACCGTCAACCACTGCCACTTTTACACCGGTACGCAGACCTGGATCGAGGCCCATGGTGGCGCGCAGCCCGGCCGGAGCGGCCATCAGCAGGTCATGCAGGTTACGGGCAAAGACGTTGATAGCTTCATCTTCCGCACGTTCGCGCACGGTACCCATCAGCTCCGTTTCGAGGTGCATCAGCACTTTGATGCGCCAGGTCCAGCTAACCACGCCTTTACGCCAGCTGTCTGCTGGGGCGTTGTTCAGGCGTAGTCCCAGGTGATCCCGGATAATCTGCTCGCCGTGGCTCTCTTTTGGTGGCTCATCGAATTGCGGATCGGCATTCAGTGAAAGCTGTAACACGCCTTCGTTACGACCACGGAACATGGCCAGTGCACGGTGGGATGGTACTGTAGAAATCGGTTCGTGGTGATCGAAGTAGTCGCGGAACTTAGCGCCTTCCTCTTCTTTACCGCTTACCACGGTGGCAACCAGATGGGCGTTTTTCCACAGATAATCACGTACTTTCGCCAGCAGAGCAGCGTCTTCAGCGAAGCGCTCCATCAGAATGTAGCGCGCGCCGTCGAGGGCGGCTTTGGTATCCGCCACGCCGTTTTCGGTGTTGAGATATTTTGCGGCTTCCGTTTCCGGGTCGTGAGATGGTTCGTTCCACAGCAGGTCTGCCAACGGCTCCAGTCCGGCCTCAATGGCGATCTGCCCACGGGTGCGGCGCTTTGGTTTATACGGCAGATAGAGATCTTCGAGTTCGGTCTTACTTAACGTACCGTTGATCGCTTTCGCCAGATCGTCGGTCAGTTTGCCTTGCTCACCGATAGATTTCAGGATTGCCTGACGGCGGTCTTCCAGTTCACGCAGATATCCCAGACGGGTTTCCAGATTACGCAGTTGCGTATCGTCCAAACCGCCGGTGATTTCCTTACGATATCGTGCGATAAACGGCACGGTGTTCCCTTCGTCAAGCAGGCGAACGGCAGCTTCTACCTGTTCAGCACGAGCCTGAATTTCACCTGCGATAATGCGGCAGAAAGAATCATTCATCATGGATAGCTTCGTCTATAGGATAAAAAATCAGGGGATAGTTATACGGATTGACTGGCAAAAATGCCAGCCATCTGCCGGGGCTTCGGATTGTTCCGGTCTCACTTCACGTATTCAATCTCGTTCACGTACCAGCTGGCTTCGCCACCTGGGGTGTTTACTACTGCGAGATCGCCGACCTCTTTTTTCAATAGCGCCCGCGCCATTGGTGAGTCGATTGAGATGTAATCTTTACGACCGAAGATCTCATCGTAGCCAACAATACGGAATTTGCGGATGTCGCCATCGTCATTTTCAATCTCAACCCATGCGCCAAAGAAGACTTTGCCTTCCTGCTGCGGGGAGTAATCGACGATTTTTAGATTCTCCATGCACTTGGTCAAATAACGGACGCGGCGGTCGATCTCACGCAGGCGCTTTTTATTATACTGGTAGTCGGCATTTTCGCTGCGGTCACCCAGACTTGCGGCCCAGGTAACTTTTTTGGTGACTTCCGGGCGCTCTTCACGCCAGAGATAATTCAGCTCTTGTTTAAGTTTTTCATACCCTTCACGGGTTATCAGGGGCGTTTTCATCTTATTGTTTTACCTTCGACTCTGTGATGATGCGCACAATTAGTATTACGTGAGCATATCAACAGAATAAATAATGTATTGCGAGAAACATTGTATACTTAAGCTGCTGTTTAATATGCTTTGTAACAATTTAGCCTGGAATTCATACCAGAATTCGCTGGTGACTCACGTTAGCTTTCTTAAGAATATACACTTAATTGTTGCGAACCTTTGGGAGTAATAACAATGCAAGAGAACTATAAGATTCTGGTGGTCGATGACGACATGCGCTTGCGTGCGCTTCTGGAGCGTTATCTGACCGAGCAGGGCTTCCAGGTTCGAAGCGTCGCAAACGCTGAGCAGATGGATCGTCTGCTGACCCGTGAGTCCTTTCACCTGATGGTGCTGGATTTAATGCTGCCGGGAGAAGATGGCCTGTCTATTTGCCGTCGCCTGCGCAGCCAGAGCAACCCGATGCCGATCATTATGGTCACAGCGAAGGGTGAAGAAGTTGACCGTATCGTAGGGCTGGAAATCGGTGCCGACGATTACATCCCGAAACCGTTTAACCCGCGTGAGCTGCTGGCACGTATTCGCGCAGTCCTGCGTCGTCAGGCGAATGAACTGCCGGGCGCACCTTCTCAGGAAGAAGCGGTTATCGCTTTTGGTAAGTTCAAGCTGAACCTCGGTACGCGTGAAATGTTCCGCGAAGATGAGCCGATGCCGCTCACCAGCGGGGAATTTGCGGTACTGAAAGCGCTGGTAAGCCACCCGCGCGAGCCGCTGTCGCGAGACAAGCTGATGAACCTCGCCCGTGGTCGTGAATATTCTGCGATGGAACGTTCTATCGACGTCCAGATCTCCCGTCTGCGCCGCATGGTGGAAGAAGATCCGGCTCATCCACGCTACATTCAGACCGTATGGGGTCTGGGCTACGTCTTTGTTCCGGACGGTTCTAAAGCATGAGGCGAATGCGCTTCTCACCACGAAGTTCGTTTGCCCGCACGTTATTGCTCATCGTCACCTTGCTGTTTGCCAGCCTGGTGACGACATACCTGGTAGTGCTGAACTTCGCGATTCTGCCGAGCCTCCAGCAGTTTAATAAGGTCCTGGCGTACGAAGTTCGTATGCTGATGACCGATAAACTGCAACTGGAGGACGGTACGCAACTGGTGGTGCCGCCCGCATTCCGCCGGGAAATTTATCGTGAGCTGGGTATTTCCCTCTATTCCAATGAGGCCGCTGAAGAGGCCGGACTGCGTTGGGCGCAACACTATGAATTCTTAAGCCATCAGATGGCGCAGCAGCTGGGTGGCCCAACGGAAGTCCGCGTTGAGGTCAACAAAAGCTCGCCGGTCGTGTGGCTGAAAACCTGGCTGTCGCCCAATATCTGGGTACGCGTGCCGCTTACGGAAATTCATCAGGGCGATTTTTCACCACTGTTCCGCTATACGCTGGCGATTATGCTGCTGGCTATCGGTGGGGCGTGGCTGTTTATCCGTATCCAGAACCGGCCATTGGTGGATCTTGAACATGCGGCGCTGCAGGTGGGGAAAGGTATCATTCCGCCGCCGTTGCGTGAGTATGGCGCTTCAGAGGTGCGCTCCGTAACCCGAGCCTTTAACCATATGGCCGCGGGCGTGAAGCAGCTGGCCGATGACCGTACACTGTTAATGGCGGGCGTGAGCCACGATTTACGTACCCCGCTGACGCGTATTCGTCTGGCGACGGAAATGATGGGCGAGGAAGACGGTTATCTCGCGGAGTCCATCAATAAGGACATCGAAGAGTGTAACGCCATCATCGAGCAGTTTATCGATTACCTGCGTACCGGTCAGGAGATGCCAATGGAGATGGCAGATCTGAACTCGGTGCTGGGTGAAGTGGTTGCGGCAGAAAGCGGCTACGAACGTGAAATCGAAACTGCGCTGCTGCCGGGCAGCATTCAGGTGAAGATGCACCCGCTGTCGATCAAGCGTGCAGTTGCCAATATGGTGGTTAACGCCGCCCGCTACGGCAACGGCTGGATTAAGGTCAGTAGCGGAATGGAGCAGCATCGCGCCTGGTTCCAGGTAGAAGATGATGGTCCGGGCATCAAGCCGGAGCAGCGTAAGCACCTGTTCCAGCCGTTTGTCCGCGGCGACAGCGCGCGCAGTACCAGCGGCACGGGCCTGGGGCTGGCGATTGTGCAGCGTATTATTGATAACCATAACGGTATGCTGGAGATTGGTACCAGTGAACGCGGTGGGTTGTCGATTCGTGCATGGCTTCCGGTTCCCTTCACTCGCGCGCCGGGCAACACGAAAGACGCATAACAAAGGGAGGCAAAATGCCTCCCTTTTTGTTGCTGTAGGCCGGATAAGGCGAAACCGCCATCCGGCACTTTTCGTTACAGCTTCGGTCCGGCGCTAACCAGCGCTTCACCCGCAGGGGTATCGGTATATTTCTCGAAGTTCTCGATAAACAGTTTCGCCAGTGCATTGGCTTTTTCCTGCCACTGCTCCGGAGATGCGTAGGTATTACGCGGATCGAGAATGCGAGTGTCCACACCCGGCAGCTCGGTCGGGATAGCCAGGTCAAACATTGGCAGACGGAACGTTTCCGCGTCATCCAGCGAACCGTTCAGGATGGCGTCGATAATCGCACGGGTATCTTTGATAGAGATACGCTTGCCGGTACCGTTCCAGCCGGTGTTAACCAGATACGCCTGCGCACCTGCCGCCTGCATACGTTTCACCAGCACTTCTGCGTACTGCGTTGGGTGCAGAGACAGGAATGCTGCGCCGAAGCAGGCTGAGAAGGTTGGGGTCGGTTCGGTGACGCCGCGTTCGGTACCGGCCAGTTTGGCGGTGAAGCCAGACAGGAAGTGGTACTGTGTTTGGTCTGCGGTCAGGCGAGAAACCGGCGGCAGCACGCCAAATGCGTCGGCGGTCAGGAAGATCACTTTGGTAGCATGGCCCGCTTTTGACACCGGCTTAACGATATTATCGATGTGATAAATCGGGTAGGAAACGCGGGTGTTCTCAGTTTTTGAACCATCATCGAAATCGATGGAACCATCTTCGCGCACGGTGACGTTTTCCAGCAGCGCGTCACGACGGATCGCGTTGTAGATTTCCGGCTCGGCATCTTTAGACAGTTTGATGGTCTTCGCGTAGCAACCGCCTTCGAAGTTAAACACACCGTCGTCATCCCAGCCGTGTTCGTCATCGCCAATCAGGCGACGTTTCGGGTCGGTGGACAGCGTGGTTTTACCGGTGCCGGACAGGCCAAAGAAGACTGCCACATCGCCTTTTTCCCCAACGTTTGCTGAGCAGTGCATGGAGGCAATGCCTTTCAGCGGCAGCAGGTAGTTCATTACGGAGAACATACCTTTCTTCATTTCGCCGCCGTACCAGGTACCGCCAATCAACTGGATACGCTCAGTCAGGTTGAAAGCCACGAAGTTTTCGGAGTTCAGACCCTGCTCTTTCCACTGCGGGTTGGTGCATTTAGCGCCGTTCATCACGATGAAATCAGGTTTGAAATCAACCAGCTCTTCGTCGCTTGGGCGGATGAACATGTTTTTGACAAAATGCGCCTGCCAGGCAACTTCGGTAATGAAGCGCACGGAAAGACGGGTATCGGCGTTAGCGCCGCAGAAAGCATCAATGATAAACAGGCGCTTGCCGGAAAGTTGCTGGGTGACTAATCCTTTCAGATGCTGCCAGGTTTCCGGGGAGAGCGGCTTGTTGTCGTTCTTACCTTTACCTTTGTCGGACCACCACAGCGTGTCGCGCGTGGTGTCGTCACGGACAATGTACTTATCCTTTGGCGAACGTCCGGTAAAGATACCGGTATCAACGGCAACGGCGCCCAGATTCGTTAACACGCCACGTTCATAACCTTCCAGGTTTGGATCAAGTTCTTCCTGGAAAAGCGTGTCGTAGTCTGGATTGTAAACGATATCCTGAACGTCATTGATACCATAAGCCTTGAGATCTTGCGGGGTTAAACTGTTGTTCACACGCATTTCACTGCTCCTTAGCCAATATGTATTACCTGGAATAGTAAGGTTTTTTAGGGATTGTTAACCGCGACAAGGCTCATAGATTTACGCATCCGGGAAAATCACGGGCGACCGAATGCGCTGCGACTCCTGTCACAAAGAGGCAGATATTATGGCAGGAAACCCTTTTTTGTTGTGGAAAATGTTCTTAAAACGTTAATGGAGAGTGTTTTTGGCGGGAATCTTGTGAGTGTAATCGCATTCACGTAAGAAATGAATGTGGGTTATACATAAACAATATCGATTCACTTCCCGTCGTCGTGGTCTGAAATCGCTCTATCAATGCTCAAAATTGTGAAGTTGATGCGATAATTAGCTTTTCCCTTCATTCTGGATACTGACATGGATAGTGCTGAAATTTCACGTACGACGCGTTGGGGCATGATATTCATCGGCCTGTTGCAGGGGACATTATGCTATCTGCTGATGACATATCTGGTGCCCCATAATGACGGCTGGCTGTTCTATGGCATGCCTGCGACGATTGCGATCACCTCGGCTCTTTTACTTACTGTTGTTTCTTTCAAACAACGCGCGCTGTGGTACTGGATGGCGCTGATCTTTGTTGTCGTGCTGGCGATGAGTGTCTGGCTAAAGTGGCAAGTCGAGGACAGTGATAAGTGGCGGCAACATGAAGTTTTTATGTTCTATGGTTGGCGCTTACTGCTGATGGCGATGCTTGCTTTGCCCTGGATTCAGTACTCGCTTCATGTCTCTCGTGAGCAGGCGCGTTACCCGCATTTTTATCGGCAATTGTGGCTTAATGCGTTGGCGTTGCTGATTGTCTTTGTCGCCAACGGTTTGTTCTGGCTGGTGCTCCTTCTATGGAGCGAGATGTTTAAGCTGGTCGGTATTCCCTTCTTCAGCACGCTCTTCTTTGATACTGACTGGTTTGGCTATGTGGCCTTTGGTCTGATTACCGCACTGGCAGTGGTACTGGCCCGAACACAGTCGCGTCTGGTCACGGCGGTACAAAAATTACTGACGTTTATCGCCACCGGTCTGTTACCTCTGGTCGCGCTGTTGGCGCTGATGTTCATACTGACCTTACCCTTCACCGGGCTGGAGGCTATTTCGCAACGCGTGTCTGCGGCCGGGTTGATGTCAACGCTGACGCTGCTCCTGTTGCTGTTGATGGCTATTGTGCGTGAACCGCAAAAAGAGGCGTTACCCTATCCTGGCGCGTTACGCTATCTGATCAAATGCTCTCTGATTGTCGCGCCTATCTATATGCTGATTGCCGGTTGGTCACTGTGGGTGCGAATACAACAGTACGGTTGGACGCCTGAGCGTTTGTATGGCGTGCTGGTGGTCGTGGTACTGCTGGTATGGTCGTTTGGCTATCTGGCCAGCATTTTGCGCCGCGGGCGCAATCCACTTGAGCTTCAGGGGCCGGTCATTCTTGGCGTTTCGTTGCTGGCGTTGGGGCTGTTGGTTCTGCTGTCATCGCCGGTTATTGATGCCTGGCGCATCAGCGTTAACAGCCATATGAGGCTGTATCACAGCGGAAAAATTAAACCGGATCAAGTCAGCCTGTATATGTTGGATCACAGTGGAAAACCAGGGCGCGCAGCGTTGGAAGCATTACAAAAAGATGTGGCGTTTAATCAAGACAGTAAACGCAGACGCGACTTGATTTCTCTGCTGCAAGGGCGCCGGGATCCGGTTAAAGAGCTAACCGCAACACAGTTAGTATCGAAGGTTGTGATTGCTCCGGGGAGCCAGAAGCCAGACGATGCGTTCTGGGCGTTTGTCAAAACACAGGGGTATCGCATCACCTCTTGTGCTGAGCAGAATGCGTGCGTACTGGTGAGTCAGGACCTCAATGCGGATGGTCATCCTGAGCAGGTGTTATATGCCTTTGGCGATGGGGAGAGTCTGGTCTTCGGCGTGCAAAAAAACAAATGGGATTTGTTAGCTGTTGCCAGGCTACCTGAAGGATTCAATAAGGATAAATTGCTGCAGGCGGTGGCGAATCAGCAACTGGGCTCAGCCCCCAGAATCTGGCGGGATATCACTATTGATGGCAAAAGACTGCCGATGACTTATTACACCGAGTGAGTGTGTTGCCGACATCGTTTTTGCCGGATGGCAGCGCGAACGCCTTATCCGGCCTACGACAGTTTTTCCGTAGGCCTGATAAGCGCCGTGCCATCAGGCAAGACAGTGATTAATGCACCTGGGGATCGGCAGGGGAGGCATTGCTGCGGATCTCAGCAATATCCATGGCGTTAAACAGATAGTGACTACCGCAGTAATCGCAGTGCATATCGATCTCGCCTTCTTCCGCCAGAATGCTGTCCACTTCTTCGTCCGGCAACGTTTTCAGTGCGCCTGCGCAGCGTTCGCGTGAACAGGTGCATTTGAACTCAACGTCCTGTGGATCGTAGAGAGTAACCTCTTCTTCGTGGTACAGGCGCCACAGCACTTCGTTGGCCGGCAGCGTCAGCAGCTCTTCGGCTTTGATGGTTTCGGTCAGGGCGGTCAGGTGATCGAAATCATCTGCCTGTGCGTTTTGCGCCGGCATTACCTGCAGCAGCATTCCGCCAGCAGCGGGTTTGCCATCGACGTCGCCAGTGCGGATGAACAGGCGTGTCGGCAGCTGTTCAGAACGCATGAAGTAATCTTCCAGACACGCTGCCAGCGTGTCACCTTCCAGACCGACCACGCCTTGATAACGCTCGCCTTCTTCCGGGGTAATGGTGATCACCAGGTAACCGTTGCCCACCAGCGTTTTCAGATCGGCATCTTCAGGAATATCACCCTGCATGCGGGCCACGCCGCGCATCTGCTGGTTGTTGTTGCCGTTGATGACGGCCAGGCTCAGCGGACCATCACCCTGCAACTGCACAGTGATATCACCGGCAAACTTCAGCGTGGCGGTGAGCAGGCTGGTGGCAACCAGCAGCTCAGCCAGCACGTTTTTGACCGGCTGCGGGTAAGTATGATTTTCGAGGATCTGTTGCAGGGTTTCCGAAACGGTCACCAGCTCGCCGCGCACGGCAAAGTTTTCAAACAGATAACGATGTAATTGGTCATGTTGCGGCATAATCATCTCTCTTGCAGGTGACAGTCACTCGCTGTCGCCGTGTTTAAATCGTAACAGGTCGCGGCGCTCTTTCTTGTCCGGTCGTCTGTCCGGGTGCGGCATGGTTAACGCGTTAAGTTTACGCGCCAGCGCCATTTTTTCGCGTTTTTCCACGCTTTCCGCGGTTTCTTCATACAGCGTAACGGCTTCCGTTGCCGGGCGACGCTGCTCGGTAATGGCCTTGATAATGACCGTTCGTTCGTCATTTCCCTGGCGCAGGGTGAGGGTGGCGTTCAGCTCGACAATCTTGCTTGGCTTACTGCGCTGGCCGTTGTAGTGCACCTTACCGCCTTCAACCATTTCGCGGGCTAGCGCACGCGTTTTGTAAAAGCGTGCAGCCCACAGCCATTTATCCAGCCTGACTTCAGCAGAGGGCTTTTCTTTCATGGCGTCTCCTTCACATCAGTGAGGGGATCAGTCGGCGGTAGTCATTCAGTGACGGATGGCGTGCGTACTGTTTTTCGGCGATGCCGGAGTCGGGATTGGTTACGCCGAGGCAGTAACGAATACCGTACAGAGCAGCGGCGTCGAGAATGGGTTCGCTGTCGTCAATAAACAGCGTCTTCTCTGCACTCATTCCCGTTTCTTCAGCCACAGCGTGCCATAACCGCTGATCCTCTTTGGGATAACCAAATGTGTGGGTGGAAAGTAATAAATCAAGGTGTGAGGCCAGACCGGTATGCTCAAGCTTCACCGCCAGATTATGCGGATGCGCGTTGGTGAGCAAAATGCGGCGCTTGCCGCTGGCTTTTAAGGCATCAAGAAACGGTACGGTATCTTCGCGCAAAACGGCGCGCGGTCCCTGTTCCGTGGTCATGGCGCAAATATCCAGATCCAGGCACTCGCTCCAGTAATCCAGGCAATACCAGTTTAGCGTATGCTGCACGGCATGATACTGCTGACGAATATAGTCCTGAGCTTCCTGAGGAGAGATACCCTGCTTCGCGCCATAGGTTTCCGGCACCAGTTTTTGCCAGAAATAGTTATCGAATGCCAGGTCGAGCAGCGTGCCGTCCATATCTAACAACACGGTGTCGACATCCTGCCAGGCAATATTGATATGCATGGAAACTCCCCAGAAGAAAACATGATGCGCGACAGGGTAGCATATCCTGGCGCGCGAGCGTGTTATCGAATCAGGCTTTCCGGGTTGTCAATCAGTGTTGGATTGAGGCAACTTTCATAGTAGCTCTGAATTTCCGCGATGCGGGTGCGGTGACGCTGGTAGCGTCTGAATGCCTGTATGCTGTTGTAGATAGCGCATCCGAGCATGGAGAACATCAGCAGCGTCGTGCCAAGGTAGCGCCATAATCCTGAACGATCCGGGATACGGTGCAGGCCAATGTGCTGGGTACCATTGGCGTCAGTCGAAATATTGGTGACGATCCCCTCCGCGCGAAACGGCGTCTGCATTAGCATCTGCGCCAGGCGCTGGAAGGCGTTCCACTGTTCCTGAGGCGGATAGTCATATAACGAGGTCGTCGGCCACGGCTGATCGACCAGATCGCTGCCTTCGTCGCTGATAATCAGGAAACCGCCAGGGGCAGGGCTATTCAGCGCCTGGGCTGCTCGCGCAGTCTCGCGTGAAATAAACGGTGCCGTAGAGGTATTCACCAGATTATCCAACGACTCTGCGCTTACCGGACGCAGTAGCACGTTCACGCCATCCAGTTTGCCTGCGTTTGCCCGTTTCACCAGCGCGGCCCAGTCTTTACTGTTACCGAGGTTAACCAGTGCATTCTTTAAGCGTACACATTCATCTTTGGCTGCACACAGATCGGCCGTTTTCAGGACAATCTCACCAAAATCGTCCAGTAACACCATGCCGGACTTTTGGATTGCCGAGCGTAGCGAAGCGCTGACGCGAGAGTCATCGTCAGGTTTGGGATGCAGCTGACGGCTCACTGCCTGCGTGAGGGCGGTAGCCTTATTCACCAGGTCAGACTCAGGCAGCGGCAATGCGCGCGCGTCATTCCAGATAATTTGCGAGCAATCGAAAGGCATAAACGGCGTGGCAGGCTGCGCATTCCAGCTCCCTTGGGTATGAATGTTACACATACCCGTACCACTCAGGTGCAGCGTGTCACCCACGCGAACGCCCGCGTTTTCGAGCTGTTTAACGCTGGTTGCTTCGATAGTTTGCGCGCCCTTCATCCAGGAGAGCGTGACCTTTATCGGCATATCCAGCGGGATCCAAAACAGCAGCATCAGTAGTACCAGCAACGAGCCGCCTGCGATGACGGCGTTGCGCAGCCAGTGCTGTAACGGGAAGTTTTTCACTTCATCGTGCAGAGATAAAAAACGCCCCTGGCGGGCAACGTGGCGATCGAGATAAATATCGATATCCGTTTGCTGGCCAAGGTCTTGGGCGATGTAAGGTTGCCAGTGAGGTGGGTAGATCAGATCAATAATACCCAGCGAGATATTATTAATTTGTTCCTGGTCGTTTTCGCCAAACAATCCCCAGCGACGCGGCGTACCGCGCAGACAATGAATTTCCCGCAGGGCGCTTTTAGACGGCGGGGCGAACAATCCCCACAGACCCGCAGCTAACAGCAATACCGCGCCACCAACTGCCCACGGAACAAACGTGTTCGGGATAACCAAACAGAAAAAGAACAGCAGGAATGAGGCGGTTATCAGCAACGCCTCGCGCAATCCCGAAGGGCGGCTGAGCGCATATTCTTCATGGGTTTCCTGGCGAATATTCAGCAGTTCAATCTGCTCACTTTCTTCACCACGAATGGAAGCCTGGGTAGAAGCGGTGTGCTGTAACGCATAACCTCGCGCTTCCTGCATATATTCCTGCAGCGTATGGCCGTTCAACGAGATAACCAGCGGTATCGTATTGGTGTGGATTATCTCAACGCTGTTTTCGTCGTTGATGTATTGTTCCCAGAAAGGGGGAAGATGTACCTCAACGGAATCAAGATAGTAGCGCCATTTGTTAGGATCGTCGGTGGTAATGCCGTAACGTGTAATCGAACGAGTAAGCACGATGACGCTATTACTTTGGGCATTCAACGTTAATGAGACCGGCGCAGCACTGGCTCCTGTTGGACCAGGAACTTGCTGAATTTGACTAAGGCTTTCGAGATAGTTTTCGACTGCGCTGCGTTCTTCAGGTGTGAGTTTACGTTTCGAGGCGTCTGAGAAGACGCTGCTCAAGGGTAAATTTTTCTGCCTGGATTTTGATTTGAGTAGCCATCCTGCAAGCAATGAGCAGGCCAGCAAAGCAGCTAAAAAAATCAGAATGGTGCTCATGCTTTCCCCATCTTACTTAGTCTGTCAGGCGTGGTCAGTCGCACCCTGTTCAATATTCGTGATTCTGTGGTTGGCTATCGGCAAGTGTGGAGTCGAACTTGAGCATCTTTAAGTACAGCCCAGTAAATGCGAATCATAGCAAAATCACCAAAAATGGAATATCAGCAAATTCCTGGAGTTATTTCAACCTATTGACTTTTAATTTGAAATAGGGATTAACTTTTAGTACGTTACATAAATGTAAATAAACGGCAATTCACATTGCCGAAACCGTGCGGTATATCGCACAATAACCCCAGATTTCACAGCATAGATCCTCACAATGAGCAAATCATTACAGAAACCCACGATTTTGAAAGTGGAAACCGTCGCCCAATCCCGGCTGTTTAAGGTCGAAAGCGTGGACCTTGAGTTCAGCAATGGTGTACGCCGCGTTTATGAACGTATGCGTCCATCCACGCGTGAAGCGGTAATGATTGTGCCGATTGTTGACGACCATCTGATCCTTATTCGCGAGTACGCGGTCGGGACGGAGTCCTACGAACTGGGTTTTTCCAAGGGATTAATCGATCCTGGCGAAAGCGTGTTTGAGGCGGCGAATCGGGAGCTGAAAGAAGAGGTGGGGTTTGGCGCAAAAGATCTGACGTTTTTAAAGAAACTCAGCATGGCGCCATCTTATTTCTCCAGCAAGATGAACATCGTGGTGGCAGAGGACTTATATCCTGAATCGCTGGAGGGTGATGAACCCGAGCCATTACCGCAGGTGCGCTGGCCGCTGGCGCATTTGATGGACCTACTGGAAGATCCTGATTTTCATGAAGCACGTAATGTCAGTGCGCTGTTCCTCGTCCGTGAATGGCTGAAAGGGCAGGGACGGCTTTAATTACGATTGCCAACTGATACCTTATCCAGCCTACAAAATTCCGGAAGATCAAATAATTGTACCGAAATTGTAGGCCGGATAAGCGAAGCGCCATCCGGCAATCGATCAGAACAGTTCGTGTGTCTCACCATTATCGATAATGGTTGTCCCTACCTCGTGTACCGCCTGCTGCGTTGGCTGAGTACCTTCAATGAAATACTCTGCACGGCTGTTACCGCCGCTCGCCAGTTGACCGGTACTGCGATCGATATTGACCGTCACGATACCCGGCGGTGGCGTCAGTGGCTGTTCAGGCACACCTTCCAGCACGGATTTCATGTAAGCATCCCATGCAGGCTGTGCACTCTTCGCACCGCCTTCGTAGCCGGAGATTTGGTCTTTGATCGCGCCGGAAGCCGTTGTATGACCAAGGTTGCGGCGATGGTCATCAAAACCGATCCATACCGACGTTACTACCCCTGGTCCGTAACCGGAGAACCACGCATCTTTAGAGCTGTTGGTGGTCCCGGTTTTCCCACCGATATCATGGCGCTGTAAATCGCGACCTGCGCGCCAACCGGTTCCCATCCAGCCTGGTTCACCAAAGATATTGGTGTTCAGCGCGCTTTTAATCAGGAAGGCCAGCGGCGTGTTGATCACGTGCGGAGCGTACTCCTGTGTGCCGCTTTGCGCGACCAGAGCCTGGTTTGCCTGCTCAAGTTGCGGCATAGGCACGGCGGCATTCTGCTGTTCTTGCGAGACGGCGACATCTTCTACGTTACTGTTTTCCAGCACATTAGATTTCTGGGTATCGCCATATATCACCGGAATATCGCATTCCGGGCAGGCAATTTTCGGCTTCGCTTCGAAGATAACGCCGCCCATATCGCTTTCAATCTTACTGATGAAATACGGATCGACCAGGAAGCCGCCATTAGACATCACCGCGTAACCGCGCGCCACCTGCAACGGCGTGAACGAAGCCGAACCCAGCGCCAGTGACTCGGTATGCACAATGTTCTGTGCCGGGAAACCGAAACGTTGCAAATACTCTGCCGCGTAATCCACGCCCATAGCGCGCATGGCGCGTACCATCACTACGTTTTTCGACTGACCCAGCCCCTGACGTAAGCGGATAGGACCGGCGTACTGCGGCGGGGAGTTCTTCGGCTGCCAGTCAGAACCAGCACCGGCATCCCAGCGGGAGATTGGCACGTCGTTGAGCATGCTCGCCAGCGTCAGACCTTTATCCATGGCGGCGGTATACAGGAATGGCTTGATGTTGGAGCCCACCTGGCGTAACGCCTGGGTTGCACGGTTAAACTTGCTCTGGTTGAAGTCAAAACCACCAACCAGCGCCAGCACCGCGCCGTTTTGCGGATTGATGGAGACCAGGGCGGAGTTGACGTCCGGCACTTGCGCCAGCCACCAGGCATCTCCCACCTGGCGTACCCAGATTTGCTGGCCAGTCTGTACTACGTCAGTCACTTTACGCGGCGTTGGGCCTTGTTGAGTATCCGAACGGTAAGGACGCGCCCAGCGCATACCATCCATCCGTAATGACACTGATGTACCATCCGCTAACGCGGCAATGGCTTCCTGTGGATTGGCGCTGGTAACAACCGCCGGCAGCAGGGGGCCATAAGTCGGCAGCGCTTTCAGCGTATCGGTAATTTTCTTGCTGTCCCAACTGCTTTCGCCCACTTTCCACAGCACGTTCGACGGGCCGCGGTAGCCGTGGCGCATGTCGTAATCCATCACGTTGTTACGTACTGCCTGCTGAGCTGCCTGCTGTACTTTGCGCGTAATGGTGGTGGTGATGCGATACCCGTCTTCATAGGCTTTTTCGCCATAACGGTTATACATCTCCTGGCGCACCATTTCAGACAGATACGGTGCAGAGAACGCGATTTCCGGCGCGTGGTAGTTGGCGTCAATGGCCTCGCCGCGCGCCTGATCGTACTGGGCCTGCGTGATGTAGTTTTCGCTCAACATACGCGACAGTACAACGTTACGTCGCGCGGTTGCACGGTCCATCGAATAGAGCGGGTTGAAGGTTGACGGCGCTTTTGGCAGACCGGCAATCACCGCAATTTCACTTAAGCTGAGTTGATCCACCGTCTTACCGAAATAGACCTGCGCGGCAGCACCCACGCCATAGGCGCGATACCCCAGATAGATCTTGTTCAGATACAGTTCGAGGATCTCATCTTTACTCAGCAGTTGTTCAATGCGGATCGCCAGAAACACTTCTTTGATCTTACGCATCAGCGTACGTTCCGGGCTGAGGAAGAAGTTTCTCGCCAACTGTTGGGTAATAGTACTCGCCCCTTGCGATGCGTGACCTGAGAACAATGCGACGCTGGCCGCACGGAAGATCCCCACCGGGTCTACCCCATGGTGCTCATAAAAGCGGCTGTCTTCTGTGGCGATAAAGGCTTTAACCATTACCGGCGGCATCTGATCCAGCGTGACCGGGATTCGACGTTTCTCGCCATATTGCGCGATTAGCTCGCCGTCAGCGCTGTAAACCTGCATCGGGATCTGTAAACGCACATCTTTGAGCGTCGCGACGTCAGGTAATTGCGGCTCGATATAGCGATAAAGGCCATAAATCGAGCCTGCTCCCAGCAGGATGCAACATACTGCAAGGATTAATAAATACTTTACGAACTTCACTGGAGATTTCCCATTTAGTGGCATTTGGGCAGTTTATAAACAAACGCGCGGTAGTATAAAGGCAAGCCAGACGCATTGATATACCCGTTAAAGCGACGGGTGATAAGGAGATCATCAGCAATGGCTTTCAATATCTGGAAAATTGGTCTGCATATTCAGCAACATGAAGCGCTGGCTGTCGCTATCGTTCGCGAAGCATCAGGTTGGTATCTGCAACGCTGGTGGCGTATACCGCTGACGCCTCAGGCTATCGTCGATGGCCACATTCGCGAGCCTGAACAGCTGGTCGCCGCGCTGCTGCCGTGGAGCCGGGAGCTTCCTCGCCGACACCATATTCATCTCTCTTTTCCCGCCAACAGGACGTTACAAAAAAAGTTTCCTCGTCCGACAATGACGTTACGCGAGCCAGAGCAAACCGCATGGTTGTCTGGTTCGATGGCGCGTGAACTGGATATGGCGCCGGATGCGCTGCATTTTGATTATAGCGAAGACACGTTGAGCCCGGCGTTTAACGTCACTGCTGCGCAAAGCAAAGAGATTTCAGCGCTTCTGACGCTTATCCAAACCCTGAAGGTGCAGGTTACGGCGATTACACCGGATGCCAGCGCGTTACAGCGATTTATTCCCTTCTTGCTAGAGCATCAGCAGTGTCTGGTATGGCGTGATGACGCCCAGTGGTTATGGGCGACCCGTTCGGCATGGGGACGTAAATCAACGGGCGATATTGGCAGTATCGATGAGCTTGCCACGACATTATCTCTGCCCACGACAGCCATTGCGCAATGCTCCCTTGACGGCTTCGACCCTTTGAGCGCCGTGTCTGTACGCCAGCCGCCCATTCCAACGCAAAGCCATCACTTCGCCATTGCGCTGGGACTCGCTATGGGAGGCGCGTACTGATGATAGCTACCATTAATCTTCTGCCCTGGCGTCAGACTCGGCGTTACGCTTGCCTGCGCTTCTGGGGCATCTTATTTAGCGCTTCGCTACTGCTTAGTATTGGCGTGTTGTTGCGCTATTACAGCGTGTTGAGTGTAGAAAATCGGGCTGAATTGTTGCTGGCAGATGCCGAAAAGACGCGTGTCGAGGCCTTAATGGCGCTAAAGCCGCGTATGCAGCAGCGCCAGCAACGATGGCAACAGGTGCAGGCACGGAACAAACAGCGTGAGCAGACCCGAAGCTGGCAGTCGGTTTTGCAAGAGCTGGCGGAATTACTGCCTGAGCAGGTGTGGTTAACAAAAATGGCATGGCAGCAGGACACGCTGGAACTGACGGGAAACACGCTGAACTTTGCCGCGCTGAAGACTCTGGAAGCGCAATTACGCCAGCAGCCATTATTTCAGTTGAGCAGCCCCGGTGAAACGCAGCAGGATGCGCAGGGACGCTGGCAATTCCACTATCGACTGACACGGAGCGGCGCGCATGATAACGCTCTGTGATGTCTGGTTAGCGCAGTCGCCGCGCTTTCGACTCATCTGCTGGTGCGGCTGGATGTTGGGGCTACTCATACTGGTGACGTTATGTCTTTATCCCGTAGCGCGGGAGCGGACGATGCTACGCGAGACGCTGGTCCAGCAACGTGCAGCTATTCAGATGCAATGGCGAGATGTCTATCTGCTGGCGGCATCAACAGCAGAGCCGGAAGAGAAACTGACCCTGTTCTCTCCACTACTGTTTCAGACTTCACTTACTCGTCTTATCCACTGGCAACCCTCTGCGCAAGGCGGAGAGATGGCGCTGATATCGGCCTGGGATGCTATCCCGCAGACGTTTGTCCAGTTGGCGGATCAGGGGATGAGCGTCAGCCGATTTTCGCTTAGCGCAGAAGACACGGAGCTGCTGCTAACGCTACAGCTGGAGCGCCTGAATGACGGTTGAACGCTGGCTGTTGGCATGTATGAGCGTACTGATGCTCACCGGTATGCGTAATCCCTTCCTGCCGCCGGAGGACCGTTGCCAAATTGCTGAGCTGTCGACATGGCGTTTTCAGGGCATGGTGAGCCAGGGCACGCGACCCATCGGCATCGTTCAGGATAGCCAGAAAAAATGGCGGCGGGTTAAGCCAAATGACGTCCTGAAAAACGGTTGGACGATTACGCAGATAACGGCCCAGAACATAACCCTCGGCACAGAAAAAAACTGCGAACCGCCGCGGTGGCAGTGGCAACGACAAGGAGCGGTAAATGAAGCGATGGATAGCGTGGATAGTAATAGCGCTGGCGGTCGGGATAACGAGCGCACTGGCGACGAAACCGCAAAACGTGACGCTGGTGGTCGATGATGTGCCGGTTACGCAAGTATTGCAGGCGCTGGCTGAACAGGAACAGAAAAACCTGGTGGTTTCGCCAGATGTCAGCGGTGTGCTGTCGCTGCATTTGACGGATGTCCCCTGGAAGCAGGCATTGCAGACGGTGGTAAAAAGTGCCGGACTGGTATTACGCCAGGAGGGAAACATCCTGCATGTACATTCTGTTCAATGGCAGAGTGAAAATGCGGCCCGCCAGGACAATGAACAGGCGCGGATTCAGGCCAGTATGCCGCTGGAGCAGCGCAGCATTATTTTGCACTATGCCGATGCTGCCGAGCTGGCAAAAGCAGGAGAAAAGCTGATCAGTGCCAAGGGAAGCATGACGGTGGATAAACGGACCAACCGCTTACTGCTGCGTGATAATAGCGTTGCGCTTAACACCCTGGAAAAGTGGGTATCGGAAATGGATTTGCCGGTTGCCCAGGTCGAACTGGCGGCGCATATCGTGACTATTAATGAAAAAAGTTTGCGCGAGCTGGGAGTGAAGTGGTCGCTGGCTGACGCACAACACTCGGGGGCGGTTGGGAATGTCACGACGCTCGCCAGCGACCTTTCTGTAGCCACCGCCACATCCCGTGTGGGATTTAACATTGGCCGTATTAACGGTCGTTTACTGGAACTGGAGTTGTCTGCGCTGGAGCAAAAACAGCAGTTGGATATCATCGCCAGTCCACGATTACTGGCATCTCACCTGCAACCTGCCAGTATTAAGCAGGGCAGTGAGATCCCTTATCAGGTCTCCAGCGGTGAAAGCGGTGCGACATCCGTCGAGTTCAAGGAAGCGGTACTGGGGATGGAGGTAACACCAACGGTGTTGCAGAAAGGGAGAATCAGGCTGAAACTGCATATCAGCCAGAATGTTCCCGGACAGGTTCTACAGCAGGCAGATGGCGAAGTGCTGGCTATCGACAAGCAGGAGATTGAAACGCAGGTCGAGGTAAAAAGCGGCGAGACGATTGCGCTTGGCGGGATTTTTTCACATAAGAATAAATCCGCAGCCGACAGCGTGCCGCTATTAGGCGACATTCCCTGGCTTGGCTCTCTTTTTCGCCATGATGGTAAAGAAGACGAACGGCGCGAATTAGTGGTCTTTATTACGCCCAGACTGGTTTCAACGGAATAACTTATGCATGAAAAGCCGTTGTTTTTGCACTGAACACGTTTCAGGGATTTGACGTGAGGGTGTATTTAGCATACAAGGAGTACCGATTTGAGCGTCGGTACTTTTCTTTACTTATGCGGCAGTGAATACGCTTTGCCTTTCCGGTGGTGTGCCATAGGCTTATTGGGTGTCATTTGACTGCGCGATACGTCGCCAGGTCTGATGTTTGCAGGGTAGCATGCCTGCCACGACCAGAAATGCGTTAGGTTTGGTGATTTATTCAGTTGCCAAACCCGCTTGAGTATTGAGATAATTTTCAGTCTGACTCTCGCAATATCTTATGAGGTTTCAGTTCATGTCCTGCTGCGCTGGGTGTCTGCGAAGCGGGTTTACCATTAACGAATAGTCTTAGTAGTACCGAAAAAATGGCAGAGAAACGCAATATCTTTCTGGTTGGGCCTATGGGTGCCGGAAAAAGCACTATTGGGCGCCAGTTAGCTCAACAACTCAATATGGAATTTTACGATTCTGATCAAGAGATTGAGAAACGAACCGGAGCTGATGTGGGCTGGGTCTTCGATGTAGAAGGTGAAGACGGCTTCCGTGATCGCGAAGAAAAAGTCATCAACGAGTTGACGGAAAAACAGGGTATTGTGCTGGCAACTGGCGGTGGCTCTGTAAAATCACGTGAAACACGTAACCGTCTTTCCGCGCGTGGCGTCGTGGTCTATCTTGAAACGACAATTGAAAAACAACTTGCACGTACTCAACGTGACAAGAAACGCCCGCTGCTGCAGGTAGAATCACCGCCTCGTGAAGTTCTGGAAGCGTTGGCTGACGAACGCAATCCTCTGTACGAAGAGATTGCTGACGTGACCATTCGCACCGACGATCAGAGCGCAAAAGTCGTAGCAAACCAGATTATTCATATGTTGGAAAGCAACTAATTCTGGCTGAATACACACTCGTCTGCGGGTACAAGTAACTAAGGTGGATGTCGCGTAATGGAGAGGATCACAGTCACTCTCGGGGAACGTAGTTACCCTATCACCATCGCGGCTGGTTTGTTCAATGAGCCAGCTTCATTCTTACCGCTGAAATCGGGCGATCAGGTTATGTTGGTGACCAACGAAACCCTGGCTCCCCTTTATCTCGATAAGGTTCGCGGCGTACTTGAACAGGCGGGTGTTAACGTTGATAGCGTTATCCTTCCCGATGGCGAGCAGTATAAAAGCCTGACGGTTCTGGATACGGTTTTCACCGCGTTACTGCAAAAACCGCACGGTCGTGATACCACGTTAGTTGCCCTTGGCGGCGGCGTGATTGGCGATCTGACCGGTTTTGCGGCAGCCAGCTATCAACGTGGTGTTCGTTTTATTCAAGTCCCGACAACTCTGTTGTCGCAGGTCGACTCCTCCGTTGGCGGCAAAACCGCCGTAAACCATCCCCTCGGTAAAAACATGATTGGCGCGTTTTACCAACCGGCCTCCGTGGTGGTGGATCTCGATTGTCTGAAAACGCTTCCTGCGCGTGAGCTGGCATCGGGGCTGGCGGAAGTGATCAAATACGGCATCATTCTTGACGGTGAATTTTTCAGCTGGCTGGAAGACAATCTGGATGCGTTACTGCGTCTGGATGGTCCGGCAATGG
Organism: Citrobacter sp. Cpo032; assembly: GCF_030332975.1. Classification (NCBI taxonomy): domain Bacteria; kingdom Pseudomonadati; phylum Pseudomonadota; class Gammaproteobacteria; order Enterobacterales; family Enterobacteriaceae; genus Citrobacter; species Citrobacter sp. Cpo032. The sequence goes on from NZ_JAOWGU010000031.1 coordinate 234,807, forward strand.
CGTACTGTATCCGTCGTTGTTGTGAGCTGAAAGCAGAAGTTGTCGCAGCAGACGAGCGTGAAATGGGCTTACGTGCTTTACTGAATCTGGGACACACGTTTGGCCATGCGATCGAAGCTGAAATGGGTTATGGCAATTGGTTACATGGTGAAGCAGTCGCAGCAGGTATGGTAATGGCTGCCCGTACGTCAGAACGTTTGGGTCAGTTCACCTCCGCTGATACGCAGCGCATCATTACGCTGTTACAGCGAGCTGGCTTACCGGTGAATGGGCCGCGTGAAATGTCCACCGAGGCTTATCTGCCGCACATGCTGCGAGATAAAAAAGTGTTAGCGGGAGAGATTCGTTTGGTGCTTCCGCGAGCGATAGGGAAGAGTGAAGTGCGCGGCGGAGTGTCGCACGAGGTGGTTCTTAACGCTATTGCTGATTGCCAGCAGGCGTAACAACAAGAAAGGTCAGGCTTACGTTGCGAAACGTAGGTCTTTTAGCTTCAGGTTATGTGCAAAGTCGTAAGCATTAACCTTTGAGTGGGGTGTTAAATGGATGAATTCAAACCAGAAGACGAGCTGAAACCCGATCCCAGCGATCGTCGTACTGGTCGTTCTCGTCAATCGTCTGAACGCGATAATGAGCCGCAAATCAATTTTGATGATGTTGATCTGGATGCTGACGATCGCCGTCCTGCACGTGCACGCAAAGAGCGTGAAGAAGAGCAGGACATTGAAGAAGAGTATGAATCTGATGACGATGCCGTGGATGAAGAGCGTGTAGAACGTCGTCCGCGCAAGCGTAAGAAAGCCGCCAGCAAACCTGCCTCCCGCCAATACATGATGATGGGTGTGGGTGTTCTGGTACTGCTGCTGCTGATTATCGGCATTGGTTCTGCGCTGAAAGCCCCCTCATCTTCTTCCAATGAGCAGGCAGCATCTGGTGAGAAGAGCATCGATCTTTCTGGCAGCAATGCAACGGATCAGGCGAGCGCAACGACACCTGCAACGGGCACTGAGCAGACCGCTGGCAATACCCAGCAGGATGTTTCCCTGCCACCGATTTCCTCTACCCCGACTCAAGGTCAGGCACCTGCGGCAACCGAAGGCCAGCAGCGTGTTGAAGTGCAGGGCGATTTGAACAATGCTCTGACACAACCACAGGGTCAGGAGCAGGTTAACAACGCAGTGGTTAACTCTACGCTGCCGACCGAACCTGCGACCGTTGCGCCGATGCGTAATGGTAATGCTGCGCGCCAGACGGCGAAAACGGAAACGACTGAGCGTCCTGCTGCTACGCGCCAGGAACGTAAACAGGCCGTTATTGAGCCGAAGAGCAAACCGCAAACTACGGTGAAAGCGACGCCGACAGAGCCGAAACCTGTTGCTCAGGCAAAACCAACCGTAACTGCTACCGCGCCGACCACCACAACTAAAGCACCTGTGGTAACAGCTACGCCGAAAGCGGCCGCTGAGCCGAAAGCAACCACAACTGCGCCAGCACAGACTGCAACGCCTGCGCCAACGGCGACAGCAACAACGCCTGTTGCTGGCGGAGCGAAAAGTGCAGGTAATGTTGGAGCGTTAAAATCTGCGCCGTCCAGCCATTACACGCTGCAGCTCAGCAGTTCTTCTAACTACGACAACCTGAACGGTTGGGCGAAGAAAGAAAACCTGAAGAACTACGTGGTGTACCAGACGACGCGTAACGGTCAACCGTGGTATGTTCTGGTGACAGGCGTGTATGCGTCGAAAGAAGATGCGAAACGTGCAGTGTCTACGTTACCCGCTGATATTCAGGCGAAAAACCCGTGGGCAAAACCGCTGCATCAGGTTCAGGCCGATTTGAAGTAAGATAGGATATGTTCTGCAATGGTTTGATGTTTCGCCCAATTGCGGGACAAAGACTAAAGCGCAGGATGCTGTCGGAGCTTTCTCCACAGCCGGAGAAGGTGTAATTAGTTAGTCAGCATGAAAAAAAATCGCGCTTTTTTGAAATGGGCAGGGGGGAAATACCCCCTGCTTGATGATATCAAACGGCATTTACCTCAGGGTGAGTGCCTGATTGAACCTTTCGTGGGTGCCGGGTCGGTGTTTCTCAACACCGACTTTTCTCGTTATATTCTTGCCGATATCAACAGCGACCTTATCAGTCTCTATAACATCGTGAAGACGCGTACCGATGAGTATGTGCAGGCTTCGCGTGAGCTGTTTATGCCTGAAACCAATCAGGCTGAGGTGTACTATCGGTTCAGAGAAGAATTTAATGCCAGCGAGGATCCGTTCCGCAGAGCAGTGCTGTTCTTGTATCTGAACCGCTTTGGTTACAACGGATTGTGCCGTTATAACCTGCGCGGCGAGTTTAACGTCCCGTTTGGGCGTTATAAAAAACCTTACTTCCCGGAAGCCGAGTTGTACCATTTTGCTGAGAAAGCGCAGAATGCGGAGTTCCATTGCCTTTCCTATGAAGAGTGCATGGACCGTGCGGATAGCAACTCTGTGGTCTATTGTGACCCGCCTTATGCACCACTTTCGGCGACGGCAAATTTCACTGCGTATCACACCAACAGCTTTAGCCCGAAAGAGCAAGCGCATTTGGCCGAGATGGCAGAAAAGCTGGTCAGTAAGCAGATCCCGGTGTTAATTTCGAACCACGATACGCCCGATACCCGTGAATGGTACCGAGCGGCGAAACATTTTCAGGTCAAAGTGCGGCGCAGCATAAGCAGCAATGGCGGCACGCGTAAAAAGGTGAACGAACTGCTGGCACTGTATAAACCAGGAGTTGTAACGCCTGCGAAGAAATAAATCTCAAGGAGAAGCGGATGAAACAGTATTTGATCGCCCCCTCAATTCTGTCGGCTGATTTTGCCCGCCTGGGTGAGGACACCGCGAGAGCGCTGACTGCCGGTGCCGATGTCGTGCACTTCGACGTCATGGACAATCACTACGTACCGAACCTGACCATCGGACCGATGGTACTGAAATCGCTGCGTAAATATGGCATCACCGCCCCGATTGATGTTCACCTGATGGTGAAACCGGTCGATCGGATTGTCCCGGACTTCGCCGCCGCTGGCGCCAGCATCATTACTTTTCATCCGGAAGCCTCCGAGCATGTCGATCGCACTTTACAGCTGATCAAAGAGCATGGCTGTAAAGCGGGCCTGGTATTCAACCCGGCAACACCACTGAGTTATCTGGACTACGTCATGGATAAGCTCGATGTGATCCTGCTAATGTCCGTTAACCCAGGCTTTGGCGGACAGTCCTTCATCCCACAAACGCTGGATAAGCTGCGCGAAGTGCGTCGTCGTATTGATGAATCTGGCTACGATATCCGCCTCGAAGTGGACGGTGGCGTCAAAGTGAATAACATTGGTGAAATTGCCGCAGCAGGCGCAGATATGTTTGTCGCAGGCTCCGCCATTTTCGACCAACCAGACTACAAAAAAGTCATTGATGAAATGCGCAATGAACTGGCGAAGGTAAGTCATGGATAAGTTTCAGGATATTCGGGGCGCTGCATTTGACCTCGACGGCACGCTGGTCGACAGCGCGCCGGGATTAGCCGCAGCGGTGGACATGGCGCTGTATGCGCTGGAACTGCCGGTTGCCGGAGAAGAACGCGTTATCACCTGGATTGGTAACGGTGCAGATGTACTGATGGAGCGCGCGCTGGCGTGGTCCCGTCAGGAGCGCGCAACATTACGTAAAACGATGGGTAAACCGCCCGTTGATGATGATATTCCCGCCGAGGAGCAGGTACGTATTTTGCGTAAGCTGTTCGACAGATACTACGGCGATGTCGCAGAAGAGGGGACATTCCTGTTCCCTGATGTTGCCGACACGCTGGGCGCACTACATGCGAAAGGATTGCCGCTGGGTCTGGTGACCAACAAACCGACCCCGTTTGTCGCGCCATTGCTCGAAGCATTAGATATCGCCAAGTACTTTAGCGTGGTCATCGGTGGTGACGACGTGCAGAATAAAAAACCGCATCCGGATCCGCTGCTGCTGGTGGCAAGTAAGCTTGGTATCAAGCCTGAGCAAATGCTCTTCGTAGGGGATTCACGCAATGATATTCAGGCGGCAAAAGCTGCTGGCTGTCCGTCCGTTGGCCTGACCTATGGCTACAACTACGGCGAGTCGATCGCGCTGAGCCAGCCCGACGTTATTTACGACCGTATTAATGAACTACTGCCCGCTCTCGGGCTTCCGCATAGCGAAAATCAGGAATCAAAAAATGACTAAGCCCATCGTTTTTAGTGGCGCACAGCCCTCAGGTGAATTGACCATTGGCAACTATATGGGTGCGCTGCGTCAGTGGGTGAGCATGCAGGATGACTACCATTGCATCTACTGCATCGTTGACCAACATGCCATCACCGTTCGTCAGGATGCTCAGCAGCTGCGTAAAGCAACGCTCGATACGCTGGCGCTGTATCTGGCATGCGGTATCGATCCTGAAAAAAGCACCATTTTCGTGCAGTCTCACGTACCGGAGCATGCACAGTTAGGTTGGGCGCTGAACTGCTACACCTACTTCGGCGAACTGAGCCGTATGACCCAGTTCAAAGACAAATCCGCGCGCTATGCGGAGAACATCAACGCCGGTCTGTTTGATTATCCGGTACTGATGGCGGCAGACATCCTGTTGTATCAGACCAACCAGGTACCGGTTGGCGAAGATCAGAAACAGCATCTGGAACTGAGCCGCGATATCGCCCAGCGCTTTAATGCCCTGTATGGCGACATCTTCAAAGTGCCTGAGCCGTTCATTCCTAAATCCGGCGCGCGCGTGATGTCGCTGCTGGAGCCGACGAAGAAAATGTCCAAGTCGGATGACAACCGTAACAACGTGATCGGTCTGCTGGAAGATCCGAAATCTGTGGTTAAGAAAATCAAACGTGCGATGACCGACTCTGAAGAGCCGCCAGTTGTACGCTACGACGTGCAGAACAAAGCGGGTGTTTCCAACCTGTTGGATATTCTCTCCGCCGTCACCGGTAAGAGCATTCCGGAGCTGGAACAGCACTTCGAAGGCAAAATGTATGGTCATCTGAAAGGTGAAGTCGCAGAGGCCGTTTCCGGTATGCTGACCGAGCTTCAGGAACGTTATCACCGTTTCCGTAACGATGAAGCTTTCCTGCAGAAAGTGATGAAAGACGGTGCAGAAAAAGCCAGCGCCCGCGCGTCTGTTACGCTGAAAGCCGTTTACGAAGCGATTGGTTTTGTCGCCAAGCCGTAATGCTCCCTGCGATACTGAAGAAACCGGGTTACGCCCGGTTTTTTTTCGCCTGCTCGTTTGTGAACCTCAAAAAATGTGAAGCGCCTCGCCGTTTGCATATTTCCTCATTGCGTTATATCTTCACTTTAATGAAGATATAAATATTCAATTTACTGAAAATATAAAATGCGTCGGACATTTATCAAGAAAGAGGGGGTTGTGCTGACAACCCTGGCCCGTTACCTGCTCGGTGAGAAGTGTGGTAACAGACTGAAAACTATTGATGAACTGGCAGCCGAGTGTCACTCATCGGTAGGGTTAACCCAGGCCGCGTTGAAAACGCTGGAATCCTCAGGGGCGATCCGTATTGAGCGTCGCGGACGTAACGGTAGCTATCTGGTGGAGATGGATAACCGTACGCTGCTAAAGCATGTAGATATTAATAACGTAGTTTGTGCGATGCCGCTGCCCTACACCCGTTTATATGAAGGGCTGGCGAGTGGGCTGAAGGCGCAGTTCGACGGGATCCCGTTTTATTACGCACACATGCGTGGGGCTGATATTCGCGTGGAATGCCTGCTAAACGGCGTCTACGACATGGCGGTGGTTTCTCGTCTGGCGGCGGAAAGTTACCTTGCCCAGGACAGATTGCGTATCACGTTGGCGCTGGGGCCGCATACCTATGTTGGCGAGCACCAGCTGATTTGTCGCAAGGGCGAATCTGCAACAGTAAAACGTGTCGGTCTGGATAACCGTTCGGCGGATCAGAAAATCATGACCGAGGCCTGTTTTGGCGACCGTGACGTTGAATTGATCGATATGCCCTATCACGAGAGTTTGCAGCGCATCGCGAAAGGGGATGTGGACGCGGTTATCTGGAACGTAGTTGCGGAGGCCGAGCTGGCAGTTTTGGGATTAGAAGCCACGCCGCTCACCAACGATCCGCGGTTTCTTCAGGCCACGGAGGCCGTGGTACTGACCCGGGCAGAGGATTATCCGATGCAACAGCTACTGCGGGCCGTTGTTAATAAAGAGGCGCTGCTTGCCCACCAGCAACGTGTGGCGAACGGTGAACAGGAACCCAGTTATTAAGTGAAGGCGAACGACATGGAAAACAGGCTTAACCTGCTGTGCGAAGCAGGCGTTATCGACAAGGATATTTGCAGCGGCATGCTGCAAGTAGTCAGGCGGTTGGATGAAGAGTGGTGTTTGCCGATTCAAAATGAGCAAGGAATCATGGCGATGACCCATATGGCGAGCGCGTTAATGCGTAGCCGCAAGGGCGAAGTGATTGAAGCACTGGATGGTGAGTTGTTAGAGGAGCTGACGCAATCTCATCTCTGGCCAACTATTTTGCTGGTACATCAGGCGTTGCTGAAAGAGTTCACGGTGACGCTGCACGCGAATGAAGAAGGCTACATGCTGGCGAACTTGTATGGATTGTGGATGGCTGCGAACGAAGGCGTCTAAAATCCATGGAGAATTAGCCTATTGCACCCTAAATATTCAAAAAAATGAATATTTAGCTGAAGGATTAGAAACGAGGCAGAGAAATGTTTATAGAGGCATTGAAACGCCAGAACCCCAAGCTTATCTCGGCAGCTATCGCGTTGTGGCAGCAGGGAAAGATCGCACCTGACAGTTGGGTTATTGATGTTGACCAGGTTATTGAGAATGGCAAACGTCTGCTGGATGTCGCGAGGCAACATGGCATCTCGCTATATCTGATGACCAAACAGGTAGGACGTAACCCGTGGCTGGCGGACAAGCTGTTGCAGCTTGGCTATGAAGGCATCGTGGTTGTCGATTACAAGGAGAGTCGTGTGATGCGTCGTGCCGGGTTACCGGTTGCGCACCAGGGACATCTGGTGCAGATCCCGTCGCGACTGGTCAATGATGCTGTGGCGCAGGGCACCGAGGTCATCACGTTGTTCTCGCTGGAGAAAGCGCGTGAAGTTTCAGCTGCAGCGGTGAAGGCCAGCTGTGAACAGAACGTGATGCTGAAAGTGTACGACAAGGATGATTTTCTCTATCCGGGGCAGGAAAGCGGATTTCCGCTGATGTATCTGACGGATGTGGTCAATGAAATTCGCAGGCTGCCGGGCTTACGCCTGAGCGGGTTGACCCATTTCCCCTGCCTGTTATGGGATGAAAACTCAGCGCAGACGATGCCGACGCCTAATCTGCACACGCTGGTGAATGCACGACGTCAGTTGGCGGAAGCCGGGATTGCCATTGAGCAACTTAACGCGCCGTCAGCCAGTAGCTGTTCGTCACTCCCTCTGCTGGCGGAATATGGCGTCACCCACGCCGAGCCGGGTCATGCACTGACAGGCACTATTCCTTCCAATCAAAAAGGCGACCAGCCGGAACGAATCGCGATGCTCTGGCTGAGCGAGGTATCGCACAATTTTCGCGGGGACAGTTATTGCTACGGTGGGGGTTATTACCGTCGCGGCCATGCGCAAAATGCGCTGGTCTTTACGCCAGAAAGTGACTCGCCGATCGCAGCGAAGCTAAAACCCGTAGATGACAGCAGTATTGACTACTACCTGCCTGTTGCCGGGGAGTTTCCGGTGAGCAGCGCGGTGATCTTCTGTTTTCGCACCCAGATCTTCGTGACGCGTAGCGACGTGGTGCTGGTGTCGGGTATTCAGCACGGTGCAGCTGAAATCGTCGCGCGTTACGACAGTCTCGGCAATATTCTGGAGGACTAATGGCCCGATTCGTGGTGTTAGTAATCGACAGTTTTGGCGTTGGTGCAATGAAAGACGTCGCGCGTGTCAGGCCGCAGGATGCCGGAGCGAATACCTGTGGTCATATCCTGGGCGAACTCCCGCAGTTACGGCTGCCAACGCTTGAGAAGTTGGGGCTGATTAACGCTCTGGGCTTTGCGCCGGGCGTGATGAAACCTTCAGCATCTGCAGTCTGGGGCGTTGCAGAGCTACAGCATGAAGGGGGAGATACCTTTATGGGCCATCAGGAGATTTTAGGCACACGGCCTCAGGCCCCGCTGCGGATGCCATTTAGCGACGTCATCGATGGAGTTGAACAGGCGCTGAAAGCCGCAGGCTGGCATGTGGAACGCCGCGGCGACGACCTGGCGTTTCTTTGGGTCAATGATGCGGTTGCGGTGGGCGATAACCTCGAAGCGGATTTAGGTCAGGTCTACAACATTACCGCCAATCTTGCCGTTATCCCGTTTGATGAGGTGCTAAAGATAGGCCGGGTGGTGCGTGAGCAGGTTCAGGTTGGGCGCGTGATCGCGTTTGGCGGTCAGCTTGCAGACAGCCAGCGCATTCTGGATGCAGCCGAGACCAAAGAGGGACGCTTTATCGGTATTAACGCTCCACGCTCCGGCGCCTATGAAAATGGCTTCCAGGTCAGGCATATGGGTTTTGGTGTAGATGAGCAGGTACAGGTACCGCAAAAACTGCATGACGCCGGAATCCCTACCGTGCTGGTCGGTAAAGTGGCGGACATCGTTGGCAATCCGCACGGGCGCAGCTGGCAAAACCTGGTGGATAGCCAGCAGATCATGGATATCACGCTTAACGAATTTAACGCTGAGTCGACGGTATTTATCTGTACCAACATTCAGGAGACCGACCTCGCCGGACACGCGGAAGACGTGGCACGTTATGCGGAGCGGTTGCAGCTTGTCGATCTTAATCTTTCGCGCCTTCTGGCCGCTATGGATCCAAATGACTGCCTGGTGGTTATGGCCGATCACGGTAACGATCCGACCATTGGTCACAGCCATCATACCCGGGAAGTTGTGCCGGTATTGGTATATCAACAGGGGCTGGAGCCTGCGCAATTAGGCATCCGGGCGACGTTATCTGACGTTGGCGCTACGGTGTGTGAATTTTTCGGCGCGGCGGCACCACAAAATGGCTGTTCTTTTCTCTCGGCATTGCGCCTTACAGGAGACACTTTATGAACTTTGATCCGACGGGCTACACCTGGGTCCACGAACATCTGCATATCGATCTCTCCGGGTTCAAGAATAACCTCGACTGCCGGTTAGATCAGTACGATCTCATTTGTCAGGAAATGAAGGATCTCCGGGCGTTAGGCGTCAGCAACATTATTGAGATGACCAACCGCTATATGGGGCGTAATCCGCAATTCATGCTCGACCTGATGCGCGAGACCGGAATCAACGTCGTGGCCTGCACAGGCTATTACCAGGATGCGTTCTTCCCTGAACATGTTGCGGCCCGCAGCGTGGAACAGCTCGCGCAGGAGATGGTCGATGAGATAGTCATCGGTATTGATGGTACTGAATTAAAGGCCGGAATTATCGCGGAAATCGGCTCCAGTGAAGGCGTGATTACGCCGCTTGAAGAGAAGGTGTTTATCGCCGCGGCGCGGGCACACATCGAAACCGGACGCCCCATCTCAACCCATACCTCTTTTAGCACGATGGGGGTGGAACAGCTGGTGTTGCTACAGGCGCACGGCGTTGACCTTTCCCGCGTAACCGTTGGTCACTGTGACCTGAAAGATAATCTCGACAATATCTTACGCATGATCGATCTCGGCGCGTATGTGCAGTTCGATACCATCGGTAAAAACAGCTATTACCCCGACGAGAAACGCATTGGCATGTTGCACGCGCTACGTAATCGCGGGCTGTTGAATCGCGTGATGCTCTCCATGGACATTACCCGCCGCTCGCATTTAAAAGCCAATGGCGGCAATGGCTACGACTACCTGTTAACTACTTTTATCCCACAGTTGCGCCAGTCAGGATTCAGCCAGGCCGATGTGGACACGATGTTACGTGATAACCCCTCACAATTTTTCCAATAAGGACAGAATCATGAAGAAGATTGGCGTTGCTGGCTTACAGCGTGAGCAGATTAAAAAGACCATCGAAACCGCAGCACCGGGCTGCTTTGAAGTCTCCATTCATAACGATATGGAAGCGGCGATGAAGGTGAAATCCGGACAACTGGATTACTACATCGGCGCTTGTAACACCGGCGCGGGTGCAGCGCTGTCGATTGCCATCGCGGTGATTGGCTACAACAAAAGCTGCACTATCGCCAAGCCGGGTATTAAGGCGAAAGACGAACATATCGCAAAAATGGTTGCGGAAGGGAAAGTGGCTTTTGGTCTCTCCGTCGAACATGTTGAACATGCGATTCCGATGCTGGTTAACCACCTGAAATAAAAGGCATGACTATGGATCTGTATATTCAGATTGTGGTGGTGGCCTGCCTGACCGGCATGACGTCACTTCTGGCACACCGCTCGGCGGCCGTCTTTCATGACGGCATCCGCCCGATTCTGCCGCAGCTGATCGAGGGGTACATGAATCGCCGTGAGGCGGGAAGTATCGCGTTTGGTCTGAGTATCGGCTTTGTGGCGTCGGTGGGGATCTCCTTTACCCTGAAAACCGGCTTGCTCAACGCCTGGCTGCTGTTCCTGCCGACGGATATTCTCGGCGTGCTGGCGATGAACAGCCTGCTGGCGTTCGGTCTGGGCGCTATCTGGGGCGTATTGATTCTGACCTGCCTGCTGCCGGTGAACCATCTGCTCACGGCGCTGCCGGTTGATGTACTGGGTAGCCTCGGTGAACTGAGTTCTCCAGTGGTTTCCGCATTCGCACTCTTCCCGCTGGTGGCGATTTTCTACCAGTTTGGCTGGAAGCACAGCATTATCGCGGCGGTGGTAGTACTGATGACCCGCGTGGTGGTGGTGCGTTACTTCCCGCATCTGAACCCAGAATCGATTGAGATTTTTGTGGGGATGATGATGCTGCTGGCGATCGCCATTACGCATGATATTCGCCACCGCGGTGATGAGGAGATGGATGCCAGCGGGCTATCGGTCTTTGAAGAACGAACTTCGCGGATTATTAAAAACCTGCCGTATATTGCCATCGTCGGCGCACTGATTGCCGCCGTTGCCAGTATGAAAATTTTTGCTGGTAGCGAGGTCTCAATTTTTACGCTGGAAAAAGCCTATTCGGCAGGGATTACGTCGGAGCAGTCGCAGACGTTAGTTAACCAGGCGGCGTTGGCGGAGTTTATGCGCGGGCTGGGCTTTGTACCGATGATTGCGACAACCGCGCTGGCGACGGGCGTTTACGCGGTAGCGGGTTTCACCTTCGTTTATTCCGTTGGCTACCTGGCACCGAATCCGTGGATTGCGGCAATCCTTGGCGCTATCGTGATTTCAGCGGAAGTGCTGCTGCTGCGCTCTATTGGCAAATGGCTGGGGCGTTATCCATCAGTACGTAACGCATCGGACAATATTCGTAATGCGATGAATATGCTGATGGAAATGGCACTGTTGATCGGTTCGATTTTTGCCGCCATCAAGATGGCAGGCTACACCGGTTTCTCAATTGCGGTAGCGATCTACTTCCTCAATGAATCGATTGGACGTCCGGTACAGAAGATGGCTGCGCCGGTAGTGGCGGTGATGATCACCGGTATTGTACTGAATATTCTCTACTGGTTTGGTCTGTTTGTTCCGGCCTGAGGAGGCGTAAAACATGAAGACGTTTCCTCTGCAAAGCCTGACGCTCACGCAAGCACAGCAAAAGCAGTTTGCGCTGGTGGATACGATTTGCCGTCACTTTCCTGGCGCTGATTTTCTGGCCGGAGGTGATTTGGGATTGGCTCCGGGGCTAAATCAGCCTCGGGTGACGCAACGTGTGGAAAAGGTGCTGGCCGAGGCATTTCATGCTGAGGCCGCAGCGCTGGTTCAGGGGGCGGGCACCGGGGCTATTCGCGCCGGGCTGGCTGCGCTGCTCAAACCCGGCCAGCGTCTGCTGGTTCATGATGCGCCTGTGTATCCCACAACGCAGGTACTCATTGAGCAGATGGGTATTACCCTGGTCAGGGCGGATTTCAACTGCCTCCCGACAATCACGCAGGCGATTACGCAGCATCGTCCTGACGCCGCACTGGTGCAGCATACGCGTCAGCAACCGCAGGATCGTTACGTGTTAGCCGAGGTGTTGGCGGAAATAACAAAGTGCGGCGTGCCGACGTTAACCGACGATAACTACGCGGTGATGAAAGTTGACGGCATCGGCTGTGAATGTGGGGCGACGCTGTCTACCTTTTCCTGCTTCAAGCTCTTTGGTCCGGAGGGAGTAGGGGCGGTGGTCGGCAAGGCGGAGGCTATCGCTAAAATCCGTGCGACGCTTTATTCCGGTGGCAGCCAGATTCAGGGCGCGCAGGCGCTGGAGGTGCTACGCGGCCTGGTTTTCGCTCCGGTGATGCATGCGGTACAGGCTGGCGTTTCCGAACGGTTGCTGACGATGCTCAATAGCGGAGTGCTGCCCGAGGTGAAAAAAGCCGTCATTGCCAATGCTCAGTCGAAGGTGCTGATCGTGGAGTTTCACCAGCCGATTGCCGCTCGTGTGCTGAAAGCGGCACAAGAGAGAGGTGCGCTGCCATACCCGGTGGGAGCAGAGTCGAAGTATGAGATCCCTCCACTGTTATATCGTCTTTCGGGGACGTTTCGCGAAGCAAATCCGTCGCTGGGCGATTATGCGATTCGAATCAATCCAAACCGAAGTGGAGAAGAAACGGTGCTGCGTATTTTACGCGAGAGTGTGAGTGCGATAACATGTAAATGAGCATCGAATCTATAAATGCAAAAAACCGGGATATTCCCGGTTTTTTGTATCTGCGCAATCGCTTTTATTACTGATTTGCAGCCGGACCACAGCCACCAATAATTTTAGAAATCGAAATTGCTGGATGCAGGAAGTAATCGTAGCTGCAGTTATTTTTTGTGTTTTCGATATGACCAGTACACGCGGTCAGCGTAGCCAGAACACCAGCAACTAAGGTGATTTTTGCAAATTTCAGCATGTCAAAATCCTTGTTAGATATCTATTTCTAAATGGATGAAGTCCATTTTTCGCCGGATAAGATATCAACTAACATAAACTTTAAGTAGTCCAGAAAAGGACATGTCGCTTTATATATAAAGCATACGATTAGTGAATTTAATTTAAATAAAAAAGCCTGGTATTAATAAATAATACCAGGCTGCTGGGTTTAATTAATTAACGAAATGTTTTTCTGAAATTCAACATAAAGCCTTTATCGTTGATGTTGTCCTCTTTCCACTGGTAAGCGTCCAGATTCAGACTGGCGTCTTTGGCGCTGTATTTCACACCGACCGTCGCCAGACCGTTGATGCCTCCGCCTTTTTGGTCGTCGTCTACGCCAAAGGACTGGCCTGCGGCACCTTGCAGTGACGCAGTACGCTGGCTTTTGCTGTAGCTCAGGTTCGGACCGCCTTCCAGTGTGGCGCTGGCGCTCCAGCCATTTTCACCGGTATAGGCGAACTTCATTCCGACAATGGAATCTACGGCGGTTTCGCTGCCAGCGTTCATCGACAGGTTAAAGTCCCCCGCGCTGCGCTCTTTGTAGCCGCCTTCCAGCGTATGACGGAATTTCACCCCGGCGTACGGCGTGACTTTCAACGTATCGTTGAGCATGGTGAAGGTTTTCGCCCCTTCGCTGCGGAACTCAAGATACTGCTGACGTGCGTTGGAATCCGCCACCTTGTTGGTGTCGCCATAAGAGACAGAACGACTGCTGTCGAGATTGTGCACGTCATAACGCAGGCTGTTCTTCCACGCCAGACCTTCATTAAACGCCATGCTGTGCTTCAGACCAAAGAACTGGCTGTAGCCACCGGTCAGGCCGTTATCGCCCGCGGTCTTCGAACCGTCACCGTCCAGACGTGCGATACCGTACTCCAGCGTCAGATTCTGGCTGGCGGTGAGATCCAACGACTGACGTAATGCCAGCATGTCGTACTGGGTATCGTTGCCCAACTCAGCGCGTGGGTCGCCTTTCGCTACGACGTTGAACGCCAGGCCATCTTTAATTTGCGGCGCGGCATCGGCCAGCATGGTAAAGCGGTTGCTTAGCACGCGGGCTTCACGGAACGCGGTGATAGCCTGACTGCCGCTTACCTGTTTCAGCGCGCTGTTCAGCTCAGCGGTGGTGCTTACGTTAAGGCTGGTGTACAGCTCGTTGTTGGTGTAACCGGCGTCGAGCGCCTGCGCCACGTCACTGACAGAACCATCGGTCGCCACATCGGCATAGGCGTTTTTGGTCATGGTGACGTCAACGTTGCCGTCGCTGTCCTGGCTACCCTGTGCGTTCCACACTACGCTGGTGGATGTGATGTTGTCCGCACCCTGGATATTGCTGCCGGTGAAGGCGTTATCCACCACCACGGTGGTCTCCGCCGTGCCGCTGGTAAAACCGGTATCCACCTTCACGTTGTCGCCAATCACCAGATTATTAGCTTTCAGCGTACCGGAACTGCCATCGACGTTGGTGCCGACAATATAGTTGGAGAGCTGCTGCGGCGCGTTTGGATCCGCTGGCGGCGTGGGGATGCTGCCCTCGGTTGGGGCGGTAGCCGCATCTGGGATAACGATGTCTGCCGTACCGTTGTGGTCATTCAGCGTACCGGTGGTGCCCGGAGCGTAGATGTCGCAGCCGCTGTCGCACAGCAGGTTGATTTCACCGTTGTTAATGATGGCTTTGGTCTGGCCGCCAAACGCATACGAGTCATCCGCGTAAACGTTGATCACGCCGTCTGCGGTGTTGTTTATGGTGGTGGCATTACCGTTGCCTTTGATGCCGATAAGCCCGGTGCCGTTGGTGCCGTCCTCTTTGCCCTGCTCGGTTCCGACGTTGATGGTGCCGCTGTTGACCAGGTTGATTACATAGCTGCTGGTGCCGCCGCTAATCGCTACGGCGTTATCGCCCTGCACGTTGATAGTGCCCTGGTTGCCGAAGTTATAGCCGCGGCCCAGATTGATTAGCGGCGCATCCGGGTTAATACCGTTAATCACGCCGGTTTCGGTGTTCCAGATCCATTTGGGACTGTTGCTGCCGTTGACCGTGGTGATGGCGCTGTAACCGTTGGTGGCGGTAATGGTGCCGCTGTTCACCTGGGTCAGCGAATCGTTGGCGCGCGTCAGGTTGATGATAGTGTTCTCGCCGCCTTCCACCGCGCTGCCGCTGTTGGTAAGTGTTGCGCCCTCTTCGTTATAGAAATAGAAGCTGCCGCTGACCAACGATTTGCCATCTTCCGCCACCGTCATATCGCCGGTGTTGACGATTTCCTGTTGGTAGCTGGTGCCCGCGATGGAGCCGGTGAAATCGCCGTTATTGTAAAAAGTGACGTCGCCGTTAAGGGTTAACAGATCGGTGGTGATGCTGCCGCCCGCTTCATTGAAGAGGCTGTGCCAGGTGGAAATAGCGTTCGCGTCCAGCGTCCCGTAGTTGGCCAGCGCGTTAGCCCCGCCGTTAATCGTCAGGGTACCGTTGACGGTGAGCGAGGCCCCCGTCTCGTTGTACAGCCAGCCCCCGTTAACGTCCACATCGCCGTTCAGCGTTTCATTGCCGTAGTTCGCCAGCGTGCCGTTGGTGAAGAAACCCGCATCAGAGGTCTGGGTGTCGCTGTCGCCGCTGCCGGGCAGGGACTGGATCCAGATTTTATCCGTTGGCGTACTGCCCATATGGGAATCGGCGTCATCCATCGGGCTGCCGTTGAGATTGATGGCGCCGTTGTTGATGATGTAACTGGTACTGTCGCTCAGGAACGCCTGGCCGTAATCAGCATCAATATTGATGGTGCCAGTCGTGTCGTTAATCACGACGCCACCGTTGAGCGCCGCCATCCCGACCAGCTCGTTTGCCTGGCCGGTCACGCCCTCATCGGCGGTCAGGGTGATCACACCCTGGTTAATCGCGGTGCCGCCATTAAGCGCCATCATGCCGAACCCGGCGTTATTAACGGTAATGGTGCCGGTGTTGGTAGCGGTAGCGTCGCCATCGCCACCGTCGGTGGAGCCAGCCACCATTCCTGAGCTGGTGAGATAGAGCGATGATGGCTGCCAGTAGCTGGTGCCAGTGATGTTGTTTTCATCGTCCAGCGTCGGGATAAAACCATCCAGGTAAATATCGCCTTCGTTTATCGCTGTTCCTCTGCTGGCGCTAACGCCATACACACCTGCGCCCTGCAAATGGATAGTTGCGCCTTCATCATTGATAACGCTGCCGTATCCGGAGGACAGCATGGCGTAAAAGGTGTGGGTGTACCATTTCAGTGGGTATACGCTTATACCACCGATGTACGCCGGCGTTTGGTCAGAAATAACGGTGATATCCCCGCCAGCCTTGTTCTGAACAACAGAGCCGTTACCGTTAGCCTGAGTAATACCTGTACGGTCATCGCTGCCGCTGACGTTATTGCCCGTTGCATAAATAAGGATATTGCCGCTGTTGCTGATTTCTGCGCCATCGTCAGCGCGCATGATGGTATATACGCCCTGACTGGTGATGCTGCCGTTGTTTTCAATCGATGAACTTTCCCCGTCGGCCATTAGCAAGGCATTTGAGGTGAAATTGAACGAATCCACATATTTGGCATTAATATCAATAACTGAGCTGTCATCCAAAACCAGTGTGCCGCCATTTTTGACCTGAGCCAGCACGACATTGCCGCCGCTAAGAGTTGCCGTATCTACCGTAGAGTGACCGCTTAGCGTGGCTTCGCTGTTTCCATTGATATCAATACCATGAATAAGCACATCGTCAATATCTCCATATTCGCTGTGAGTAACATTAATACCGCCATCGATCGCGACACTGTTCCCGTCACCCGTCACGTTTAAGCCAACAACGTTCAGATATTGTCCGCTGCCAGCGGACTGATCGCTAACATCAATGTTAAGCCCGCCATCAAGCGAAATATTATTGTTGTCACCGCCGACAGTGACGCCGGTTAGTGTTGTATCGCTGGCTATCAGAGAGTCCTGTATATAGTCAGCACTCATATTGACATTACCAGTGATATTAACGGTGTTGCTATCGCCACTGATGTTTACACCCGTTGCGCCACGAAATACGCCATCGCTGTCCTGCGCTGAGGTAACGTTAATATCACCATCAAGCGTTGCCTGTGACGAATCGCTGCTCACCTGGGCGCCAGTACCATTCAGGCTGACGTCGATATTCCCTTTGTTGTAAAAGGTGTTTTGTTCGCCCGCGATGATAAATCCGACGGAGCTTTCATCACGCACGGTCGCGTGACCGGTGTTTTTGATTTCGTTACCCGTCCCGTCTGTGACGATGCCCGTCGCACCGTTGGTGACCAGCATGTCACCTGCCTGGGTCAGATTATTATCATTACCATCAATGACTGCGGCAGTAGAGCCCGTGCCATCCACGGTGATATCACCCGTATTCGCGATTCGGGAATTATCGCCCGCAATGACGGTACCCGTTGCGCCCTGCGCAATGGTTTGATCTCCTTCGCCAATAACCAGCGCCTTATTACCTGCGATGTACAGTCCAGTAGACCCCGCGCCGGTGACCGCTGAGTCGCCGGTGTTATCAATCACCGCACCGTCACCGGTCATTTTGGCTCCAGTCGCGCCGTCGGTAACGTTTAGCTCACCATCGTTAGTAATACGCGTTTTGTCGCCGGTGATGCTGATACCGATAGAGCCTGCGCCGTTGACATCGGTGGTGCCGATATTATCGAAGGTGGCGCTGTTGCCGTTAATCAGGATGCCCGTTGCGCCGCCGGAAATATCCTGCTTCCCTTCGCTGTTAATGGTTGCGTTGTCGCCGTCAATATATAGCCCGGTAGAACCTGCACCGCTGGCGGTGGTATCGCCTTTGTTGTCGATGAGGACATCATCACCGGTAATCTTTGCCCCGGTAGCGCCGTCGGCCACATAGAGTTCGCCATCGTTAATAACGTGCGAGTTGTCGCCATTGACGATGGAGCCGGTTGAACCTTGACCGCTGATGTTAGAGGTGCCGGTATTCGCCACCGTGGTTTCGTTGCCATCGATCACCATGCCGGTGCCGCCACCTGTGACGTCAATGCCACCTGAAATGCGGGTGGTGGTGCCGTTACCTGAAATCAGCGCGCCGGTTGCGCCGTCGACGGTGCTTTGTCCTGAAATCGTATTGGTGGTGTTGTCACCGGTAATGACGATGCCGACCGCACCATCGCTGATGGAGGAATCACCGCTTAACGTGTTGTTTGTCCTATCGCCGGAGATGATGACCCCGGTTTTACCTTCACCACGGGTATCAACCCCGCGATCGGCAACGTGTGACTCGTCGTCGCCCGTTGCAACGGTGGTTTGATCATCGGCAACGATCAGGTATCCCTGGCTGTCATATTTCCAGTACAGATCGCTTCCTTGCACCGTACCTTCAATGACGGCGGCATTCTCGTCGGTTACTTTCCAGTCGGATACCAGCAGCGTTTTACCGTCTTGTAACGTGATCTGCCACCGATCGTCCTGTTCGACGTAATTCCACACGGCGCCGCCGAGGTCCGTGCCGCTATCCAGCTTGATGCCGTCAAATGTCAGTGTGTTCAGGCCTTTATCGATGGTGACGCCGTTACTGAAGGTAATAACAGAGGTATCATCAGGTGGTGTAGGTGTTACATCGCCGCCATCGTCGTCGGGAGGTGTGGGCGTTACATCGCCGCCATCGTCATCGGGAGGCGTGGGCGTTACATCGCCGCCATCGTCGTCAGGAGGTGTGGGCGTAACATCGCCGCTATCGTCGTCGGGAGGTGTGGGCGTTACATCACCGTTATCGTCGTCAGGAGGTGTGGGCGTAACATCGCCATTATCTGATGGGGTTGCCGGAGTATCATTATGGTGGGAATGGCCGCCGCCATTGTTATCGATACCTATCGCTACACCAGCTGTTAGCGCAGCGACACCACCCGCGACCCATCCCCAGTGATTGTCTTGTTCTGTATAATCTGCCAGGCAGCGTGCGGAGAGTTTGTCACGTTCGGCTTTTGATAATACGGATATATCAGTAGGGCAATCATTGTCATCGTCGCTGCTATCTGCGGCTATCGCCGGGAGATAGTAAGTTTGCAACGCAAGAGCAATACCCACAGCAATGAGTTTTTTCCTTTGCATAATCGACATCCTTAAATAAATACGCACAAAACATGCCATTGAAGGCATGAATTTATTTCGAGGTAATTTATTATTTTGCCACTGAATGACAGTGTTTCGTCAAATTACTCAATGGTCAGGTATTATTTAGGATGTGAATTTAATTTATGGGTTGTTCGGATATAAACAGGGTTTTTTACGTGTTTTTTATAAATAAGAGCGTAAATACATTTTGTTTATGAATGAATTTAGTCTTTCTTAATTCAGCTTTGAGAATAAATCATGAATAACAAACGAGAAAATAAATGCCCTGAGAGTCAGGGCATTTATTAGCATTCAATTAATGATTCGAGAACCAGTTCAACTTATCGCGAAGGCCTACCACACGGCCAACAATAATTAGCGCTGGGCTTTCAACCTGTTGTGCCAACTCTCCTAGCTGAGTCAGCTCTCCATTGACGACACGCTGTTTCACGGAGGTACCGTTTTCTACCAGGGCGACGGGCATATCGGGCTGCATGCCAAATTCGATCAATTTTTCCTGGATCGTGGCCGCCTGGTTTAGCCCCATGTAGAACACCAGCGTTTGTTTCTCTGCTGCCAGGTTTTCCCAGTCCAGCTCTCCGCCGGTTTTCAGGTGTCCGGTAACCAGACGCACGCTCTGAGCGTAATCACGATGGGTCAGTGGAATGCCGGAATAGGCAGAACAACCGGAGGCTGCGGTAATACCCGGCACTACAGAGAATGGAATACCGGCATGGCACAGCGTTTCCAGCTCTTCGCCACCGCGGCCAAAGATGAACGGGTCGCCACCTTTCAGTCGTACCACGCGCTTGCCCTGTTGTGCTTCACGCAGCAGGATCTGGTTGATCTCTTCCTGCGGTACGCAGTGATAGCCCGCACGTTTACCAACGAATACCCGGTCTGCGTCGCGGCGTACAAGGTTCATTATATCGTCGGAAACCAGACGGTCATAGACCACAACATCCGCTTGCTGGATCTGCTGTAGCCCTTTCAGCGTCAGCAGGCCGGCATCGCCAGGACCGGCGCCAACCAGCACCACTTCACCACGGTGATCCAGCGGTTCGCTGAGCATTTGCTCAGTGGTTTCCTCGACGGCTTTCAGGTCATTGTTCGCCAACGACTGCGCCAGGCGGTCATTCACGAACAATTTTTCCCAGAAGCGGCGACGTTCACCCATGCTGGCAAACTGTTGCTTCACTCGGGAGCGCAACTTGCCGGCATACTGCGCGACCTGGCCCAGATGCTGAGGCAGTACGGATTCAAGCCTTTCACGCAGCAGACGGGCCAGCACTGGCGATGTCCCGCCGGAGGAGACCGCCACCATCAGCGGTGAGCGGTCGATAATGGAGGGCATGATAAAACTGGCTGCTTTTGGCGCATCGACCACGTTGCAGAAGATACGACGTGATTCTGCGGCGGTGCTGACGCTTTGGTTGACGGCATCGTCATCGGTGGCGGCAATAGCCAGCCAGCAGGTGTCGAGCAGGGACTCATCGAACGGTCCCTCCACCAGCGTCAGCATGCCTTCATCTGCCCATACGGTGAACTGTGGAATAAACGCCAGCGCATTAACCGTTAAACGGGCGCCCGCTTCCAGCAGTAACCGCGCTTTGCGTTCTGCGACATCACCACCGCCGACGATCAAGCAGTCGCGGTCACGTAGTTGACAAAATATAGGCAAATGATCCACGACATTACCCCTTAATTATTGGCAGCAGCCTCTGGCTGATTGATTTTTGCCGGAGCCGGACGCTCCGATTTTGGCGTAGCATACCAATAACCCAATCCCATGAATACGACACCGGACAAAGTATTACCGAGTGTCACCCACAACAGGTTATGACCAATTCCTGACAGGGTATAGGCTTCGCTGTGGTGGCCGAACCAGGAGAGGGCAAACAGCGTCATGTTGGCAACGGAGTGCTCGTAGCCGGAAGCGATAAACGCCAGCAGACACCACCAGATAGCGAGGAATTTTGCCGCGCCTTCGGTACGGATTGCCATCCAGATTGCCAGACAAACCAACCAGTTACACAGTGCGCCTTTAAAGAACAAAACCATTGCAGGCGCGGTCGTTTTCGCCAGAGCAACCGAATGGACGATGCTGGTATCGACCGGCAGCAGGCTACCGCCACCCCAGCTGTAAAGCAGAGCGA
The DNA here is from genome assembly GCF_030332975.1 of Citrobacter sp. Cpo032. NCBI lineage: Bacteria > Pseudomonadati > Pseudomonadota > Gammaproteobacteria > Enterobacterales > Enterobacteriaceae > Citrobacter > Citrobacter sp. Cpo032. The sequence continues at coordinate 256,155 of NZ_JAOWGU010000031.1, forward strand.
CAAACACGGAACCGACCAGGTTACCCAGCCAGGTTTTTGGCAGGATTGCCCACATCTGACCGTGGCTGATGGTGCCTGCTTTGACGCCGAGCGTCAGAAACATGGTGTGACCGGTAAACAGTTCCGAACCGGCAATAATGACCAGCGTTAAGGCGATACCAAAGGTTGCACCCATCACAAGAGGACGAACGGACGGGTCGAGCAGATTACCGAGGGTGAAAATAAGAATGATGCCGAGACCCACATAGGCTCCCGCCATTGCCGAACTGATCCAGAATCCGAGCGGGTTATTAGCCGACAGGCGTGCGATGCGCGCAGCGTTAGCCGCACACTTATTGATAGTGTCTGTGAACATGTGTTGATTATCCTTGAAGTACAAACAATAAAAAGAAATCGTAACCGTAGGCCGGATAAGGCATTTATGCCGCCATCCGGCAATGTGCTTGTGCAATTGCCTGATGGCGCTACGCTTATCAGGCCTACTAATAAAAGACCTACAAATACGTCAAAAAAGGGGAGGCGTTGCGCCTCCCAAAATTAATTAACCGCGCAGTTGCACCGTGCCGTCTTTCACTCGCGCTTCGTAATGTTTCACGGAGAACTGTTCGTCTTCCATGCACAGACCGTCGCTTAAGCGAAAACGCTGTTTTTTCAGCGGGCTGGCAACCCACAATTCGCCCTGATGTTCAGCAATCAGCCCACGAGAAAGCACGCTGGACTCAAAGAACGGGTCGATGTTGCTGATCGCAAACACCTGGTCGCTGTGATACGGGCGGAAAATCGCAACCTGCTCGTTACCTAACAGGGCGCAGACGCCTGTTGCAGGCAGAATGTCATCGATTTTGCAGATGTTTTTCCACTGGCTCATGCGTTTTCCTCCACCAGAGTCACCGGGATACGCTCATAAGGCGTGGCCGGACGATGTTGTTCACGTTCAGGCACAACCTGGACATTCGGATCGCGTTTTTCGCTGTTGATAAAGTGTTTGAAGCGAACCTGCGCGGATGGGGTGTTAACGGTTTCTGTCCACTCACACACCACTGCTTCACGCAGACGGGCCATCTCTTCTTCAAGATGCTGGTTCAGACCCAACTTGTCGTCGATGATGACGGACTTCAGATACTCAATACCGCCTTCCAGATTGTCTAACCACGGTGCGGTACGGGTCAGTTTGTCGGCAGTACGGATGTAGAACATCATGAAACGGTCAAGGTACTTGAGCAGCGTTTCGCGATCGATATCCGCTGCCAGCAGGTCTGCATGACGAGGTTTCATCCCGCCGTTACCGCAAACGTACAGGTTCCAGCCTTTCTCAGTGGCGATGATACCCACGTCTTTACCCTGAGCTTCCGCACATTCACGGGTACAGCCGGAGACGCCGAATTTCATTTTGTGCGGGGTACGAATGCCTTTGTAGCGATTTTCCAGCTCCACGCCGAAGCCCACGCTATCGCCGACGCCGTAACGGCACCAGGTGCTGCCTACGCAGGTTTTCGCCATACGCAGCGCTTTGGCATACGCGTGACCGGTTTCAAAACCGGCTTCAATCAGCTGACGCCAGATTTCCGGCAGGTCATCTTTCTGCGCGCCGAACAGGCCGATACGCTGAGAACCGGTAATTTTGGTGTACAGGTTAAATTCACGCGCGATACGGCCCACAGCCACCAGGCCTTCAGGGGTAATTTCGCCACCCGCAGAGCGCGGGATCACGGAATAAGTACCGTCTTTCTGGATGTTCGCCAGGAAATTGTCGTTGGTGTCCTGCAACGGCGTGTGCTGCGGTTTGAGGATGTACTCATTCCAGCAGGAAGCCAGCAGGGAACCTACGGTAGGTTTACATACTTCACAGCCGTAACCTTTCCCGTGTTTTGCCAGCAGCTCTTCGAAGGTTTTGATGCCTTCTACGCGGATGAGATGGAACAGTTCCTGACGTGAGTACGGGAAGTGTTCACACAGATTGTTGTTAACTTCGATACCCTGTTTCGCCAGTTCGGCGTTCAGAACCTGCGTTACCAGCGGGATACACCCGCCGCAGCCGGTCCCGGCTTTGGTTTCTGCTTTCAGCGCCGCAACGGTATGGCAGCCCTTGTTGATAGCGGCAACCAGCATGCCTTTGGTGACGTCAAAACAGGAGCAAATCTGCGCGCTGTCCGGCAGTTTATCGACACCGATAGACGGCTTACCGCTGCCCGCGTGTGCTGGCAGAATCAGTGAATCCGGATTTTCCGGCAGTTCGATGGCGTTCAGCACCAGTTGCAGCAGATTGCCGTAATCGCTGGTGTCGCCTACCAGAACCGCGCCGAGCAGGGTTTTGTTATCTTCGCTAACGATCAGGCGTTTGTAGACTTCTTTGCTTTCGTCGAGATAGACGTAGCTACGTGCGCCCGGCGTGCGCGCATGCGCGTCGCCAATACCGCCGACGTCAACGCCGAGCAGCTTCAGCTTGGCGCTCAGGTCCGCGCCTTCAAAGGCGTTTTCAGTTTCGAGAATATGGTCAACGGCAACCTGCGCCATTTTATAGCCTGGAGCGACCAGACCATACACGCGGTTGTTCCAACTGGCGCATTCGCCGATGGCATAGATGTCCGGGTCAGATGTCTGGCAAGTGTCGTTAATGACGATCCCGCCGCGTGGCGCGACGTCCAGACCGCACTGGGTGGCCAGTTTGTCGCGTGGACGAATACCGGTAGAGAAGACGATGAAATCGACTTCCAGTTCGCTACCGTCGGCAAAACGCATGGTTTTGCGCGCTTCGGTGCCTTCCTGAACGATCTCTTTGGTGTTTTTGCTGGTGTGCACACGCACGCCCATGCTTTCAATTTTGCGACGTAACTGCTCGCCACCCATATGATCCAGCTGTTCAGCCATCAGCATTGGGGCGAATTCAATCACGTGGGTTTCAACGCCGAGGCTTTTCAGCGCACCGGCGGCTTCCAGGCCCAGTAGACCACCGCCGACAACAGCACCGCGTTTGCTGCGGCGCGCGCAAGACTCAATCGCGTTGAGGTCTTCAATGGTGCGGTAAACGAAGCAGTCCTGGGTTTCCGAACCTTTAATCGGTGGGATCCACGGGTAAGAGCCCGTCGCCATGATCAGCTTATCGTAGTAAACCGTACGACCTGCGCTGGAGTGGATCACCTTCTCCTGGCGGTTAATGGTAATTGCGCGCTCGCCCACTAACACCTTAACACCGTGCTTCTCGTAGAATCCTTCACGCACCAGAGAAAGCTCTTCGGCGGTGTGGTGGGAGAAGTAGGAAGACAGGTGTACGCGGTCGTACGCTTTGCGGGGTTCTTCACAGAAGACGGTAATATCAAAATTGGCAGCGTCGGATTTATCAAGAAGATCCTCAATAAAGCGATGGCCGACCATACCATTACCGATAATAGCGAGTCTGACTTTGCTCATTTTTGCCTCGATTTCTTTTCTATTACTGCCTACCTTAACGATTCAGCTACCGCGCTTATTGATACAAATCAAATTCGCCCTTATATACTCCTTAAGAGGTATATAACTGATTTGTCAGCATTTTTATAAGTGACGGAATTATTTGGGTTTTCGTGTTTGTATAAATAGCGTACAAATTAAGGGGTTTTTGTAAGAATTGGCCTACATGACCAATGAAAGAAGAGGAGGGTGAGAATGTGCCGGATGATGTGGATACCATCCGGCAGTGAGATTAATGCGTTGCTGGGGCGTTATGCTGGCGATGGCGCGTGACAAACCCAAGAATAAAGCACATCACGAATACAACCGCATACAAGCCGTTAGCTGTTTGCAATGCCGCCTGCGGGCCGCTGTGTGCCACGATAGGGCCGGTGACGACGAAAGTGAGCATGGTGCCGATGGTACCGCAGGTCAGAACGAAGTTAACCAGTTTGGGTGAGGCGACCTTCGTCTGCTGGGAGCCAAGGGTAATGATGGTGGTATAAATCGCACTGGAGAAGAAGCCCAGCGTCATAATAAACCACGGCATATGCTCTGGCGTACCGGTGATAAACAGATACATCAGGACGGTAGCCAGACCCGCCAGTACGGTCAGGATGCGCTGCAAATCGAAGAAACGCAGAATAAAGCTAAATGCCCACATGCCAACCATGTAAGACATCCAGAAGTCGCTGACCAGTTTACCCGCATCGTTCAGGCTCATGCCCAGACTTTTGGCGTATTCCGGGACCCAGGAGATAAAACCCAGCTGACCAAGGATGTAGCACAGTGCAGCGATCGCCAGAAACAGCACGCCAATCCCCCATTTTTCTTTTACTACCGGCGCGTCTGACTGCTGAGCGTGTTTACCCAGTGCCGGGAATTCACAACCGAAGGTCAGCAGGAAAATGGCGACGTATACGAGGCCGATGCAGGCATAGACCCAATACCATTCGATGCTGCGCGCTAACAGGAACGCGGCAACCATTGGGAAAATCATACCGGCCATGCTGAAGAAGGAGTCAGTAAACAGCAGGCGGGAACCGCGCTGACGACCTTCGTACATTTGAGTTACCAGGAACGTACCAATCGACATGGTGATACCGCTTACCAGGCCCAATACAAACATGGCGGCGGAGAACAAGGCCAGGCTATGGCTGAACATCAGTCCGGCAACGGCCAGTACCATCAGGATAAAGCCGAAGCGCAGCTGGGTTTTCAGTGGCACGATTTCCATTAACCATGCATTCAGAAAGATAGAGATCAGAATGCCGGCATTCAGGAAGGTGAAGGTGTTACTCATGCTGGAAACGGGCAAATGGAAGTAATCTGCGATGTTTCCCATCACCATCCCGGTGACAATTACCAACGCACCTGTCAGGGCGTAGGAGAGAAAGCTAATCCATGTGAGCTTGATGCGATTGCTGTTAGTCATGACTGGCCTGTATAGAAGTGTAAGGCGCATTGACTGCGCCGTGAGCGGGCAGATTTTAGGCGCTTTAGTGATGTATTTAAATATTTATCGGTAATAACTTGGTGCGTTACATTTTTCAATGTGATCTTGATCACATTGATACTTGCAGCCATGAGGTTACATTTGTTTCAGGTACGTAAAATTAAGTAAAGGGATGGCCTTGTCCTTGAAGGCTCTTTAGAATCAATTCACTTGCTTCATTTCTGCTCTTGTTAAGGAATTCTCATGCTCAAATCGACTCTGGCGGCTGTTGCAGCTGTTCTCGCTCTTTCTGCTCTCTCTCCCGCAGCACTGGCAGCAAAAGGTGATCCACATGTTCTGCTGACAACCTCTGCTGGTAACATTGAGCTGGAGCTGAACAGTCAGAAAGCCCCGGTTTCAGTGCAAAACTTTGTCGATTATGTCAACAGTGGTTTCTATAACAACACCACGTTCCACCGTGTGATCCCAGGCTTCATGGTGCAGGGCGGCGGTTTTACCGAGCAGATGCAGCAGAAGAAACCTAACCCGCCAATCAAGAATGAAGCCGATAACGGACTGCGTAACACTCGCGGCACGATTGCTATGGCGCGTACAGCGGATAAAGACAGCGCGACCAGCCAGTTCTTTATCAACATTGCAGATAACGCTTTCCTCGATCACGGCCAGCGCGACTTTGGCTACGCTGTTTTCGGTAAAGTTGTGAAAGGTATGGATGTCGCGGATAAGATCTCTCAGGTACAGACCCATGATGTCGGTCCATACCAGAATGTCCCGTCAAAACCGATTGTTATCCTTTCTGCTAAAGTCCTGCCGTAATCGTATCTTGCGCGGGTAGTTCTTGCCCGCGTTCACCCCTCTCTCTGCGTAACCCGAAATTGCTGCTTATACTTGTGGCAAGTGTCGGCTCATTCAGGGAGGTCACGTGAAAAAACTCACCGATAAACAAAAGTCCAGGCTGTGGGAACAACGGCGAAACGCCAATTTCCAGGCCAGCCGACGGCTGGAAGGCGTAGATATTCCACGGGTTACTCTGAGTGCTGAAGACGCCCTGGCGCGTCTTGAAGAGCTGAGGAGGCACTATGAGCGATAAATTCGGTGATGGTCGCGACCCGTATTTATATCCGGGCCTGAATGTCATGCGTAACCGTCTGGGGATTCATCAGGCGCAGCGTTTGGCGCAGGCTGCTTATGAACTGACAGCGCTGCGTGCGGCAACTATCGAATTGGGGCCGCTTAAACGGGGATTACCGCACCTGTGCGCCATTCATCGTCAGCTGTATCGGGATATTTTTGACTGGGCGGGACACCTGCGTGAAGTCGATATTTACCAGGGCGATACTCGCTTTTGCCACTTCGCCTATATCGAGAAAGAGGGCAATGCGCTGATGCAGGACCTGGAAGAGGAGTCCTGGCTGGTGGGAATACCGGAAGACAAGTTTGTCGATCGTCTTGCGCACTATTATTGCGAAATCAATGTGCTGCATCCGTTTCGCATTGGCAGTGGCCTGGCGCAGCGTATTTTCTTCGAACAGTTAGCGATTCATGCCGGGTATATGCTGAGCTGGGATGGCATTCCGGTTGAGGAGTGGAATCAGGCTAATCAGAGCGGGGCGATGGGTGACCTGTCTGCACTGCGGGCGATATTTCGTAAAGTGGTAAGCGAAGCCCCTGAAACTGAGTAGAATAGCGCGGTTCTTATGTACCGGAGCCGCCATGATCCTGCTTATTGATAACTATGATTCTTTTACCTGGAACCTGTACCAATACTTCTGCGAACTGGGCGCTGATGTCCTTGTCCGGCGCAACGACGAGCTGACGCTGGCGCAAATCGACGCGCTGAACCCGCAAAAAATCGTGATTTCCCCTGGGCCATGCACGCCGGATGACGCCGGTATCTCACTGGAGGTTATTCGTCATTTCGCCGGTAAGCTCCCCTTGTTGGGTGTTTGTCTTGGCCACCAGGCGATGGCGCAGGCCTTTGGTGCGAGCGTAGTTCGGGCGGCTAAAGTGATGCACGGTAAAACCTCGCCGATTACCCATACCGGGCAGGGTGTTTTTCAGGGACTCGCTAACCCATTAACGGTGACGCGCTACCACTCTCTGGTGGTTGCCCCTGAGACGCTTCCCGAGTGCTTTGAGGTGACGGCCTGGAGTGAAACGCAGGAGATTATGGGCATTCGTCACCGCGAGTGGGATATGGAAGGGGTACAGTTTCACCCGGAGAGTATTCTCAGCGAACAGGGGCATCAGCTGCTGGCTAATTTTCTCAATCGCTGATTTGTAGTTGCTATTCAGTGATTTTTTATTCATATTTTGTGATTATAATTTCACTGGCGTTTCTGCTTAACAGGGTGGTAATGACATGGCAACTGAACAAACTGCAATTACGCGCGCGACATTCGATGAAGTGATTCTGCCGATTTATGCACCGGCTGAGTTTATCCCGGTAAAAGGAAAAGGGAGTCGAGTGTGGGATCAACAGGGCAAAGAGTATGTTGATTTCGCGGGCGGCATTGCAGTGACCGCGTTAGGGCATTGCCATCCGGCATTGGTTGAGGCGTTAAAAACCCAGGGCGAAACCCTGTGGCATACCAGCAACGTATTTACCAACGAACCGGCGTTGCGCTTAGGCCGTAAAATCATTGATGCGAGCTTTGCCGAGCGCGTGCTGTTCATGAACTCCGGTACTGAAGCCAACGAAACCGCCTTTAAGCTGGCGCGCCATTATGCCTGCGTGCGTCATAGTCCGTTCAAAACCAAAATCATTGCCTTCCATAATGCGTTTCACGGCCGTTCGCTGTTTACCGTGTCCGTTGGTGGGCAGCCGAAATACTCCGACGGCTTTGGGCCAAAACCGGCGGATATCATCCATGTCCCGTTTAACGATCTGCATGCGGTCAAAGCGGTGATGGACGATCACACCTGCGCGGTGGTCGTTGAGCCTATTCAGGGAGAGGGCGGCGTCACTGCGGCTACGCCGGAATTCCTGCAAGGTTTGCGTGAACTTTGTGACCAGCACCAGGCGCTGTTGGTATTTGATGAAGTGCAGAGCGGGATGGGGCGTACCGGCGATTTGTTTGCCTATATGCACTACGGCGTGACGCCGGATATCCTCACCAGCGCGAAGGCGCTCGGTGGCGGCTTCCCGGTAAGCGCGGTGTTGACCACTCAGGAGATTGCCTCCGCGTTCCACGTGGGTTCGCACGGCTCCACTTACGGCGGTAACCCGCTGGCCTGCGCGGTAGCGGGGGCAGCGTTTGATATCATCAACACGCCGGAAGTGCTGGGAGGCATTCAGGCCCGGCGTCAGGCGTTTGTCCAGCATTTGCACAAGATTGATCAACAGTTCGATATTTTCAGCGATATTCGCGGGATGGGGCTGCTGATTGGCGCCGAGCTGAAGCCGCAGTTTAAAGGCCGGGCGCGCGATTTCCTCTATGCCGCCGCGCACGAAGGGGTGATGGTGCTGAACGCCGGGCCGGACGTGATGCGTTTCGCGCCGTCGCTGGTGGTGGAGCAGGCGGATATCGATGAAGGGATGCAGCGTTTCGCGCAGGCGGTAGCGAAGGTGGTGGGCTGATTGCCGGATGGCGGCGCGCGCGCCTTATCCGGCCTACAGGGTAAGGTGTGATTCGTTGGCCGGATAAGCGTAGCGCATCCGGCAAATCTCTTAACCTTTCATGTCCCGTAGTCGGCGGCTCAGCCAGATCCCGTGGTGCGGTCGCTGACGCCATGCTACCGACGAAATGGTATGCATGGTGTTCAGATGCCCAAGAACCCGCTGCAGATGCTGCTCAAGGGTGCTTAACGGACCATGGGACAGCATCTCTGGCGCTTCGAGAATATTCACATCTCCCGAACTTCCCGGCCCATCATATTCCAGCCGCTGCTGACAGCGCTGGAGTGCAATTTCACAGGACTCCAGATACCGCTGCGCCAAATCCGGCGTCAGCATCGTATGTTCCCTTGCCAGCGTGGTCATCGCGTTGATGTGTTCAACGATGAACTGGCTGTGCGTGACCCACAGTTTCATGTCTGCAAGGTAGTGCGAGTTAAATCCCGGCTCCTGCATTGCCTGGTTCAGCGAGTTGAACAGCGTGTTTTGCGTCTGGTTGACGCGCATGCGCTGATACGCCAGCGGCGTGGCCTGTGGATCGTTGCTGAGGATCAGACGAATTGCCTCCTGGTCGGCTTCTAACGCATCGTGGGCGTTCTTACGCAGCAGACCGCTCTGCCACTGTGGCCACAGCCAGAGCGTGCCGCCAAAGGCGATTAAGCAGCCAATGACCGTATCGACAAACCGCGGCACGATAAACTCTTCCCCGTTCAGCGTCAGCAGTTGCAGGGTGTATACCGCCGTTACCGTAAAACCGACGGTAGCCCAGCCGTAGTTTTTACGGATGATCAGATAGCTCACCAGGGTGATCAGCAGCATGGCCGCCAGCGTGAAACCTTCGGGAATATGAAAGTGCAACGTGACGCCGGCAATAACCAGTCCAACGAGCGTACCTACGGAACGGTGTAAGATGCGCACCCGGGTCGCCCCGTAGCCATTTTGCGTAACAAACAGGACTGTCATCAAAATCCAGTAAGGCTTTGGCAGGTGTAAAGCGCTGCCCATCAGGCTGGCGATACTCAACATAACGCTGATGCGTCCGGCATTGCGCAGCGCTGGGGATTTCAACGACAGGTAGTTTTTCAGGGCAGGGATCAGCGGCAACCGACGCTGCTTGTCAGCCATTAAGTCACGGGCATACAGCGGGCGCTGGGTCCGTAGCACGCGGGCAATACGGCTGAAGTGCCAGTAGCAAAATTGCCCCACCGGATTGTCCGGATGCTGCCTGGCGATTTTCTCCAGCGTGCCAATCTGCTTTTCCATCGAGAAACGGGTCGGCAAGCGGTGATACAAAATATCATCGGCCAGTACCCGAAGGCGTTCGGCGACGGTTCGCGCGTTCCAGCGAATTACCTGCTCCGCGTGGCTACGCTCAACCAGTTTTTGCACTTCTTCTGGCTGGTGGAGGCTAACGGAAATATGCTCCTGTAAATCCAGCGCCTCCTGAAAGGCACGCAGCAGGCGTTTGTATTCGTTGTTGTGATGTGCCGACAGCATATGCATTTGCTGATAGCACTGGGTAATCAGATCCACCGCCTTTTGTTGGCGAACCAGCAGGGGAGGCAGCGCTTTTTCTGGGTCGGCATGCTGGGTCAGCATGCTGTACTTGGCTTCACAGTAATCGGCTAATTCACGGTACAGCAAGCTGAGCGATTCGCGGAGCGGTTGCTCGCGCCACATCCAGAACCAGAACCAGTTGAACAGGCCATACCATAACGTGCCCAGCGCGTAGATCAGCAGCGGCTCCCAGACGGGCATATTCCCGGCCAGGCTGAGCGTGAAAATCGCCGCGATAAGCGAGGCTGGCAGTAATCGCGCATGCAAGGGGCTTAGCTCGGCGGTTACGCCAAGAATCAGCGTCAGGCCGGTGAGGATCAATGGTAGCGGTATAGTTTGCGCAAGCAGTAGCTGCATGATCAAGCTGCACCCGGCAAACAGCGATGCACCAATGACTAAGCGTTTGAAAAAGCGCTTGTGCGGGGTATCAAGACCGGCAATGTTGCAGCAGGCAGGGACGAGGGAAAAGAGAAGCCCCAAATGAAGCTGACCGATGATCAGACCAACAGCCACAGGTAAACATAGCACCAGCGTTTGTCGTAGTGCGTAGTTGATCTCTGGGTGGTATATCAGTCTTCGCCACATCGGAGTAAACAAAAGTGGCGCATTACTGGGTAACGCGCCACTTCGATGGGGTTAACGCGTGCCGTAGACGACGATGGTCTTACCGTGTGCGGAGATCAGGTTCTGATCTTCCAGCATCTTCAGAATACGACCGACGGTCTCACGGGAGCAGCCAACGATCTGGCCGATTTCCTGACGGGTGATTTTAATCTGCATGCCGTCCGGGTGGGTCATCGCATCAGGCTGTTTCGCCAGATTCAGCAGAGTCTGCGCGATACGACCGGTTACGTCGAGGAAGGCAAGGTTGCCCACTTTTTCAGACGTGACCTGCAGACGACGAGCCATCTGAGAAGACAGGCGCATCAGAATATCCGGGTTGACCTGGATTAATTGGCGAAATTTTTTGTAGGAAATTTCAGCGACTTCACATGCGGTTTTGGCACGTACCCAGGCGCTACGTTCCTGACCTTCTTCGAAGAGGCCTAATTCACCAATAAAATCGCCCTGATTCAGATAAGAAAGGATCATTTCTTTCCCTTCTTCATCTTTGATCAGCACTGCCACGGAGCCTTTAACGATGTAATACAACGTTTCCGCTTTTTCACCCTGGTGAATCAGCGTGCTCTTCGATGGGTACTTATGAATATGGCAATGAGACAAGAACCATTCGAGAGTCGGGTCTGTTTGCGGTTTGCCAAGCACCATGCGCGGTTATCCTCTGTTATAAGCTGTCTCCAGAGCCAGAAAACGACGCTGCCTCTGGGTTTGCAAAAATATGCTTCCCGCTACCTGGGAAAGGGGCTGTCAAAAATATACTGCAGCCTGTAATGTGATGTCCTCTGCATACATGCAGTACGTCAATGTATTACTGTAGCATCCCGTCTGTTTTAGCATAGCTTTCGCCGTGTGTCTCCTGGTGTCTCGCTTCAGCATGACGCAGGTCGCCTTCCGTTGCGAGAATTGTTATGTGCGCGTAATCTGTCAGGAAAATTGAAACATTGGAGTTACGAAATATGCAAGCGCGTGTAAAGTGGGTTGAGGGGTTAACCTTCCTCGGTGAGTCCGCCTCTGGCCACCAAATTTTGATGGACGGTAACTCCGGTGATAAAGCGCCGAGCCCGATGGAAATGGTATTAATGGCTGCCGGTGGTTGTAGCGCAATTGATGTGGTATCGATCCTGCAAAAGGGTCGTCAGGATGTGACCAACTGCGAAGTGAAACTGACTTCAGAGCGTCGTGATGAAGCACCGCGCCTGTTTACCCACATCAACCTGCATTTCATCGTAACGGGTAACGATCTGAAAGATGCATCAGTCTCCCGCGCCGTCGATCTTTCAGCGGAAAAATACTGCTCCGTGGCGTTGATGCTGGAAAAGGCAGTGAATATTACCCATTCCTATGAAGTGGTTGCTGCTGCGTGATGTCATGCCTGATGGCGTTTCACTTATCAGGCCTACAGGATATAAACACGTAGGCCGGATAAGGCATCAGCCGCCATCCGGCAAAAGACCACATCACTCTATCTTCTTACCTTCCATCAGTCGCTGTACCAGCGGCAGCATAATCAATTCCATCGCCAGACCCATCTTGCCGCCAGGTACGACTAACGTATTGATATGGGAAATGAATGATCCCTGCAACATGGCCAGTAACCACGGGAAGTCGATCCCTTCCAGGTTACGAAAATGAATCACGACAAAGCTTTCATCCAGTGATGGAATGCTCTTAGCGGCAAAGGGGTTGGAGGTATCGACGGTCGGTACGCGCTGGAAGTTAATATGTGTCCGGGAAAACTGCGGCGTGATGTAATTGATGTAATCGTCCATTGAACGCACCACCGAGTCCATCACCGCTTCACGCGAATGTCCACGCTCGCTGGTATCGCGGGTCAGCTTCTGGATCCATTCCAGGTTTACGATAGGTACCACGCCAACCAGCAGATCGACATGCCGGGCCACGTTTTGCTGCGGGGTGACAACACCGCCGTGCAGCCCTTCGTAGAACAGTACATCCGTCGGTTCAGGCAGCGGCTGCCAGGGCGTGAATGTCCCCGGAACCTGGTTCCATGGTACGGCCTCATCGTAAGTGTGCAGATATTTTCGCGACTGGCCTTTGCCCGTCTGACCGTATTCGATGAAGGTTTGTTCCAGCAAGCCGAAGTCATTAGCTTCAGGGCCAAAATAGCTGATATGCCGCCCGGCATCGCGCGCTTTGCGAATCGCCATGTCCATTTCTGGACGGGTATAGCGATGAAAACTGTCACCTTCCACCTCGGCGGCGCGCAGATTTAACTGCGCGAAAATTTTACGAAACGCGAGGCTGGTGGTGGTGGTCCCCGCGCCGCTGGATCCTGTTACCGCAATCACCGGATGTTTGGCAGACATAACAACTCCATGAAATGGTTGTAATTATAGTAAAGTCGGCCGGCGGCTACGGATTACTCGTGAATCTGCTTCCTCGGCATAATGTTGACCGTTTCATGCAGTTCAGACCACACCAGCACGGCTTCACCTGATTGTAGTTGGCGTTTGACGTCGGCGACTTTTTGTTCGAGCGAGCGTTCATGTTCACCATAATCGGTGCCTTCGCGCAAGACAAAGCTTTCAATCAAATTGTCCAGCGCGTCCGGGGAGATATCTTGCCAGGGGATAATCATGATGATGCCTCCAGATACGTTGTCAGCCAGTCCGGGATTCTTGATTCCAGCCACATCTCAGGACGGCGCACCGTGCCACCTATAAATCCGACGTGGCCGCCGTGTTCAGTAAGCTGGTACTCCACCTGTGAGGGCAGATTTTCCGGTTTCGGGATCACATGATGATCCATAAACGGATCGTCTTTCGCATGGATAATCAGCGTTGGTTTGGCTATCCGATTGAGCAACGGCATGGCGCTGCACTGGCGGTAATAGTCTATAGCATCGGCGAAACCGTGGATTTTGGCGGTGATTAGATCGTCAAAATCGCGAATGCGGCGCAAAGATTTCAACTGGGCCAGACTCACCGGCAACGAACCTGGATAAGCTTCAAGCTTCCGTGAGGCATTGGCTTTCAACAGATTGAGCAGGTAGCGCTGGTAGACCCGGGAGAAGCCCTTGTCCATATGGTAGCTACAGGCTTCCAGCACGAAAGGTGCAGAAACGATAACCGCCGCATCTATCGGAATATCGTTGCCTTCTTTTGCCAGCAGGCAAGCCAGCATGTTTCCACCGAGTGAATAACCTACCGCCGCGGTCGGTACGCGACCGAACTCACGCTCCAGCCAGTGTAAAAACCAGGTGCCATCTTCTGTTTCACCGGAGTGATAAATGCGGTTCAGACGATTGGGTTCGCCGCTGCAACCGCGAAAATGCATTACCACGCCCAGCCAGCCGCGCTTTTGCGCTGCTTCAATCAGGCCATGTGCGTAGGGGCTGTTCAGACTGCCTTCCAGACCGTGAAAAACCACCAGGCGCGGTTTGTGTTTCGCCTGTTGCGGATCTTCACTCCACGCCAGATCGACGAAATCACCGTCGGGCAATTCCAGACGCTGCCAGTGGGCGTCGAACTTCACCTTGCGGCGAATTAAACGCGGCAGCATCGTCTGCAGATGGCGGTTACTGATACCGCGCATCGGGCGGAATTCTCGCGAATCGTCGGTAGGTGGGGTCATTTCTGTGGACGTGATTTCAACCATAACACCGGAGCAATTAATAATCGGAAAGAATAACTATACCGCGCACAGCGCGTGCGGGTTAGCCAATATGTGATTTTGTCGCTAGTCAGTCAGCAGGTTACGCGAGAAAAGATGAAAATCGACGTTGGGTTTACGTCGCCACAGGCGGGCTTTACGCGTCCCTGTCGCCACGCTTTCTCCGGTATCTTCAAACATTCCTGACGCTTCAAAGCGGCGAATCAGACTTTTACGCTGGATCGACTGACCGAGGATCACCTCGGTGGCTTCGAGCAGTTGCCCATGGGTAAATGTTTCCGGCAAGCAGTATACGGGCAGGAGCGAGTACATCGTTTTTTGCCGTAAGCGGTGTAGCGCCGCGGTAATGATTTTCTCGTGATCAAACGCGAGTGAATAGTTTTTCAGTTCATCAACCGGCACCCAACGGGCATTGCTGACGCTGGCGATATGGGGCGCGCAGTCTACCCAGGCGATTAGTGCAAACCAGGTGACCGTCAGGCTCCAGCCGCGCGGGTCACGATCAGGGCCGGAAAAGGTATCCAGTTGTTCCAGCCACGAAGGCGAAACGCCTGTTTTTTCGGTGAGTTTGCGCAGCGCGGTGGCGCGGGTTGAATCATCGTTTTCGATATCAATAAAGCCGCCGGGTAATCCCCAACGCCCTTTTTGCGGCTGATTTGCCCGCTCGACCAGTAATACGCACAGCGCCTGCTGATGCAGGGTAAATAACACGCTATCTACCGTCACCAGAGGTGAAGGGAAGCGGCTGGCATCGTACTGATTCAGGTAGTCGGCTTCGGTGGTCATAAGGTACTCACGATGATTTGTAACGCTGACAAGTGTACCAGCCCGACACCGGGGGGCAAGGTTCGTTTTTTCTTATTGCTTATCAGTGGATTAGCTCACGCCTTAAAAATAATTCATTTTATACTTGCTTAATATGTGTCACAGGGACATTATTAATTGTGTCGAAGGGACATTATTAAGGGGTGAGCGCGATGAACATAAAATTGACACTAACTTTGGACGACCAGACCTATGCCGTTGCCAGCGGTGTTTTTCCTGATGGTGCTGTCTGGTTAAAAGTCACCGATGCGTTGCCAACCTTTGCTCGCCTGATGCACATCCGTGCCACGGCTATGCGTGATATGAACGATTTTATGCTGCTGGCGCAACTGGTTGAGGCGGTACGTCATCAGACCGATGTACTGGTCAGCCATCTCGACCTCCCCTGGCTGCCGTGGGCGCGTCAGGACAGACATATGGTATCGGGTGACAGCTTTGCGCTGAAAGTCTTCGCCAGTCAGCTCAATACGTTGAAATTTGACAAGGTCAACGTGCTCGACCCGCACAGCGATGCGGCGGCGGCTGCAATCGACAACTTTGTGGCGATCCCCCAGGAGGTCTGCCTGATGCAAAGCGCGTCATTATCGCGGCTGTTTCAGCAAAACGCGCTGATGCTGGTTGCTCCCGATGCGGGATCGCTGAAGAAGATTGATGCCGTAGCCAGAGCGGCCGGTGTGGAGCAGTATGTCATCCTGAGCAAAAAACGTGATGTGGCAAGCGGCAGCCTGACGGGATTTGCATTATTGGCCGGAGACGTCAGGGGTAGGGATCTGCTGATTGTTGACGATCTGTGTGACGCAGGCGGTACGTTTATAGGCTCTGCACAGGTGTTACGTGATGCTGGCGCCCGCAGTGTCAGCCTGTATGTCACCCACGGTATCTTTTCTAAGGGCGTTGATCACCTGTTTGCAAACGGTATTGATGCTATCTACACCACCAGCTCTTTAGCTGCCCCTGCGTTGGTACATCCGCAGATTGAGCTTATCGACATTGACGCGATTTACCGCGCCTGAGGGAGAGACTGATTATGAAAATGAACCCGATTCTGGCTATCGACGGCTACAAAGTTTCTCATCGCGTACAGTATCCGCAGGGTACCCATCGCGTGTATTCCAACTTTACCCCGCGCAGCGATCGCTTTTTCTCCTCGCCGTTGGCGGATGGCAAACTGGTATTCTTCGGCCTGCAGGGTTTTATGCAGTGGTTTTTAGTCGACCTGTTTAATGAGGCGTTCTTTGCCCGCCCGGAAGACGAGGTGGTCAGCGAATACAAACAGGTCATGGACAGCTATCTGGGCAAAGATGCGGTGGCGGTGGACCATATTCGTGCACTGCATCAGTTGGGCTATCTGCCGCTGCACATCAAAGCGCTGGATGAAGGCAGCAAAGTGCCGATGGCGGTGCCCGTTTTAACTATCATCAATACCCAACCTGAGTTTTACTGGTTGGTGAATTACCTGGAGACCGTGCTGTCGGCGGAGCTGTGGAAGGCGTCAACAAATGCCACGATAGCTCACCACTACCGCAAAATCTGCGCTCGCTGGGCAGAGCAAACCTGTAGCGACCTGACGCACCTTGACTTCCAGTGCCATGACTTTTCATTTCGCGGTATGTCCGGATTACAGGACACCATGCAGGCGGGCAGTGGGCATTTGTTAAGCTTTAAAGGGACCGACAGTATTCCATCTCTGCTGTACGCTCGCGATTACTACACCGACGGCGAGCCCTATTTTATCGGCGCCAGCATTCCGGCTACCGAACACAGCGTGATGTGTATGGGTGAGCGCGAGCATGAAATTGAAACCTTCCGCCGCCTGATTGCCGATCTCTACCCGCAAGGATTTGTATCGATAGTCTCTGATACCTGGGACTACTGGCAGGTGCTGACGGAATATACCCGCGAACTGAAGAACATCATTCTGGCGCGTGAAGGTCGGGTGGTATTCCGTCCGGATAGCGGCAACCCGGTGGAGATCCTGTGTGGTGCTGGCGAAGATGACGATACAAGCAGCGATCGTTCCGCTCAGGAGAAAGGGTCTGTGGAAGTGCTGTGGGAGATTTTTGGCGGCACGATTAACGCCAAAGGTTACAAGGTGCTCGACCCGCATGTCGGACTGATTTATGGCGACTCCATCACCCTTGAGCGAGCGAATGAGATCCTGCGTCGTCTGGAAGCGAAAGGATTTGCCAGTTCAAACGTCGTGTTTGGCGTTGGTTCTTTTACTTATCAATACAACACACGTGACACCTTTGGCTTTGCGATGAAAGCGACGTGGGGAGAAGTCGACGGCAAAGGCCGGACGATTTTTAAAGAACCAAAAACTGATAATGGTCTGAAACGTTCAGCCCGTGGTCTGCTTCGCGTCACACGTGATGAGCAAGGGGAATTGCGTCTGCATGACGAACAGACCTGGGAGCAAGAGCAGGAAGGGGAGCTGAAAACTCGTTTTCTCAACGGCAAGCTGTTTAACCGCGAGCATTTCGAAGAAATCCGCCAGCGTCTGGCGACACAGGGATAATTCAACAAAAATGCCGGATGAGACGTGTTGGCGTCGGATCCGGCAATGATGACTACTCGGCCAGCATCTGCTCAAGCTGTTCCTGAGCCTCCAGCCAGGCCATTTCACACTCTTCCAGCCCGGATTTCGCACTGGCCTGCTGCTGCAAACAGGCGGTAAGTTCGGCTTTGCGACTTTGGTCGTACAGTTCGCTGTCGCCGAGTTTTTCTTCCGCCTGCGCCAGCTGTGCGTGCAGTTTCTCCATCTCTTTTTCCAGACGGGTAATCTCTTTACGCAGCGGCTGCGTCAGGGAGCGCAGTTCCGCTTCGCGGCGCTTCTGGTCTTTACGCGCCTGGGCGCTGTTAACGCTCTCTTTCGCCGGTTCGTCGCCCTGGTTTTCCTGTTTCTGGACATCGCTCAGCCACTGCTGATAATCCTCCAGATCGCCATCAAACGGCTCGACTTTCTTGTCGTGTACCAGATAGAGGTCGTCGGTGGTGGATCGGATCAGGTGACGGTCGTGCGAGACGACAACCAGCGCGCCTTCAAAATCGATCAGCGCCTCGGTCAGCGCCTGACGCATATCCAGGTCCAGGTGGTTGGTTGGTTCATCGAGCAGCAGCAGGTTAGGGCGCTGCCAGACGATCAACGCCAGTACCAGACGCGCTTTTTCGCCACCGGAGAAGCGGCGTGTCTCTTCGCTGACTTTATCGCCCTGGAAGCCGAATCCACCCAGGTAGTCACGCAGTTTCTGCTCCAGTTCCTGCGGTGCCATGCGTGCCAGATGCTGAATGGGTGATTCATCGGCGCGTAAAAACTCCAACTGGTGCTGCGCGAAGTAGCCCAGTTTGATGCCTTTCGCCAGGCCAATCTCACCGCTGATGGGGGCCAGTTCGCCGGCCAGCAGCTTAATCAGCGTCGATTTACCCGCGCCGTTGCGACCGAGCAGGCCGATGCGGGAACCCGGCACCAGATTCAGTTTGATCGAATCGAGAATGACGCGATCGCCGTAGCCTGCGCTAACCTTTTCCATCTTCAGCAGCGGGTTTGGCAGGCTTTCCGGCTCACGGAAGCTGAAGTGGAACGGGTTGTCCACGTGCGCTGGGGCAATCAGCTCCATGCGTTCCAGCATTTTGATACGGCTCTGTGCCTGCTTCGCTTTCGTTGCTTTGGCGCGAAAACGATCGATATAGCTTTGCAGATGCGCCACGCGCTCCTGCTGGCTTTCGTACATTGCCTGTTGCTGTGCGAGGCGGGTCGCACGCTGGATTTCAAACGCGCTGTAGTTGCCGGTGTACTCGAACATGGTTTGCTGTTCGATATGAATAATTTTATCTACCACCGGATCGAGGAAGTCGCGATCGTGGGAGATCAAAATCAGCGTACCCTGATAGCTTTTCAGCCATCTTTCCAGCCAGATCACCGCGTCGAGATCGAGGTGGTTGGTGGGTTCATCGAGCAGCAGTAGGTCTGAACGGCAAATCAGCGCCTGGGCCAGGTTGAGACGCATACGCCAGCCACCGGAGAAGTCGCTGACCGGGCGCTCAAGCTGTTCGTTGGAGAAGCCGAGGCCATGCAGCAGGCTGGCGGAGCGTGAGCGCACGGTCCAGGCGTCGATGGCATCCAGCTTGCCATGGACGGTGGCAATGGCATGTCCATCGTTACGTTCGTTGGCGTCGTTCAACTGCGCTTCCAGTTGACGATACTCGCGGTCGCCGTCAATGACGTACTCCAGCGCGGGCTGTGGCAACGCAGGCGTTTCCTGATTCACCCACGCGAGCTGCCAGTTTCCCGGATAGGTAAATCCTCCAGCGTCGGCGCTGAGTTCATTTTTCAGCAATGCCAGCAGGGTAGATTTACCGCAGCCATTTTTACCCACCAGGCCAACCTTCTGCCCTGGATTAATGGTGGCCGTGGCATTGTCCAGCAAGACGCGCACGCCGCGACGAATTTGTAACGATGAGAAAACAATCATAAGGCGCCGTATGTTCAGACTATGTTAATTTATCATTATGATAATGTAATGTGCGGGCCGTTTGCCGCACCGAGGCGCAATGGTAGCCCAAAACGTCGAAAATAGACAAAAGACAAAACCGGGAGGGGGATGATGTTCCAGCCAGCGAAAGTCTTGCTGCTGTATGCCCATCCGGAATCTCAGGACTCGGTCGCGAACCGTGTTCTGCTTAAACCGGCCATGCAGCTCAGCAATGTTACCGTGCACGACCTTTACGCGCACTATCCTGATTTTTTTATCGATATTCCGCATGAACAGGCGCTGCTGCGTGAGCATGATGTGATTGTTTTTCAGCACCCACTCTATACCTATAGCTGTCCGGCGCTGTTAAAGGAATGGCTTGACCGCGTACT
Organism: Citrobacter sp. Cpo032; assembly: GCF_030332975.1. Taxonomy (NCBI): domain Bacteria; kingdom Pseudomonadati; phylum Pseudomonadota; class Gammaproteobacteria; order Enterobacterales; family Enterobacteriaceae; genus Citrobacter; species Citrobacter sp. Cpo032. The sequence goes on from NZ_JAOWGU010000031.1 coordinate 276,153, forward strand.
GAGCCGCGGATTTGCCAGCGGTCCCGGAGGGAATCAACTGGCGGGAAAGTACTGGCGTAGCGTTATCACTACCGGAGAACCGGAAAGTGCCTACCGCTATGACGCGCTAAACCGTTATCCAATGAGCGATGTGCTGCGTCCTTTCGAGCTAACGGCCGGTATGTGCCGCATGCACTGGATGAGCCCAATTATCGTTTACTGGGCCAGACGGCAAACGAAGCAGGAGCTGGACAGCCATGCGAAAGCGTATGGTGACTGGCTGGCGAATCCGATCCCTGTGGGAGGCCGCTGATGGAAGGTTCTGATTTATTGACAGCAGGAGTGTTGTTCCTCTTCGCGGCGGTGGCTGCAGTTCCCCTGGCCTCAAAGCTGGGTATCGGTCCGGTGCTGGGTTACTTGCTGGCGGGTATTGCTATCGGCCCGTGGGGATTAGGATTTATCAGCGATGTGGATGAAATCCTGCATTTTTCCGAGCTGGGCGTAGTCTTTCTGATGTTCATCATTGGGCTGGAACTTAATCCCGCCAAACTGTGGCAACTGCGGCGTTCAATTTTTGGCGTCGGTGCCGCGCAGGTGATGCTGAGCGCGGTGGTGCTGGCCGGATTATTGATGCTCACTGCGTTCTCCTGGCAGGCGGCAGTGGTTGGCGGCATTGGTCTGGCGATGTCATCGACCGCTATGGCGCTACAGTTGATGCGCGAAAAAGGCATGAACCGCAGTGAATCCGGACAACTGGGTTTTTCGGTGCTGCTGTTTCAGGATCTGGCGGTGATCCCCGCGCTGGCGCTGGTTCCGCTGCTGGCGGGCTCTGCTGACGAACATTTTGACTGGATCAAAGTGGGGATGAAGGTGCTGGCCTTTGCCGGCATGCTGATTGGCGGTCGCTATTTGCTGCGTCCGGTTTTCCGCTTTATTGCGGATTCTGGCGTGCGGGAAGTGTTCACCGCTGCCACGCTGCTGTTGGTGCTGGGTTCTGCTTTATTTATGGATGCGCTGGGGCTGTCAATGGCGCTGGGAACGTTTATCGCGGGCGTGCTGCTGGCGGAAAGCGAATACCGACATGAGCTGGAAACGGCAATCGATCCGTTTAAAGGCCTGTTGCTCGGGCTGTTTTTTATCTCCGTTGGCATGTCGCTCAACCTCGGTGTGCTCTACACCCATATTCTGTGGGTGGTAGCGAGCGTGATCGTGCTGGTGGTCGTAAAAATGCTGGTGTTGTATGTGCTGGCGCGTCTTAACGGCATGAGAAGCTCTGAACGGATGCAATTTGCCGGGGTTTTAAGTCAGGGTGGTGAATTCGCTTTCGTGCTGTTTTCAACGGCATCCTCGCAACGGCTGTTTCAGGGCGACCAAATGGCGTTGCTGCTGGTGACCGTCACACTGTCGATGATGACCACGCCGCTGGTGATGAAGTTGATTGATAAATGGCTCTCCCGCCAGTTTAACGGCACGGATGAGGAAGACGAAAAACCCTGGGTGGAAGATGATAAACCGCAGGTGATTGTGGTGGGGTTTGGGCGTTTTGGTCAGGTTATTGGTCGTCTGTTGATGGCCAATAAAATGCGCATTACCGTTTTGGAGCGGGATATCAGCGCGGTGAATCTGATGCGTAAATATGGCTATAAGGTTTATTACGGTGATGCCACGCAGGTGGAACTGTTGCGCTCCGCAGGGGCAGAGGCGGCGCAATCTATTGTTATTACCTGTAATGAGCCTGAAGACACCATGAAACTGGTGGAACTGTGCCAACAGTATTTTCCGCATTTGCATATTCTTGCGCGAGCGCGCGGACGTGTAGAGGCGCATGAGTTATTACAGGCTGGTGTGACGCAGTTTTCCCGCGAAACGTTCTCCAGTGCGCTGGAGTTGGGGCGTAAAACGCTGGTTACACTGGGAATGCATCCGCACCAGGCTCAGCGCGCTCAGCTGCATTTTCGGCGGCTGGATATGCGCATGCTGCGGGAACTGATCCCCATGCATACAGATACGGTACAAATCTCTCGAGCCAGGGAAGCCCGGCGCGAGCTGGAGGAAATTTTCCAACGAGAGATGCAGCAAGAGCGACGTCAGCTGGATGGCTGGGATGAATTTGAGTAGAGGATAACCATGGCAATTCGTAAACGTTTTATCGCAGGTGCAAAATGTCCGTCCTGCCAGTCGCAGGATACGCTGGCGATGTGGCGTGAAAATAATATCGATATTGTTGAGTGTGTTAAGTGCGGTCATCAGATGCGGGAAGCCGATAAAGAGGCACGCGAGCACGTTCGCAAAGAAGAGCAAGTGATCGGGATTTTTCATCCGGACTAGCGATATGGCGCAGCTTTTTTTAAGCTAGAGGGTACACGGGTGCAGAATTCCGCTACAATCTGCGCCACTATTCTTTCCATGCTCAGGAGATATCATGAAAGTAGCAAAGGACCTGGTGGTCAGCCTGGCCTATCAGGTACGTACAGAAGACGGTGTGTTGGTTGATGAGTCTCCGGTGAGTGCACCGCTGGACTACCTGCATGGTCACGGTTCCCTGATTTCTGGCCTGGAAACAGCGCTGGACGGTCATGAAGTTGGCGACAAATTCGATGTTGCTGTTGGCGCAAACGACGCATACGGTCAGTACGACGAAAACCTGGTGCAGCGCGTTCCTAAAGACGTCTTCATGGGCGTTGACGAACTGCAGGTTGGCATGCGTTTCCTGGCTGAAACTGACCAGGGTCCAGTACCGGTAGAAATTACCGAAGTGGAAGACGACCACGTTGTGGTTGACGGTAACCACATGCTGGCTGGCCAGAATCTGAAATTCAACGTAGAAGTTGTTGCTATCCGCGAAGCGACCGAAGAAGAACTGGCTCACGGCCACGTTCACGGTGCGCACGGCCACGACCACGATCATGACCACGGTCATGACGGTTGCTGCGGTGGTCACGGCCACGGTCACGACCATGGTCACGAGCACGGTGGCGAAGGCTGCTGCGGCGGTGGCGGTAAAGGTAACGGCGGCGGCTGCGGTTGCCACTGATCGGTATGATTGCCTGATGGCGCTACGCTTATCAGGCCTACCGTAGGCCGGATAAGACGTTTACGTCGTCATCCGGCACAAAAAAGCGGGGATATCCCCGCTTTTTTTACGTCTCAATAATGTGGCGGCGGGGTCTCTTCAGACTGCGACGCAATGTGGGACGGCTGCGTTGCTTTGAGCTTTTCCGTCAGCAGACGCAGATGGTCGCGCAGTTTGGCCATTTCCAGTTCATGCGCGGTCACCGTCACGTTGAGCTCTTCAATGGTGATCTCCTGAAATGCCAGGCGACTTTCCAGTTCAGCCAGGCGAGTTTCCATTGTTGTATCCTGCATGATTCACCTCTTTCTTTTTTCTCCGGCAGATCGCGGACTGCGGCGAATTCTACTTAACTTTGCCTGTTTGCACAGCACTCAATCTTCGGTAACGAAACTAATTTAAACAAAAAGAGTCTGAAAAGTGGTGATAATAGGGCGTGCCTGTATGTTGATTTGTTCTGCAACGCTTTATAGTACATTTTTATGTTAGCTAACCCTGGGGTGAGATGCCCCGGCCCTGGAGATATGGATGAAATCACTGTTTAAAGTAACGCTGCTGGCGACCACAATGGCTGTTGCTCTGCATGCCCCGATCACCTTCGCTGCTGATGCTGCGAAACCAGCCGCTACTGCTGACAGCAAAGCAGCATTCAAGAATGACGACCAAAAAGCCGCTTACGCGCTGGGCGCGTCCCTGGGTCGTTATATGGAAAACTCTCTGAAAGAGCAGGAAAAACTGGGCATCAAACTGGATAAAGATCAGCTGATCGCTGGTGTTCAGGATGCGTTTGCAGACAAGAGCAAACTGTCTGACCAGGAAATCGAACAAACTCTGCAGGCGTTTGAAGCGCGCGTGAAGAGCTCCGCTCAGGCGAAAATGGAAAAAGACGCGGCTGACAACGAAGCCAAAGGTAAAGTTTACCGCGAGAAATTTGCTAAAGAGAAAGGCGTTAAAACCTCTTCTACTGGCCTGGTCTACAAAGTAGAGAAAGAAGGTACTGGCGCTGCACCGAAAGACAGCGATACCGTGGTAGTCAACTACAAAGGTACGCTGATCGATGGTAAAGAGTTTGATAACTCCTACACCCGTGGTGAGCCGCTGTCTTTCCGTCTTGACGGTGTCATCCCTGGCTGGACTGAAGGCCTGAAAAACATCAAGAAAGGCGGCAAAATCCAGCTGGTTATCCCACCGGATCTGGCTTACGGCAAAACCGGCGTCCCGGGTATTCCGGCCAACTCTACGCTGGTCTTTGATGTTGAACTGTTAGACATCAAACCGGCACCGAAAGCTGACGCGCAGCCAGATGCTGCACCGGCAGATAAAGCTGCAGACAGCAGCAAAAAATAAGCTAACAGAAACCGCCGCCCACAGGGCGGCGGTTTTTTATTATCGACAGGATATAATTAATACTGGAAAGCGCCTTGTGCGCTGTATTACTTTAGATGCCCCTATAATAGTGATGAGCCTGCCCTGACAACATAACGACAGGCTCCTGAAAAGGAGTGCTTTTTTTCATGTCCAGGTCGCTTTTAACCAACGAAACCAGTGAGCTAGATTTGCTGGATCAACGTCCTTTCGATCAAACCGACTTCGATATCCTCAAATCCTACGAAGCGGTAGTGGACGGGTTGGCGATGCTCATTGGTTCCCATTGTGAAATCGTATTGCACTCTTTGCAGGATTTGAAATGCTCGGCCATCCGCATTGCTAACGGTGAACACACGGGCCGTAAAATTGGCTCACCGATTACCGACCTTGCGTTGCGTATGCTGCATGATATGACGGGTGCGGATAGCAGCGTGTCGAAGTGTTACTTCACACGTGCGAAAAGCGGTGTCTTGATGAAGTCGGTGACGATTGCCATTCGCAACCGTGAGCATCGCGTGATTGGTCTGCTGTGCATCAACATGAACCTTGATGTTCCTTTCTCGCAGATAATGAATACCTTTATCCCACCGGAAACCCCGGAAGTGGGCTCTGCCGTCAACTTTGCTTCTTCGGTGGAAGATCTGGTTACCCAGACGCTGGAATTCACGATCGAAGAAGTGAATGCCGATCGCAATGTTTCCAACAACGCGAAGAACCGCCAGATCGTCCTGAATTTATATGAGAAAGGCATCTTCGATATTAAAGATGCCATCAACCAGGTCGCCGATCGGCTGAACATCTCCAAACATACGGTCTACCTCTATATTCGTCAGTTCAAAAGCGGCGATTTCCAGGGGCAAGACAAGTAATGCGTTTTGCCATCATGGTGACAGGGCCTGCTTATGGCACGCAGCAGGCGAGTAGCGCGTTGCAATTTGCACATGCGCTTCTCGAAGAAGGGCATGAGTTATGCAGCGTCTTTTTCTATCGAGAAGGTGTATATAACGCCAACTTACTGACTTCACCCGCCAGTGATGAATATGATCTGGTGCGGGCCTGGCAACAGCTGAACCAACAGCATGGTGTAACGCTGAATATCTGCGTGGCGGCGGCGTTGCGTCGCGGCGTTGTTGATGAAACTGAGGCAAAGCGTCTGGGACTGGCAGGGGCTAATTTACAATCAGGTTTTAACCTCAGCGGGCTTGGATCGCTGGCTGAGGCATCCCTGACCTGCGATCGCGTGGTGCAGTTCTGATGAAACGTGTTGCTTTTGTCTTTTCTACCGTGCCGCATGGCAGCGCATCTGGCCGTGAAGGATTAGATGCATTGCTAGCGACATCTGCATTAACGGAAGACCTCGGCGTGTTTTTTATCGGCGATGGCGTCTTTCAAATCCTCCAGGGACAACAACCGGATGCCGTGCTGGCGCGAGACTATATCGCAACCTTCAAGCTGTTAGGGTTGTACGATATCGATCAATGTTGGCTGTGCGCCGCTTCATTACGCGAGCGGGGCCTTCAGCAGGGGGTTAATTTTGTGATCGATGCGACAGCGCTTGAACCGGAAGATTTACGCCGTGAGTTAGGCAACTTTGACGTCATTTTAAGGTTTTGAGACCCTCATGCTGCACACACTACATCGCTCCGCGTGGCTTACCGATTTCTCCTCTCTTCTTCGCCTGGTAGATAAAGACGATGAGCTTTTATTGCTCCAGGATGGCGTGACGGCGGCAATAGAAGGCAGCCGTTTCCTTGAAAGTCTGCAAAATGCCTCCATTAAGGTCTATGTACTGGAAGAAGACATTAAGGCTCGCGGTTTGAGTGGTCAAATTTCAGACAGTGTCGTCAGGGTTAGCTATACTGACTTCGTCAGACTTACGGTGAAGCATCCCAGCCAGATGTCCTGGTAATTGTGGGATCGTTGTATATTTCTTGACACCTTTTCGACACCGACCTAAAATTCTGCGTCCTCATATTGTATGAGGTCGTTTTATTACGTGTTTACGAAGCAAAAGCTAAAACCAGGAGCTATTTAATGGCAACAGTTAACCAGCTGGTACGCAAACCACGTGCACGCAAAGTTGCAAAAAGCAACGTGCCTGCGCTGGAAGCATGCCCGCAGAAACGTGGCGTATGTACTCGTGTATATACTACCACTCCTAAAAAACCGAACTCCGCACTGCGTAAAGTTTGCCGCGTTCGTCTGACTAACGGTTTTGAAGTGACTTCCTACATCGGTGGTGAAGGTCACAACCTGCAGGAGCACTCCGTGATCCTGATCCGTGGCGGTCGTGTAAAAGACCTCCCGGGTGTTCGTTACCACACCGTTCGTGGTGCGCTTGACTGCTCCGGCGTTAAAGACCGTAAGCAATCACGCTCCAAGTATGGCGTGAAACGTCCTAAGGCTTAATGGTTCTCCGTTAAGTAAGGCCAAACGTTTTATATTAATGTCAAACTAAACTCTTAGAGTTTTGGACAATCCTGAATTAACAACGGAGTATTTCCATGCCACGTCGTCGCGTCATTGGTCAGCGTAAAATTCTGCCGGATCCGAAGTTCGGATCAGAACTGCTGGCTAAATTTGTAAATATCCTGATGGTAGATGGTAAAAAATCTACTGCCGAAACTATCGTATACAGCGCGCTGGAGACCCTGGCTCAGCGTTCTGGTAAAAACGAACTGGAAGCTTTCGAAGTAGCTCTCGAAAACGTGCGCCCGACTGTCGAAGTTAAGTCTCGCCGCGTTGGTGGTTCTACTTATCAGGTACCAGTTGAAGTCCGTCCGGTCCGTCGTAATGCTCTGGCAATGCGTTGGATCGTTGAAGCTGCTCGTAAACGCGGTGATAAATCCATGGCTCTGCGCCTGGCGAACGAACTTTCTGATGCTGCAGAAAACAAAGGTACTGCAGTTAAGAAACGTGAAGACGTTCACCGTATGGCAGAAGCCAACAAGGCGTTCGCACACTACCGTTGGTAATCCCTTCGGAGTTTTAGTCACCAGGCGGGCGCTTCTAGTAAGCAGCCCGCTTTGGGCTACTTAAATTGAACGCCTAAAAGATAAACGAGGAATCAAATGGCTCGTACAACACCCATCGCGCGCTACCGTAACATCGGTATCAGTGCGCACATCGACGCCGGTAAAACCACTACTACCGAACGTATTCTGTTCTACACCGGTGTAAACCATAAAATCGGTGAAGTTCATGACGGCGCAGCCACCATGGACTGGATGGAGCAGGAGCAGGAACGTGGTATTACTATCACCTCCGCAGCGACTACTGCATTCTGGTCTGGTATGGCTAAGCAGTATGAACCGCATCGCGTAAACATCATCGACACCCCGGGGCACGTTGACTTCACTATCGAAGTAGAACGTTCCATGCGTGTGCTTGATGGTGCAGTAATGGTTTACTGCGCAGTTGGTGGTGTTCAGCCTCAGTCTGAAACCGTATGGCGTCAGGCAAACAAATATAAAGTTCCGCGCATTGCGTTCGTTAACAAAATGGACCGTATGGGTGCGAACTTCCTGAAAGTTGTTGGTCAGATCAAAACCCGTCTGGGCGCGAACCCTGTTCCGCTGCAGCTGGCAATTGGCGCTGAAGAAGCGTTCACCGGTGTTGTTGACCTGGTGAAAATGAAAGCCATCAACTGGAACGAAGAAGATGCAGGCGTAACCTTCACTTATGAAGATATCCCGGCTGACATGCAGGAACTGGCTGAAGAATGGCACCAGAACCTGATCGAGTCCGCTGCAGAAGCTTCAGAAGAGCTGATGGAGAAATACCTGGGTGGTGAAGAACTGACTGAAGAAGAGATCAAAAAAGCTCTGCGTCAGCGCGTTCTGAACAACGAAATCATCCTGGTAACCTGTGGTTCTGCGTTCAAGAACAAAGGTGTTCAGGCGATGCTGGATGCGGTAATTGATTACCTGCCATCCCCAGTAGACGTACCTGCGATCAACGGTATTCTGGACGACGGTAAAGATACTCCTGCTGAGCGTCATGCTAGCGATGACGAGCCGTTTGCTGCTCTGGCATTCAAAATCGCTACTGACCCGTTCGTGGGTAACCTGACCTTCTTCCGCGTGTACTCTGGTGTGGTTAACTCCGGTGACACCATCCTGAACTCCGTGAAAACTGCACGTGAACGTTTCGGCCGTATCGTACAGATGCACGCTAACAAACGTGAAGAGATCAAAGAAGTTCGCGCGGGCGATATCGCTGCTGCAATCGGTCTGAAAGACGTGACCACTGGTGACACTCTGTGTGACCCGGATCACCCGATCATTCTGGAACGTATGGAATTCCCTGAGCCGGTAATTTCCATCGCGGTAGAACCGAAAACCAAAGCTGACCAGGAAAAAATGGGTCTGGCTCTGGGCCGTCTGGCTAAAGAAGACCCGTCATTCCGCGTATGGACTGACGAAGAATCTAACCAGACCATTATCGCTGGTATGGGTGAGCTGCACCTCGACATCATCGTTGACCGTATGAAGCGTGAATTCAACGTTGAAGCGAACGTCGGTAAACCTCAGGTTGCTTACCGCGAAGCGATTCGCGCGAAAGTTACCGATATCGAAGGTAAACACGCTAAGCAGTCTGGTGGTCGCGGTCAGTACGGTCATGTTGTTATCGACATGTACCCGCTGGAGCCGGGTTCAAACCCGAAAGGCTACGAGTTCATCAACGACATCAAAGGTGGTGTAATTCCTGGCGAATACATCCCGGCCGTTGATAAAGGCATCCAGGAACAGCTGAAATCTGGCCCGCTGGCTGGTTACCCGGTTGTTGATCTGGGCGTGCGTCTGCACTTCGGTTCTTACCATGACGTTGACTCCTCTGAGCTGGCGTTTAAACTGGCCGCTTCTATCGCCTTCAAAGATGGCTTTAAGAAAGCGAAACCAGTTCTGCTTGAGCCTATCATGAAGGTTGAAGTAGAGACTCCGGAAGAGAACACCGGTGACGTAATCGGTGACTTGAGCCGCCGTCGTGGTATGCTTCGTGGTCAGGAATCCAACGTCACTGGCGTTGTTATCCATGCTGAAGTTCCGCTGTCTGAAATGTTCGGATATGCAACCCAGCTGCGTTCTCTGACCAAAGGCCGTGCTTCTTACTCCATGGAGTTCCTGAAGTACGACGATGCGCCGAACAACGTAGCTCAGGCCGTTATTGAAGCCCGTGGTAAATAATCCACAGGATTAAAACCTAAGTCCCGTGCTCTCTCCATAGGGGAGAGCACTATAGTAAGGAATATAGCCGTGTCTAAAGAAAAATTTGAACGTACAAAACCGCACGTTAACGTCGGCACCATCGGCCACGTTGACCACGGTAAAACTACCCTGACCGCTGCAATCACTACCGTACTGGCTAAAACCTACGGCGGTGCTGCTCGTGCATTCGACCAGATCGATAACGCGCCGGAAGAAAAAGCTCGTGGTATCACCATCAACACTTCTCACGTTGAATATGACACCCCGACTCGCCACTACGCACACGTAGACTGCCCGGGCCACGCCGACTATGTTAAAAACATGATCACCGGTGCTGCGCAGATGGACGGCGCGATCCTGGTTGTTGCTGCGACTGACGGCCCGATGCCGCAGACTCGTGAGCACATCCTGCTGGGTCGTCAGGTAGGCGTTCCGTACATCATCGTGTTCCTGAACAAATGCGACATGGTTGATGACGAAGAGCTGCTGGAACTGGTAGAAATGGAAGTTCGTGAACTTCTGTCTCAGTACGATTTCCCGGGCGACGACACTCCGATCGTTCGTGGTTCTGCTCTGAAAGCGCTGGAAGGCGAAGCAGAGTGGGAAGCGAAAATCATCGAACTGGCTGGCTTCCTGGATTCTTACATCCCAGAACCAGAGCGTGCGATTGACAAGCCGTTCCTGCTGCCTATCGAAGACGTATTCTCCATCTCCGGTCGTGGTACCGTTGTTACCGGTCGTGTAGAGCGCGGTATCATCAAAGTTGGTGAAGAAGTTGAAATCGTTGGTATCAAAGAGACAGCTAAGTCTACCTGTACTGGCGTTGAAATGTTCCGCAAACTGCTGGACGAAGGCCGTGCTGGTGAGAACGTTGGTGTTCTGCTGCGTGGTATCAAACGTGAAGAAATCGAACGTGGTCAGGTACTGGCTAAGCCGGGCTCTATCAAGCCGCACACCAAGTTCGAATCTGAAGTGTACATTCTGTCCAAAGACGAAGGCGGCCGTCATACTCCGTTCTTCAAAGGCTACCGTCCGCAGTTCTACTTCCGTACTACTGACGTGACTGGTACCATCGAACTGCC
>NZ_JAOWGU010000032.1:0-2137 GCF_030332975.1 Citrobacter sp. Cpo032
TTGCTGATTACGTGCAGCTTTCCCTTCAGGCGGGATTCATACAGCGGCCAGCCATCCGTCATCCATATCACCACGTCAAAGGGTGACAGCAGGCTCATAAGACGCCCCAGCGTCGCCATAGTGCGTTCACCGAATACGTGCGCAACAACCGTCTTCCGGAGACTGTCATACGCGTAAAACAGCCAGCGCTGGCGCGATTTAGCCCCGACGTATCCCCACTGTTCGTCCATTTCCGCGCAGACGATGACGTCACTGCCCGGCTGTATGCGCGAGGTTACCGACTGCGGCCTGAGTTTTTTAAGTGACGTAAAATCGTGTTGAGGCCAACGCCCATAATGCGGGCTGTTGCCCGGCATCCAACGCCATTCATGGCCATATCAATGATTTTCTGGTGCGTACCGGGTTGAGAAGCGGTGTAAGTGAACTGCAGTTGCCATGTTTTACGGCAGTGAGAGCAGAGATAGCGCTGATGTCCGGCGGTGCTTTTGCCGTTACGCACCACCCCGTCAGTAGCTGAACAGGAGGGACAGCTGATAGAAACAGAAGCCACTGGAGCACCTCAAAAACACCATCATACACTAAATCAGTAAGTTGGCAGCATCACCTAGGCGTGAACGAAGAAATTATCAGACGATATGTGAGGCATCAGGAAAAGATGGAACAAACACATGAACAGCAGATGGAGTTGCTAGAGTAGAAAACGGAATATGACATTTGCCCCCCTTATAGGGGGCATTCTGAAAAGCCACCTCCTCAGGAGGTGGTCTTTTACTCTATCAACAGGCTGTGTGATCAACAATGGTCCTCTCTCTGACAGTTCTGATTTCAAATAATCAGCTTAAAAATACCTTTCAAAAGTAAACAATTTCCTCTGAGGGCACATTTTATCTACTTTGGCCTGTAAAGCTGGCGATAATATTCCAGACGTTGTAGATATAACGGCACTTTTTCCTCAGGAATATCGGACGGAATTGTGTTACGGGGGGGGAGTTTTTTCAAATACTCTCGGAACGCCTGGGTTGATGCCATAAAATCTATAGCTCGATCTATAAGATGCGGAATGCCATCACCTATTTTTGCCATGATAATATCTCCGTATTACTTCGCACCAGCGGTTAATTTTAGATAAGATGCTAAAAGTAGCATTAAGGAAAACGTGCTTAATCCTCAATGTTGACTCCCGGAAATCTTTTAACTTTTTAAGTTTCTTAATGAATCAATAAATTACATAGTTCGTAAGCAAGTATATTATTGCCTGATTAAACTATTTTGATGCTATCAACCATGGACAAAGCACCTCGTTGCACATAACAGAGACTATGACGTTATTTCTGTCAGAGGCCATCACATGAAAGAAGTCAAAAAAAGGGGTAATGACTCCAACTTATTGATAGTGTTTTATGTTCAGATAATGCCCGATGACTTTGTCATGCAGTTCCACCGATTTTGAGAACGACAGCGACTTCCGTCCCAGCCGTGCCAGGTTCTGCCTCAGATTCAGGTTATGCCGCTCAATTCGCTGCGTATATCGCTTGCTGATTACGTGCAGCTTTCCCTTCAGGCGGGATTCATACAGCGGCCAGCCATCCGTCATCCATATCACCACGTCAAAGGGTGACAGCAGGCTCATAAGACGCCCCAGCGTCGCCATAGTGCGTTCACCGAATACGTGCGCAACAACCGTCTTCCGGAGACTGTCATACGCGTAAAACAGCCAGCGCTGGCGCGATTTAGCCCCGACGTATCCCCACTGTTCGTCCATTTCCGCGCAGACGATGACGTCACTGCCCGGCTGTATGCGCGAGGTTACCGACTGCGGCCTGAGTTTTTTAAGTGACGTAAAATCGTGTTGAGGCCAACGCCCATAATGCGGGCTGTTGCCCGGCATCCAACGCCATTCATGGCCATATCAATGATTTTCTGGTGCGTACCGGGTTGAGAAGCGGTGTAAGTGAACTGCAGTTGCCATGTTTTACGGCAGTGAGAGCAGAGATAGCGCTGATGTCCGGCGGTGCTTTTGCCGTTACGCACCACCCCGTCAGTAGCTGAACAGGAGGGACAGCTGATAGAAACAGAAGCCACTGGAGCACCTCAAAAACACCATCATACACTAAATCAGTAAGTTGGCAGCATCACC
>NZ_JAOWGU010000033.1:0-5143 GCF_030332975.1 Citrobacter sp. Cpo032
TGCGGCGTACCGCCTTATCCGGCCTACAGAGGCAGGGCTGAATGTATTTTGTAGGCCTGATAAGCGCAGCGCATCAGGCACATCACAACACCGCACCATCGGGTGCAAAGCAATATCCAAAACCTCCATAACACAAGCCATCCAGCGGTATATGCGGTAAACTAGGCGCGATTTTGCATCAGGAAAGCGTCTATGAATCACTCCCTTAAAGCCTGGAACACCTTCGGTATCGATCAGCAAACGAATGAACTTGTCTGCGCCGAAAATGAACAACAATTACTGAATGCCTGGCAATCAGCCAATGCATCGCATCATCCAGTACTGATTCTGGGCGAAGGGAGCAACGTCCTGTTTCTTGATACCTTCCAGGGTACGGTGATCGTCAACCGTATTAAGGGTATTGAGATTACAGAACAACCTGATGCGTGGCATTTGCACGTAGGTGCGGGTGAAAACTGGCATCATCTGGTCCAGCATACGTTGCAGCTTGGTATGCCTGGCCTGGAAAATCTGGCGCTTATCCCAGGCTGCGTGGGTTCATCGCCAATCCAGAATATTGGTGCCTATGGCGTAGAGCTACAGCGCGTCTGCGAATACGTAGACTGCGTTGAGCTGTCGACTGGCAAACATCTGCGCGTTGGTGCGGCAGAATGTCGCTTTGGTTATCGTGACAGCATCTTCAAACATGAATACCAGGATCGCTTCGCAATTATTGCTGTTGGTTTACGCTTGTCTAAACAGTGGCATCCGGTACTGACCTATGGCGATCTGACGCGCCTGGATCCTACAACGGTGACGCCTCAGCAGGTTTTTGATTCTGTCTGCCATATGCGCACGACAAAACTGCCCGATCCGAAAGTAAACGGTAATGCAGGAAGCTTCTTTAAAAACCCGGTTGTCACCGCAGAGATTGCGCAGGAGCTCCTGGCAAAATTCCCAACAGCACCTCATTACCCGCAGGCTGATGGTTCTGTGAAACTGGCAGCCGGCTGGCTTATCGATCAGTGTCAGCTAAAAGGCATGCGCATTGGTGGCGCAGCGGTACATCAACAGCAGGCTCTGGTGCTGATCAATGCAGACAATGCGACGAGTCAGGATGTGGTGCAACTTGCACATTATGTACGTCAAAAAGTCGGTGAGAAATTTAATGTCTGGCTCGAACCAGAGGTCCGATTTATTGGCCCGCAGGGTGAAATGAATGCTGTGGAGATCATTGCATGAAGGATAATACCGTCCCTCTGACGCTTATTTCATTACTCGCTGATGGCGAATTTCATTCTGGTGAGCAGCTCGGTGAAAAGTTGGGAATGAGCCGTGCCGCAATCAATAAGCATGTCCAGACGTTACGCGACTGGGGGGTTGATGTCTTTACTGTTCCAGGTAAAGGATACAGCTTACCGGAGCCTATCCAACTATTAGATGCCTCACTTATTCATTCTCAACTGGATGGTGGAAATATCACAGTCCTGCCGGTTATCGACTCAACCAATCAGTACCTGATGGACCGAATAGGTCAACTGGAGTCAGGGGATGCCTGTGTCGCTGAATATCAGCAAGCCGGGCGCGGTCGCCGTGGTCGCAAATGGTTTTCACCGTTTGGTGCCAACCTGTACCTTTCAATGTTCTGGCGGTTGGAACAAGGACCGGCTGCCGCGATTGGCCTGAGTCTGGTTATTGGTATCGTCATGGCTGAGGTTTTACGCGATCTGGGCGCAGAGAAGGTACGTGTAAAATGGCCCAACGACCTCTATTTGCTCGACCGTAAGCTGGCAGGGATCCTGGTTGAACTGACCGGTAAGACAGGGGATGCCGCGCAGATTGTTATCGGTGCGGGTATTAATATGTCCATGCGCCGGGTTGAAGAAAATGTGGTTAATCAAGGCTGGATTAACTTGCAGGAAGCGGGCATTAACATTGATCGCAATACCCTTGCTGCCCGACTGATACGTGAGTTGCGTGCTGCGTTAGTGCTCTTTGAGCACGAAGGTTTAGCGCCGTATCTGTCTCGCTGGAAGAGACTGGATAACTTTATCGACCGCCCGGTCAAACTTATTATTGGCGATAAAGAAATATTTGGCATCTCTCGTGGAATAGACGCGCAAGGTGCATTATTGCTTGAACAAAATGGCGAGATCAAACCCTGGATGGGTGGAGAAATATCGCTAAGAAGCGCTGAGTAATAAGAAGGGGAGCTGTTGCTCCCCTTTTTTATTTATTTTCTCAACCTGACTTGCTCAACGGCATGATTGGCACTTTTCGTCATGATTAAGCTTGCTCGCTCACGCGTTGGTAATATATTTTGTTTTAAATTCAGCCAGTTAATCTCTTTCCATAACGATGTGGCGGTGTTGATAGCCTCATCTTCTGATAATTTTGCATAGTTATGGAAATAAGAGTCCGGGTTGGTAAACGCCCCTTCACGGAATTTCAGGAAACGGTTGATATACCACGTCTGGAGTAATTCTTCTGGCGCATCAACATAAATAGAAAAGTCGACAAAGTCAGAAACAAATACATGATGCGGATCGTGAGGATAGTCCATCCCGCTTTGTAATACATTTAGCCCTTCGAGTATTAATATGTCGGGCTGGGCAACGGTTTTGTCGCCATCAGGGATCACATCATAGATGAGATGGGAATAGACCGGCGCCGTGACGTTAGGTACGCCTGATTTCAGATCGGAAACGAATTTAACCAAGCGATGCATATCATAGGACTGGGGGAAGCCTTTCTTCTTCATCAGTCCACGATCTTTCAATACCTGGTTAGGGTGGAGAAAGCCATCGGTAGTAATCAACTCAACCTTGCGATGCTCGGGCCAGCGACTGAGCAAAGCCTGCAAAACACGCGCAGTCGTACTTTTACCGACGGCGACGCTGCCAGCAATGCTAATAATATAAGGAATACGCTCGCCATTCGTGCCTAAAAATTGCTCCAGCACGGCCTGACGTCGCAGGTTCGAACTGATGTAAAAGTTTAGCAAACGCGAGAGAGGCAAATAAATCTCGGCAACTTCTTCCAGCGATAAGTCTTCGTTAATGCCTTTAAGACGAGCAATCTCTTCCTCGGTCAGGGTCATCGGCACGGAATCACGAAGCGCAGCCCACTGGTTGCGATCAAACTGTAGGTAAGGCGACGTTAACGCTTGCTCTTTTATACTCATACGCATGGTCTGGCTGTCATTGCTATATCAGGTCTGCGGTAAAAAACGAAATCATCCCGGTACGCAATGGCACGCACATTTCAGTTAATTTGGACAATGGGCAGGAGGGTAACACCAGATGGGGGGGAATAATAAGAAAAAATCATCCTCTGAAATGCAATGTGACGGGTATTCCAGATGTATAAAGATGTGCTTTCTCTCTATCAAAGCGTACCTGCCGGAGCAAAATTCCTCCCAGAGGAGGCACGTGACGTTGGAAATTTGTCCAATCCAAAGAGGAAATAGATTATTTATCGGTCGTATAGTGCAAAATGTGAGCGATAGAACATTTTATGCAATTTTTTAGTTGCATGAGTGCGCGTGTCTCCATAAAATGCGCGCTACTTGATGCCGACTTAGCTCAGTAGGTAGAGCAACTGACTTGTAATCAGTAGGTCACCAGTTCGATTCCGGTAGTCGGCACCATCAAGTCCGGTGGGGTTCCCGAGCGGCCAAAGGGAGCAGACTGTAAATCTGCCGTCACAGACTTCGAAGGTTCGAATCCTTCCCCCACCACCACTTTCTGGCAGCGTTATCGCCGCCTGAGTTGATTAAAAAATTAATCAGCTCGAACAGAAAAGAGAGAAATCTCTTTTTTGTTGCAGAAAGAACTGGGTAGCCGAGTTTCAGGATGCGGGCATCGTATAATGGCTATTACCTCAGCCTTCCAAGCTGATGATGCGGGTTCGATTCCCGCTGCCCGCTCCAGACGTGCTGATATGGCTCAGTTGGTAGAGCGCACCCTTGGTAAGGGTGAGGTCCCCAGTTCGACTCTGGGTATCAGCACCACTTCACTTCTCCTTCCCGTTTCTCTCTGTTTACTTTTAAAAGCATTCAACAGCTCAGGTATATTGCCTGGTTGATGTGGTGATATCACCGATTTATCCGTGTCTTAGAGGGACAATCGATGTCTAAAGAAAAATTTGAACGTACTAAACCGCACGTTAACGTCGGTACTATCGGCCACGTTGACCATGGTAAAACAACGCTGACCGCTGCAATCACTACCGTTCTGGCTAAAACCTACGGCGGTGCTGCTCGCGCATTCGACCAGATCGATAACGCGCCGGAAGAAAAAGCTCGTGGTATCACCATCAACACTTCTCACGTTGAATATGACACCCCGACTCGCCACTACGCACACGTAGACTGCCCGGGCCACGCCGACTATGTTAAAAACATGATCACCGGTGCTGCGCAGATGGACGGCGCGATCCTGGTTGTTGCTGCGACTGACGGCCCGATGCCGCAGACTCGTGAGCACATCCTGCTGGGTCGTCAGGTAGGCGTTCCGTACATCATCGTGTTCCTGAACAAATGCGACATGGTTGATGACGAAGAGCTGCTGGAACTGGTAGAAATGGAAGTTCGTGAACTTCTGTCTCAGTACGATTTCCCGGGCGACGACACTCCGATCGTTCGTGGTTCTGCTCTGAAAGCGCTGGAAGGCGAAGCAGAGTGGGAAGCGAAAATCATCGAACTGGCTGGCTTCCTGGATTCTTACATCCCAGAACCAGAGCGTGCGATTGACAAGCCGTTCCTGCTGCCTATCGAAGACGTATTCTCCATCTCCGGTCGTGGTACCGTTGTTACCGGTCGTGTAGAGCGCGGTATCATCAAAGTTGGTGAAGAAGTTGAAATCGTTGGTATCAAAGAGACAGCTAAGTCTACCTGTACTGGCGTTGAAATGTTCCGCAAACTGCTGGACGAAGGCCGTGCTGGTGAGAACGTTGGTGTTCTGCTGCGTGGTATCAAACGTGAAGAAATCGAACGTGGTCAGGTACTGGCTAAGCCGGGCTCTATCAAGCCGCACACCAAGTTCGAATCTGAAGTGTACATTCTGTCCAAAGACGAAGGCGGCCGTCATACTCCGTTCTTCAAAGGCTACCGTCCGCAGTTCTACTTCCGTACTACTGACGTGACTGGTACCATCGAACTGCC